>JAJTGH010000102.1 GCA_021299555.1 Comamonadaceae bacterium
CGTCGACCAGTACGCAGCCGACCGCAGGATTGGGCGGGGCCAGCAGCCGGGCTTGGGTGGCCAATTCGAGGGCGCGTTCGATCATGACGATGGCAGTGTAAGCCCGGGCTCGGCCGCTCTTTCCGACGTCCGGCGCAGTCGACCTTAATAAGAATTAACACAACAGCGGCGGCGAGTTTTTAGCATTCGTGCTTGTGGCACCTGTCCTCAAACCCTCGTCGATGCTGCGCTGCGGCGCAGCGGGATGCGGCTTTTCCTTGCTTGAGCTCATGCTGGTCATGGCCCTGGCGCTGACCCTGCTGGCCATGGCCCTTGCGTCCTGGCGTGGTCTGCTCGAGCGCTGGACGCTGCGAACGCAGGCGCAGATCTTGGTCGAAGACATGCGCTATGCCCGTGCGCAGGCCATTGGGAGGGCTCAACCGGTGTCCATCTGTCCGTCGGTCAGCGGCAGCAGCTGCGCCGGCCATGTGGACTGGGCCAGCGGCTGGCTGGTGTTTCTGGATCCCGATGGCAACCGGGTGGTCGACCCCGGCGAGCGCGTGCTGCGGCAACATCTGCCCGACCCGGCGCTGCGGTCCATGAGCAGCAACGCCACCGGCCGGCCCGGTCTGACCTATCAGCCTACAGGTATGGCGCGGGCAGCGGGTCAGACGCTGCGTTTGAGCGGCAGTGGCTCGCCTCCGAGCCAAAGGATCGTTTGCGTGTCCATGCAGGGGCGCGCAGCCCTGCAAGCCGAGGGGGCTACGTCGTGCAGTTGAGCGATCGACATGTGGCGGGGTTCATGCTGATCGAGGTGCTGGTCTCGCTGTTTTTGCTGGTGCTCGGTGCAACGGCCTGGCTCAGTGCCCAGGCCAGCGCTTTGCGGCAGACGCGGCTCGGTCAGCACCAGAGCATGGCCTTGATGCTGGCTGGCGACATGGCTGAGCGACTGCGTGCCAGCCCCGCGGTCGCACAGGCCATGGCTTTTTCTTCAAGCTTTCAGGAGCAGGCGGTTTTGACTGTACCGACCTGCTTGCCAGGCCTTTGTGACGCTGCGGCCTGGGCCTTGGCTGATGCTGCGCTTTG
This sequence comes from Comamonadaceae bacterium, assembly GCA_021299555.1. Lineage (GTDB taxonomy): Bacteria > Pseudomonadota > Gammaproteobacteria > Burkholderiales > Burkholderiaceae_C > Polaromonas. The sequence goes on from JAJTGH010000102.1 coordinate 1,066, forward strand.
GCGCCAGCAGGTGCGCCAGGCCTTGCCTCAGGGTTCGGCGGTGCTGGACGTGGACCCGGTGGGTCGCAGCGCTCGCATCACCTTGGCATGGCGCGAGGCCAGCGCCGGAGATGGCCTGGAGGGAGCGGCTTGGGACACCTGTGCGGCCACCCTGGCAGTGTCGCCCGGTGATTCGGTGCGCTGCTTGAGCCTGGGGGTTGTGTGGTGAAGATTTACTGCTCGCAGCGCAGCAGCGGCTTTTCTCTGCTGGAGTTGGTTGTGGCCACCTTCATGGGCCTGCTTATTGTTGCCGTCCTGGTTGATCAGCGGGTCGTCGCGGGGCGCAGCCAAGTCCTGCGTGCTGCCCAGTCGCAACTGATTGAAGACGCTCAGATCGCGATCGACCTGCTGCGCGCCGATTTCATGATGCTCGGATACGGGCGCGCGCTGCAGGCCCGATCGGGCAGTGCCGGGCAGGCTTCCTGGCAGACCAGCATTGCCGCACCGGCTGTGGTTGCCTGCGATGAAGGCTTTGTCAGCTTGCCCGAAGAGGGGCCTGCCACCTGCGCTTTGTCGGGCAACGCCAGTGCATCGTCGGCTGTCGAAATAGGCCATGAGGTCGATGTTTTCAGCACTGTGGTGGGCGGCGATAAAAAGCCCACCGACTGCCTGGGCAACAGCCTTGATTCGGTGGATGCGCCCGATGGCAGCAAGGTCCATGTCGCGCGCAACCGCTGGCAGGTCAGTCAGAGTGGCAGTCGCACCGAACTGCGCTGCGCCGGCCGTGGCAAGACCGGCCCGCAGCCCCTGGTCGCAAACGTGGAGCGGTTGCGCCTGTGGTGGGGCTTGCCGGTCGATGCGCAGGAAGGCTCGGCCTTGCGCTACGTTTTGGCATCGCAAGTGAGCGATTTTTCCCAGGTGCGCGCGGTGCGATTTTGCCTGCTGGTGCGAAGCCGGGAGCCGGTTTTGGGCCTCGACGATGCGCGCTCTTACATCGACTGCAATGGTGCACCGGCCACCTCCACCGATGCGCGTCTGCGCCGCGCCTTTTGGTCGACTGTGGCCTTTCGAAATTGGGCCTCTTAGCGCCATGCGCCGCGACTACAAGCCGGTCGTCCGCGCCGAGCAAAGCGAGCAAGGGGTCAGTCTGGTGATCGTTCTGATTCTGCTCGGCGCCATGGCCCTGGGATCGGTGGCTGCATTGCGCAACACGGCCGGCTCGCTGCAACTCGGACGAGCATGGCTCATGCAGACCCTGGCATGGGAACAGGCTCACGCCGGCTTGCGCCATTGCGAGGGCCAGTTGCTGCTGCCCAGCGCCTTGCGCGACCCCAGGCTGGCCGACCCTGCGCTGCTCTGGAGCAGCCCCGAGCAGCCGATCTGGAACACGTCGGCTGTTTGGCAATCCGGCGCTCAAACTGTGGCCGCCGTTTTGCCTGCCTCGATGGCCACAAGCCGCAGCCCGATCTGCCTGGTGGAAAAGCAGATCTTGAAAAATCAACCGGACGGCTTGCCAATTCATGTGATCACCGCGCGTGGCTTTAGCCCCGACCACCGCGCCGATGCGAGTACGGGGGCAACGACGGCCGGAGTCGCTCTTTGGCTGCAGAGCACGGTGCTCATTGAAGAGGCTCAGGTGCGTGCCCGCAGCTTCAAGCGCATTCTCAATCCACCCTTGAGGTGAATCCATGAACCCGACACGCGCAAGCCACGACCGCGGCTTTAGCTTGATCGAGCTGCTGACCGTTTTGCTCATCGTCGGGCTGCTCGCGGCCGTGGCCTGGCCCAATTACCGGGCCCATGTCCAGCGGGCTCAGCGTGCCCAGGGCGCTGCTGCCTTGTTGCAGGCCCAGCAATTCATGGAGCGCCTTTACAGCGTGCAGGGCAGCTATTTGCTCGCGGACGGGTCCAAACCCCAATTGCCCGCTGCTGTGCAGGCAGTCTCGTCGAGCGAACAGGTAATCTATCGGCTGCAGATTGAAACCGTCGACGCGGTCAGCTACGGGCTGCGTGCCGATCCCCAGGGCGTCATGCAAGCCGATGCCTGTGGCGCTTTGACCCTCACGCATACGGGGCTCAAGGGCCGCACCGGCAACGGGCCTTCTGTGCCCGATTGTTGGCGATGATCTGAAAATTCAAAAGGCAGGACGCTCAGCGCCTGACTTCGTCCACCAGGTTCTTGAAGTCGTCCAGATCTTCGAAGCTGCGGTAGACGCTGGCAAACCGCACATAGGCCACTTTGTCGAGCTTTTTGAGTTCGCGCATGACCAGCTCTCCCAGCCTCGTCGAGGGTACCTCCCGCACGCCAAGGTTCAGAATTTTCTCCTCGATGCGCTCAATGGCTGCATCCACCTGCTCGGTGCTCACCGGTCGCTTGCGCAAAGCCAGGTTCATGGATTCCAAAATCTTGCTGCGTCGGTAGTCGATCCTCCTGCCATCTTTTTTGACGATGGCCGGGAAGTTGACATCGGGGCGCTCGTAGGTGGTAAAGCGCTTGTCACAGGCTCCGCACTGTCGCCGCCGGCGGATCACGTCGCCGTCTTCAGACAATCGGGTCTCAACCACCTGGGTTTCCAGGTGGGCGCAAAACGGACACTTCATGTTTCGCGCTCTGCGTTCTGGCCCACGGCGGCTGCGACCTGTTTCACCGGTAAACCGGAAAACGCGCGGTCAGGGCATTGACCTGAGCGCGCACGGCAGCGATGTGGGCTTGGTCGGTCGGGTTGTCGAGCACATCGGCAATCAGGTGGGCCGTCATGCGCGCTTCTTCGTCCTTGAAACCGCGGGTGGTCATGGCTGGGGTTCCGATGCGCACGCCGCTGGTGACCATGGGCTTTTCCGGATCGTTTGGGATGGCGTTCTTGTTGATCGTCATGTGCGCCTGACCGAGCACCGCCTCAGCAGCTTTGCCGGTGATGCCTTTGGCGCGCAGGTCCACCAGCATGACATGGCTTTGCGTGCCACCGCTGACAATGCGCAGACCGCGCTGGGTCAGCGTTTCGGCCACGATCTGGGCGTTCTTGATGACTTGCTGCTGGTAGGCCTTAAATTGTGGTGCCAGCGCTTCCTTGAAAGCAACGGCTTTGGCCGCGATCACGTGCATCAGCGGGCCGCCCTGCAGTCCGGGGAAGATGGCGCTGTTGATGGCTTTTTCGTGCTGCGACTTCATCAAGATGATGCCCCCGCGCGGGCCGCGCAGGCTCTTGTGGGTGGTCGATGTCACCACATCGGCATGCGGCACGGGGTTGGGGTAGACGCCCGCCGCAATCAGGCCGGCGTAGTGGGCCATGTCCACCAGGAAGATGGCGCCGACCTCTTTGGCCACCGCGGCAAAGCGGGCCCAGTCTATGTGCAGCGAGTAGGCCGAGGCACCGGCCACGATCAGCTTGGGCCTGTGCTCGCGGGCCTTGGCTTGCATGGCGTCGTAGTCGATGACTTCGTTCTTGTCCAGACCGTAGCTCACCACGTTGAACCATTTGCCCGACATGTTCAAAGGCATGCCGTGGGTCAGGTGACCGCCTTCGGCCAGGCTCATGCCCATGATGGTGTCGCCGGGCTTGAGGAAAGCCAGGAACACGGCCTCGTTGGCCGATGCGCCGCAGTGTGGTTGCACGTTGGCCGCATCGGCACCAAAGATTTGCTTGACGCGGTCAATCGCCAGTTGCTCGGCCACGTCAACATATTCACAGCCGCCGTAGTAACGTTTGCCAGGATAGCCCTCGGCGTACTTGTTGGTCAGCTGCGAGCCTTGCGCAGCCATGACGGCTGGCGAGGCGTAGTTTTCGCTGGCGATGAGTTCAATATGGTGTTCTTGCCGGGCGTGCTCGGCCTGAATGGCGGCCCAGATCTCGGGGTCGGTCTGTTCGACCAGCTGTTGACGGTTGTACATGGCAGTCCTGTCAAAGGTGATCCCTGCGCAATTGGCAAGGGCTGCCCAGGCGAACGGCTCAAAGACCAGCCCTCAGCGGGCCTGCCGTGCGCTCCCCAGTGGTGTATCCCACGTCAGCTGTCGCCCGCAGGGGGCCCAGCCTATCGCCAGTCGCGCACGCTCTCGAGTGTAGCCCAGAGGGGGCCTGGAGTCGGCTTTGCTGGCTCAGGAAGTGGGCGCACCCGAATCGGCAGTTTCGAGTCCGCCGCTGCCGGCCGCGCTCGCTGGCCGCAGCACCGGCTCTTTGAAAGCCGATGGGCCGCTGGCGGGAACGGTTTTGCCTTCAATCACCTGCTGTAGTCGTGCCCGCTCGGCCAGCACCTTGTTCGCATAGCCGTTATCGTCTTGCAGGTTGGCAGCACCCACATAAAACTTGAGCCCGCCTTCCAGGGAGCCGGCGCGTTCGATGCATGCCTGCAGCACCCGCACACCCACCCGCAGGTTGGTCACCGGATCAAAGGCAGCGAGTTTGCCGCCAAACGGGGTGTATTTCTGGTGATGCACGCTGGTCATGACCTGCATCAGGCCCTGGGCGCCCATGGGGCTTTGAGCAAAGGGGTTGAACCCCGACTCAACCGCCATGATGGCCAGAATCAAGGTCGGATCGATCTCCACCCGCTTGCCCACCTCGTGAGCAGCGGCAACCAAAGCGGCCACGGGTTCGGGCGCCACCCCATACTTGCGACTGAGCCAGTGCGCCAGGGCCGCTTGCGGCTTGGGCAAGTCACTCGGATTGAGCGCCGTTGCCCGATTCACAGCCGCAGGCTCACCAAAAGCTGGGTTGCCCTCTTGGCGCTCGACCAGCAGGGCCATCAGCTGATTTTCTGCGGCTTCACGCAAATCAGGCCGGGCTGTCAGGGTGATCACCACAAAAGCGACGACCACGCCCAGCACGGCAAAGCCGTTGTGAGAGACGTCAAAAAAGCCCTGTGCGATGTCGCTGCCGACATGACTCAGGCTGCGGCGCACCCGTTGCAGCGCAGACCGGCCCCTGGTATCTAAGTGTTCTGTCAAGGAGTTCCCCTGGTTGGAAGGGCCGCCGCCCGGATGTTTCCCGGACGTGCGGTCGAGGGAACTTGCTGGGCACTCGCTGTACGCGTTTGCCGGATTGAAATGTTGGGGTCGATGACCAGCCCAACGCATTGCCTAGATTTTAAGAGTGTTGGGATTTTCTGTTGTGGACCCGGAAAAAAGGCGAATTGGAAAGTTTGAATAGCATATTTATGGGGTACATAACATGAATAAGTAAATCCTCATTGATTCAAGTAAATAGCTTATTAAATACTCACAAATGTTTACAATCTTGCACAATTTTTAGAACTCGGACGGTTGGCGGATGACCAGGCCTACCCGGTGGCGCGGGTGGATGGAGCCTCTGACGTTTACGTGGGAAGCGGGTTATGGCGGCGGCTTGCAGCTACTCGCAATTGTCGATAGGAGAGAGCGAACATGAGTCGAATCAGCCTGGTTGTCGTCAACCCAGGTGGCGCGGTGCGCACTACGGAGCTTCCCCCCGGCGGCGAGCGGCCGCTGCGTGTTGCGCTCGAGGCCCGGGCTGTCGTGAGCGTTCAGATCGATGGTGCCAAGCTCAGCCTGGCCCAATGGACTGAAGGACGTCAGCTGAGTTGGCGCAAAAGAGGCCGCAAGCTGCTTTTACAGGTCGATGGGCAGACTCTTGCAGAGCTGGACGACTTTTTTGCATCTCAGGGACAAGACCGTGCGGACGACCCAGCAATTGAGCTGTTCGCTGAAGATGGGGCGTCCGAGCTGTGGACGGCCTCAGCCCTTGAGGCGTATTTGGGCAAGGGATCGGACCTCGTCTTTGATGGGGCCTGGCCTCGGACCTCGGTGCCGTGGAGCGGCGCTGATCAGGGGCTGCATCAGCCGGGGCGGGAACTGGGCGCGGAGATCTTGACGCAACGCGATTGGGCGGCCTCTGCGACTTCAGGCTCTGTTGTTTCTGCGGGGTTGGCGGCTCAATCGGGCACTGGGGGCGTGGGTGGCGTGGCCTTCGTGTTGGCTGGGCTTGCGGCGGCGGCCCTGACACGCGCCGGTGGCGAAACCCAGGTCAGCAGTCTGACCTTCAGCGTCCAGGGGTCGATTTACGCGGGCCCCATGGCCTCGAACCCCGGCGGCGACATGGTTGTCAGGGCCTACGACTCGGCCGGGGCCGTGGTCGCAGAGTCTGTGGTCGCTGCGGACGGCAGCTACACGCTGCTCATGCGTCTGACCGTGCGCAGCGCTGGGGATCGGGCCATTGTCCTGAAGGCCTTCGACAAAAATCTGAGCAATGCGAATGTCCCGACTTATTGGGACGAGGCGACCGAGCAGATCCAGGCGGTGCCCATCCTGCTGGCAGTGATCCACCTCACAACTGGCACGTCGCAATGCCACATCACGCCGGTGAGCACGCTCGCTGCAATGCGCGCAGGTGTCAATGCGATCGCGCCGATCGCGCCATCTGTCGAAAAAATCGACCAGGCCAATGATTTGCTTGGGGATTTGCTTTTGTCTGGCAGCCAGATCCTTTCGACAACGCCCGAGCCCACGATCAAGGCCGACGGCCGACCGAATTTGCAGTCGAATATGTTCGGGGTTGTGCTCAATCAGTTGTCCTGGATTGAAAAAAAATTGGGGCTGAGCACGACCGCCGTTCTCGAACACTTGCTCAATAGCCTCTCGGCGACGGATGACTTGACAGGTGTACAGCAAGATTTGTCGCAGGCCTTGGTCGACGCCTGGTCCGTGGGGCAATTGTCGGCAAGCAGCCTGAACGCGCTGCACATGGGTCAAGCGGCCAAGGCATTGACCCGCAGTACGGTGCAAAAACTGCCTGCCTATGAAATCGGACTGATTGCGCCCGGCGCCCTTGCCGAAGTACCCGCAGAAGTTATCGGTGCAATGGCCTTGACGCAGGTGTCTG
>JAJTGH010000003.1 GCA_021299555.1 Comamonadaceae bacterium
CCACCTTTGCCGGCTTCATCATCACGGTGCTGGTGCACACCGACATGGCCAGCCCCCACCTGCACCATGCCGGCACGCCCGAGCAAAAGGCGCGCTACATGCCGCGCATCACGGCCGGGGAGTGCATCACGGCGGTGGCCGTCACCGAGCCAGGCGCGGGGTCTGACGTGGCCGGCATCCGCACCACGGCGCGCCGTGAAGGTAGCGAATGGGTGATCAACGGCACCAAGATGTTCATCACCAACGGTGTGCATGCCGATGTGTACTTTGTGGCCGCCAAGACCGGCCCGGGCAAGCGCGACATGTCCATCTTCATCGTCGACAAAGGCACGCCCGGCTTCAGTGTGGGCCGGGCGCTCAAGAAAACCGGCTGGCTCTCGTCCGACACGGCCGAGCTGGTGCTGGAGAACGTGCGCATCCCCGCCGGGAATCTGCTGGGTGAAGAGCACAAGGGCTTTTACTCGGTGATGAAGAACTTCCAGACCGAGCGCATCGCCCTGGGGGCCATGGCCATCGGCCACTGCCAGCAGGCGCTGAAGTTGACCCTGGACCATGTGCGCCAGCGCCAGGCCTTTGGCGGCACGCTCTGGGACCAGCAGACCATCCGCCAGCGCCTGTCGATGCTGGACGCCAAGACCCGCGCCGCGCGCCAGTTCACCTACCACTGCGCCTGGTCGGTCACGCAAGGCCACGACATCGTGCAGGAGGTCTCCATGCTCAAGGCGCTCACCGGTGAGTTGGTCAACGAGGTGGTGCAGACCTGCCAGCAGTTCCATGGTGGCATGGGTTTCATCCGCGAGACTGCGGTTGAGCGACTGTGGCGCGACGCCCGGGTGCTGGCTATCGGCGGCGGCGCCACCGAAGTCATGTTGGAAGAGGTGGCCAAGCGGTATTGACCGCTTCTCCCACTCCCTCTGGGAGAGGGCAGGGGTGAGGGAAGCGGCCGCTCAATCACCACCCCCCGCTCGCAAACAAGAGAACAAGGACCCCATCGATGAACACCCTCGAACTGCTCCGTCCCAGCGCCCACGTCGCCGAGGTCTGGCTCAACCGCCCCGACGTGCGCAATGCCTTCAACGACGAGGTGATTGCGGAGCTGACCGAGACCTTCACCGCCTTTTCAGGTGAGCCACAGTTGCGCGTGATCGTTCTGGCCGCGCGCGGTAAGGCGTTTTGCGCCGGTGCCGACCTCAACTGGATGCGCGCCATGGCCGACTACAGCTGGGAGCAAAACCGTGCCGATGCGCAAAAGCTTGCTGACATGCTCTGGACCCTGGATCAGTGTCCTGTCCCCATCGTCGGTCGTGTGCAGGGCGACTGCTATGCCGGCGGCATGGGGCTGGCCTCGGTGTGCGACGTGCTGGTCGCATCCACGCAGGTCACCTTCTGTCTGTCGGAGGCGCGACTGGGCCTGTCGCCAGCCACCATCAGTCCCTATGTTGTGCGGGCCTTGGGGGCGCAGGCAGCGCGGCGTTATTTCGTAACGGCCGAGCGCTTTGGTGCGGCGCAGGCGCATGCGCTGGGCATGGTGCACGAGTTGTGCGAGGGTCCGGCGCTCGATGCCACCGTGGCGCAAATCGTGGCCACCTTGGTGGCCAACGGCCCGGCTGCGGTCAAGGCGTGCAAGCAATTGGTGCGCGACGTGGCAGGTCGGCCCATCACCGATGACCTGCGGTCAGAAACCGCCCGCCGCATTGCAGATATTCGCGCCAGCGCCGAGGGCAAGGAAGGGCTGCAATCTTTTTTGGGCAAGCGCTCACCCAACTGGCTGGTTTGAGAAAGAAAAGAGATGTTCAAAAAAATCCTGATCGCCAATCGTGGCGAAATTGCCTGCCGAGTCGCGGCCACTGCCCGACGCATGGGCATACAGACCGTGGCCGTGTATTCCGACGCAGACGCCCAGGCCAAACATGTGCAAGCTTGCGACGAGGCGGTGTATATTGGTGGATCGGCCCCCAAGGAGAGCTATCTGCAATGGCAGCGCATCCTCGATGCAGCCCGGACCACGGGGGCCCAGGCCGTTCATCCGGGCTACGGGTTTCTGAGTGAGAACGAGGCGTTTGCCCAAGCCTGTGCCCAGGCAGGGCTGGTGTTCATCGGCCCGCCTGCATCGGCCATACAGGCCATGGGCCTGAAGGCCGAGTCCAAGCAACTCATGGAAAAAGCCGGCGTGCCGCTGGTGCCGGGCTATCACGGTGCCAATCAGGATGCGGCGCTGCTGCAGGCCGAGGCCGACCGCATCGGCTACCCGGTGCTGATCAAGGCCAGCGCCGGCGGCGGCGGCAAGGGCATGCGTGCCGTCGAGAGGGCCCAGGATTTTGCAGATGCACTGGCCAGCTGCAAGCGCGAGGCGGAAAACAGTTTTGGCGATGATGCAGTGCTGATTGAAAAATACGTGCAGCGACCCCGCCACATCGAGATCCAGGTGTTCGCAGACACCCAGGGGAACTGCGTCTACCTGAACGAGCGAGACTGCTCGGTACAGCGGCGCCATCAAAAAGTGCTTGAGGAAGCGCCCGCTCCGGGCATGACCGAGCATCTGCGCCGGCGCATGGGCGAGGCGGCGGTGGCGGCGGCCCAGGCCGTCGGCTATGTGGGAGCCGGTACGGTCGAGTTCATCGTGGAGCAAACCGGCTACGACCAGCCCGAATCCATGCGTTTCTTTTTTATGGAAATGAACACCCGGCTGCAGGTGGAGCATCCGGTGACCGAGGCCATCACCGGCTTGGATCTGGTGGAGTGGCAGCTGCGCGTGGCCAGCGGCGAGCCGCTGCCGCTGAAGCAGGAGCAGATCCGTATGCAGGGCCATGCGATCGAGGCGCGTATCTGCGCCGAAAATCCTGACAGCAATTTCCTGCCGGCCACCGGCACGCTGCAGGTATACCGCAAGCCGCGGGCGGTCAGTTTTGAAAGAGGGGAGGTCCGGTTTGACGATGGCGTGCGCGAGGGCGAGACCATCAGCCCCTTCTACGACTCCATGGTGGCCAAACTCATCGTGCACGGCGATACGCGTGAGCAAGCGCTGGCCCGGCTCGATGCGGCGCTCGCGCAGACCCACATTGTGGGACTGAACACCAATGTGCAATTCCTGCGCCATGTGCTGCACAGTCCGTCGTTTGCCCGGGCCCAGCTCGACACCGCATTGATCACGCGCGAAGCGGCTGTGTTGTTCAACCAGGACCCGGTGGGCCTGCAGGCCACGGCTGCAGGTGTGGTGGCCCACACACTTGCCGCTGAGCAGACCCTGGCTGGCAACGATCCATTCAGCCAGCGTGACGGCTGGCAGCCCTATGGTGCGACCCATCGCCATTTTGATTTTGAACAAGCGGGTGAGCCGGTCCGGGCCCTGCTGGCCTACACCCGTGAGGGCTTGACGCTGCAGGTCGGCCAGGGCGCGCCCCAAGCCTTGCGATGGTGCGCGCAAGGTGACGGTCTGTGGGTCGAGCATGCCGAGCGTCTGCACAGCACGGTTTACTTGCAGGGCGACGTGGCCCATGTGTTCACGCCGCGTGGCGCGGCGCGCATCGGCGTGATCGATCGGCTGGCCGATGCAGGCGAGGCGGCGACCGAGGGTGGACGCCTGACCGCGCCCATGCCGGGCAAGGTGGTGTCGTTCGCGGTCAAGGCCGGTGACAAGGTCAAGGCCGGTCAGCCCCTGGCCGTGATGGAGGCCATGAAAATGGAGCACACCATCGCCGCCCCGGTTGACGGCACGGTCGCTGAGCTGCTGTATGCGCCCGGCGACCAGGTGGCCGAGGGCGCTGAGCTGCTTAAGATGGCGGCTTGATTTGCCCCCCTGCCCCTGTGGGGAAGGGTGGTGGTGGGTGCAGTGCGTTGCAGTGAGCTTTCCTCATGCTTGCCCCTCACCCCGGCCCTCTTGCCAGAGGGACGAAGGAGAAAAGCCTCATGCGCATTGTTTTTCACGACCTCACGGTGGAGCCGCAACCCTGGCTGGCTCAGCTGCGTCTGGCTTTCCCGGGCGCTGACATCGCCCTGTGGCAGCCCGGTGCGGCGCCAGCAGACTACGCTTTGGTCTGGGCACCACCGCAGCAGTTGCTTGACGAGCAGACCGCTTTGAAGGCGCTGTTCAACATTGCGGCGGGCGTCGATGCCCTGATGCAGATGCGCTTGCCGCCGGGCGTGCCGATTTTTCGGCTCGACGATGCCGGCATGGCGGTGCAGATGGCCGAATTTGTTTGTCAGGCGGTGATCCGTCATTACCGGGAGCTCGATCCGGTCGAGGCCGACGCAAGAGGCGGACACTGGCGCCAGCGAAAACCCAGGCGGCGGGCCGATTTTCCGGTGGGCGTCATGGGTCTGGGTGTGCTCGGCAAGCGGGTGTTGGCCGCGCTCAAGGCGTTTGAATTCCCGCTGCGCGGCTGGAGTCGCACGCCGCACGCCATAGACGGGGTGCGCACCTACTGCGGACCGAGCCAATGGCCTGAATTTTTGGCCTCAACCCGCGTGTTGGTCAACCTGCTGCCGTTGACGCCTGAAACCGAAAACATTCTCAACCGCGACACCCTTTCCCGGTTGCAAGCGGGTGGCTATCTGATCAATGTGGCCCGAGGCCGGCATCTGGTCGATGCGGACCTGCTTGATCTGCTGGCCAGCGGCCAACTCAGCGGCGCCGCGCTCGACGTGTTTCGTCAGGAGCCGCTGCCCGCCGAGCACCCGTTCTGGCGACATCCGCTCATCAGCATCACGCCGCACACGTCGGCGCGCACCTTGCGGGATGAGAGCATCGCCCAGATCATCGGCAAGATAAGCCGGCTCGAGGCGGGGGCTGATCCGCACAGCCTGGGCGGCTGGGTGCGAACCGAATTACGATACTGATTATTCAGGAGAAGCCCATGAACCACCCCGCACGCGTCAAACTGGTCGATGTCGGCCCCCGCGATGGCTTGCAAAACGAAAAAGGCCAGGTGCCTGCGGCCGTCAAAATCGAGCTGGTTCATCGACTGCAAGACGCCGGGCTCAAGGAAATTGAAGTCACCAGCTTTGTGAGCCCCAAGTGGGTGCCGCAAATGGCAGACAACGCACAGGTCATGGCCGGCATCGTGCGCCGGCCCGATGTGCGCTATTCGGTCCTGGTGCCCAACCTCAAGGGGCTGGAGGCGGCGCTGTCGGCCCCGCGAGAGCACTGGCCTGATGAAGTGGTGGTTTTTGCTGCAGCCAGCGAGGCCTTTAGTCAGCGCAACATCAACTGCTCGATTGCACAAAGCATCGAGCGCTTTGCCCCGGTGGTTGAGCAGGCCCGCGCCCAGGGCATTCATGTGCGTGGTGCGATTTCTGTGGCAGTGGGTTGTCCCTATCAGGGCGAGGTGCCCCCAGAGGCCGTGGGTGAGGTGGCTCGCCTGATGAGGGCTATCGGTGTGCAGCATGCTGGCGTGGCCGATACCGTGGGCATGGGCACGCCCGTCAAGGTACAGCGCGCCATGGAGGCTACGCTCAAGCACTATGACCTGGCCGATGTCTCGGGCCACTTTCATGACACCTACGGCCAGGCCCTGGCCAACACGCTGGCCTGCCTGGAGATGGGCATCTGGCAGTTCGACGCTTCTTCGGCCGGTTTGGGCGGCTGCCCCTACGCCAAGGGTGCCACCGGCAACGTGGCCACGGAAGACGTGGTCTACCTGCTGCACGGCATGGGCATCGAGACGGGGATCGACCTGGACAAGCTCATCGACGCCGGCGTGTTCATCAGCGATTTTCTGGGTCGCAAGCCTCAGTCACGTGCGGCCACGGCACTGCTCAACAAACGTGCCGCATGAATCAGCATGAATCGGTGATTCGGGTTGCGGCCTTCCTGGCGGAGCGCGGCCACCCACACGCGCCCCGCATGCTTGAAGAGTCTGCGCGCACCGCGCAGGAAGCGGCAGATGCTTTGGGCGTGCAAGCTGGTCAGATAGCCAAGAGCATCGTGTTTCGGCGCCGGCCCGATGACGCGGCCGTGATGGTGGTCACCTCGGGCGACCAGCGGGTCGATGAAAAAAAGCTCGCCGCCGTGGTGTGCGCCAGCGGGCAAAAACTGGCCCGGGCCGATGCGGACTTTGTGCGCGATCGCACCGGCTTTGCGATCGGCGGTGTCAGCCCCGTTGCGCACCAGAGCAGCCTGCTGCTTTGGCTGGACCTGAGTCTGTTTCGGTTTGAGCAGGTCTGGGCGGCCGCTGGCCATCCGCATGCGGTGTTTCCAACCACGCCTGCTCAATTGGCTCGGTTGACGCAAGCCGGGCTTGAAGACCTGGCCTTGGGCGGCCTGGAGTTGCAGGTCCGCCCCATGGCCTTGCTCAAGGCCCGCGCCGCCATGGTCGCTGGCAGCGTCGACATTCAGCCACCTTCACCCTGTGTATCGGTGTGCTGCATGTCGCCCGAATCGGGTTTGTGCGGCGGCTGCCTGCGCACCCTTGATGAAATCGCGGCCTGGAGCGCCATGTCGGATGCGGCCAAGCGGGTCGTCTGGCAAGCGATTGCCCAGCGCACCGTCCCAACCCTTTGAAACGATGGGGCAAAGGAGCAAAGCCATGGAACTCAAGCGACTGACGTTTTACCTGGACTTCATTTCGCCCTATGCCTACCTGGCGTTCGAGCGCCTGCCGCAGGCGCTTGAAGGCATCAGCCATGCAGTGAGCTATCAGCCGGTGCTCTTTGCCAGCATGCTCAAGGCGCACGGCAACCTGGGGCCGGCCGAGCTGCAGCCCAAGCGCGAATGGACCTACCGCCATGTGCTCTGGCTGGCGCAGGCCCAAGGCACGCCCATGCAGATGCCTGAGGTCCACCCGTTCAACCCGCTGGCCCTGCTGCGCCTGGCCTTGGCTTGCAGTGCGGACGGGCAGCCCAGCCGCTGGGTTTGCGAAACCATCTTTCGCCATGTCTGGGCACAAGGCGGTGATCCGAACGATGCGCAGCGCCTGGCCCGGCTGAGCGAGCAGCTCAAGCCGGCGCTCGACCCAGCGGGCGAGCCAGTCAAGCAACGACTCAAAGTTGCCTCCGAGCAGGCGATTGCTGCCGGCGTCTTTGGCGTGCCCACGGTGGCCGTGGGCGACAAGCTGTTCTGGGGGCTCGATGCCCTGCCCATGCTGCGCGATCATCTCGAGGGTGGCGCCTGGTTTGTGGGTCCGGCCTGGGATCTGGCCTCTGCTGTTCCCGTGGGTATCGAGCGCCGGCGATAAGCAGCCCCCTGCCCCCAAAAAAAACGCCCACCGAAGTGGGCGTTTTCATGTCAAGCCACCTATGGGGTGGCTTGAGTCAGGCGATCAGGTCGCGCGGGTGTCGATGTCACCAGCCAAACTGGGGTAACGCACATGCTCGACCAACTCCTGAATCTCGCGGCGCGGTGCCGGAGTCAGCAGGCTGACCACAATAATCAGGGCAAAGCCCAGCGGCACGCCGAACACACCCGCGGAAATCGGCAGGATGCCGTACCACAGTTCGATCGGCGAAGTCACGCCGAAGACGCCGCGCAGCCACGGCTGAGTGGTCACCATGTAATAGAAGGTGACCCCCAGGCCGCCGACCATACCGATCACTGCACCCCACTTGGTCGCCCGCTTCCAGAAGATGCCCAGCACCAGGGCCGGGAAGAAGGCTGCTGCTGCGAACGAGAACGCTGCGGAGACCAGGAACAGAATGTCGGCAGGCTTTTGCGCTGCCACATACGCCGCGGCCAGGGCCACCACCAGCAACAAGACTTTCGAGATCATCACGCGACGCGCGGTGGAAGCGTTGGGGTCGATCATCTTGTAGTACAGGTCGTGCGAGAGCGCGTTGGCAATCGTCAGCAGCAGACCGTCGGCGGTCGAGAGCGCAGCAGCCAGACCGCCCGCAGCCACCATGCCGGAGATCACATAGGGCAGGCCGCCGATTTCAGGCGTGGCCAGCACGATGATGTCACCGCCGATGCGCATTTCACCGAGCTGCAAGATGCCGTCCTTGTTGACGTCAGTGACCGAAAGCAGGGTCGGATCCACCGCTGCCCACTGGGAGACCCAGGCCGGCAACTTGTCAAACGGCGTTCCCACCAGCACGGTAAAGACCTCGTACTTGACCAGCACCGCCAGGGCCGGTGCGGTGAAGTAAAGCAGGAAGATGAAGAACAGCGACCAGGTCACCGAGCTGCGCGCCTCCTTGACAGAGGGCGTCGTGTAGTAGCGCATCAGGATGTGCGGCAGCGCGGCCGTCCCCACCATCAGGCAGAACACCAGGGCCAGGAAGTTGCGACGCGAGGTGTCGTAAGCCTTTTGAGCTTTTTCGTCTCCTTTGGGATCGCCCGCAAACTGCTGGGCGTGCGCAGGCATGCCTGCCAGTGGTGCAGTGCGAGCCGCCGCAGCGGTCTTGGCGGCGGTCCAGGCCTTCTTGGCCGCCTCTTCGTCCTTGGGCAGACCGGCCAAAGCCTTTTCGGCGGCATTGACGTCTGCGGCCGGTGCGTTGGCGGCCTTGAGATCTTCGATCTTCTTGGTGGCTGTGGCCCTGTCGGCCTCCAGCGCGCCTTTGACGTCCTTGAGCTTGGCGTCCATCTCGTCGGCACGGGCCTTGAAGATGGCAATCACTTCCTTCTCTTTCGGGTCTTCGCGCAGCGCTTTTTCCTTTTCGGTCACCTTCTGCAGCTGGTAGCCGTAGATGGCCTGAGGAATCGGCACGCCGGTCTGCTTGACCGACAGCCAGACCACCGGAATCAGGTAGGCAATGATCAGGATGATGTACTGGGCCACCTGGGTCCAGGTCACTGCGCGCATACCGCCCAGGAATGAGCAGACCAGAATGCCGCCCAGGCCCAGGAAGATGCCCAGCTCAAAGGCCACGCCCGTCAGACGGGTGGTGATCAGGCCCACGCCATAGATCTGCGCCACCACATAGGTGAAGGAGCACAAAATGGCGGCCAGGATGCCAATGAAACGCGGCAGATTGCCGTCGTAGCGCGCGCCCAGGAAGTCGGGAATGGTGAACTGCCCGAACTTGCGCAGGTAGGGCGCAAGGAACAGCGCCACCAGGCAGTAGCCGCCGGTCCAGCCCATGATGAAGGCCAGGCCGCCGTAGCCGGTCAGATAAAGCGTTCCGGCCATGCCGATGAAGGAGGCCGCGCTCATCCAGTCTGCGCCGGTGGCCATGCCGTTGTAGAAAGCCGGGACGCGCCGGCCGGCCACATAGTATTCGGCGGCATCGTTGGTCCGGCTCATCACGCCGATACCGGCGTAGAGCAGCACGGTGGCTGCGAGGAACAGGTAACCAATCCAGTTACGCGGCAGGCCCATCTGTTCGAGGATGGCCAGCACGATCACGAACAGGGCGAACCCACCGGTGTACCAGGCGTAAACCTTGTTGAGCTGCTTGCGGAAAGCGGCGTTGCTCGAGGCCTCGAACATGCCGCCGCCGGTTTCAGGAGTCATTCCAGCCATGATCAGTCCTCCTCGACTTCGGCTACGCCGTGTTCTTGGTCAAGCTGGTTCATGTAGCGGGCATAAAACCAGATGATCACCACATAGATGATCAGCGACCCTTGGGAAGCCATCCAGAAACTGAAAGGCCAGCCAAAAAAGGTGAAGTTCAAGTCGCGAGCGAAATAGCTCACCACAAAGGTCACCACGAACCAGACGGCCATCAAGACCGCCGTGATATTCAGGTTTTTTTGCCAGTAATGGCGGTGTGATTCAGTCAATTGCATGAAAACAATCTCCTCATATTCCTGACCCCAAAGGGCCGTCCTTACCGCGATCCACTGAAATGACTGCCCTCATTTCAGCTTGCAACCGGCTCGCAACTAGACCGGGCTCGCTTTCACGTTGATCCCGGTTTCGCGTGCCAGTTCGGCGGCGACCTTGGGCTCAAACCCTTGCAGGTGGCGAATGATCTTCACCGCCTCCTCGGGCTCCTGGCGTTTGACATGAATCCGCGCCAGTTCGCACCAGGCATACGGACTCATGGGCTGCAATTGGGTATTGCGCTTGAGCGCAGAGATGGCCTCGTCCAGTCGGGCCTGGCGCATGAGCACCAGCCCCAGGCCAAACCAGGCCCGGTCGAGTTGTTCATCCAGGGCTAGGGCACGGCGAAAGCTCGCCTCGGCCGCCTCAAAGCGGCCGGCGGACTCTTGCAGGTAGCCCTGATTAAAAAAATCAGCGGCCCGGGCTTGCGGCAGGGAGGTCAGGCGGGCGTAGTCTTGCATCGCCCCCTCTGCATCCCCGCCCTGGGCCCGCAAATGGGCGCGGCTCGACAGGGCGTAGCAGTTGTGGGCATCGACCTCGAGCATGCGGCCAAAGCAGGCTGCAGCGGCTTGGCGCTGGCCAAGCACGATCAGCACGATGGCTTGCCACTTGAGCAGCAACAAAGTGCTTGAGGGGCTCATCGGCAATTCTCCATGCCCACGCTCACGCAGTGCTCAATTTTGGCCAGCGTGACCGCGATGTAGAGGACCGCGGTCACGAAAAAGGCCACCCAGCCATGGTGACGTGGATCAATACGCGATGGCGAGACCAGGCGAGCGATGCCCAGCCAGGGGCGATTGAGCACCTGAAACAACTGATAAAACAGATTGCTGTCGCGTTTCTGGCCCGCCAACAGGAACAGCAGACCCTGCCCGGCCAGAGCCAGCAGGCCGATGTAGATCAGCAGTTGGAGGATGTTTAGAAATTGCAGCATGCGGACGTCTTGGACCGGCCCCGGGTTGCGAGCGTCTTTTTCTTACAGCCCCCATCATGGTTTCTGGGCTGACTCTGAGCTTACTCCAAGCCCTTCTCGACCATCTAGGGATCGTTTCGTACGGGCAAACCCGAATATGTCCGTCCTATTTATGTGGCGGCATTGTCTAAAAAGCGGGATGTAGCCCCGGCGCCCGTCGGACCCTTTGGCCTTTGGTATGGTTGACCCATGCAAGCGCAGCCCTCGGCTCAATTGATCGATCACTGGAGGCGCAGCCTGGCAGTCCATCTGCCGTTTGCGCGCATGGAGCCCGATCATGTGGAGCAGCTGGCCCGCGCCGCTTGCGAGCGTTACTTTGCGCCCGAGGCCGTGCTGCTCAAGCCCGAGGCCGGCATTCCCGATGCGCTGATTTTTTTGCGCCAAGGTCGCGCCGTGGGGCGGCGAGTGACCGGCGACGAATCGGATCCGGGCTTTGAGGTGGAGGCCGGCAGCCTGTTGCCGGTGGCGGCGCTGCTGGCGCAAAGGCCGGTGACCAGCAGCTACAGGGCCCTGGAAGACTGTTTTTGCCTTTTCATCCCCTGGCCGGTGGCGCGCGATCTAATGGCCCAAAGCGCCATCTGGGCCGACTTTCTCAATCAGCGCACGCTGGCTTTGGTGGACATCTCGCGCCAGCGCTGGCGCCAGGAACTTCAGGCGCAAACGCAGCAGCAGCAAAATCTGGAAACCGTTCTGGCCGATCTGCCGGTGCGTGCACCGGTGACACAGCCCGCCAGTGCGCCCTTGCGCGATGTGCTGGGCCTGATGCACGCGCGCCAGATCGGCTCGGTCCTGCTGACCGAAGAGGACGGTGCTTTGGCCGGCATCCTCACCCGCCGCGATGTGCTCGGCCGTGTGACCCTGGCCGGCGTGTCATTGGATCTGCCAGCGACCAAGGTGATGAGTCACCCGGTTCGCACCATCGGTGCCGAGCGCACGGCCTTTGATGCGGCCTTGATGATGTCCCAGCATCACCTGCGCCATCTTCCGGTGCTTTCTGGCGGAAAGCTGCACAGCGTCGTTTCCGAGCGCGACCTGTTTTCGCTGCAGAACCATTCCATCAAGCATGTCGGCGCCGCCATTGTCGAGGCCGAGGGCTTGCCCGGGTTGCAGCGGGCGGCCGAGCAGATCCGTGGCTTTGCCGAACACCTGATGGCGCAGGGCCTGCAGTCGCGATCCTTGACCGGGCTGATCAGCCAGCTCAACGACCGCTTGACCCAGCGGGTCATTGAACTCGAACTGGCTCGCCATGGTCTGCATGAACACCAGATGTGCTGGATGGCACTGGGCTCCGAGGGGCGCAGCGAGCAAACCATTGCGACCGATCAGGACAATGCCCTGATCTATGCGTCGGGTGACCCTTCGCTCGAGCAGGCGCGATGGCTGGCCTGGGCCGCTGATGTCAACCGCAGCCTCGATGCCTGCGGCTATCCGCTTTGCACGGGAGGCATCATGGCCTCCAACCCAGAGTGCTGTCTGACCCTGGCGCAGTGGCGTGAGCGCTTTTCACATTGGATCGAGCAAGGCAGCCCCCAGGATTTGCTCAAGGCCAGTGTCTTCTTTGACTTTCGGGCCCTGGCCGGCCGGGCCGACTGGCTCAATGATTTGGGTGCGCGGGTCAGGCAGCAAGCCATGGGCACCCCGCGCTTTATTGCGCAGTGGGTCCACAACCATGTGCAAATGTCGGTGCCGCTCAATTGGCATGGCGGTTTTCAAACGCATCGGCAGGGCGATCACGAGGTCATTGACATCAAGCTTTCGGGAACGGCCATCGTCGTCGATGCCGCCCGCATCCTGGCGTTTTCTCAGGGCATTGAAGCGGCATCGACCCGGCAGCGGCTGGAGCGGGCCAGTGTCAAGCTGGCAATTCCAGAGCGCGAATACCGCGGCTGGATCACGGCCTTTGACCACCTTCAATCGCTGCGTTTGCGGCAGCAATTGCGGGCCGGTCGCTCTCGCGCCCTAGGCAACTGCCTGGTGGTCGATGAGCTCGATCTGGTGGACAAGCGCATCCTCAAGGTCAGCTTTTCGGCGATTCGAACGCTGCAGCAGCGCTTGAGCCTGGACTATGTGCGTTGATCCGGGAGCCGCAGCTTGAGCCGGTCGTGGCTGCTGGGCTGGCTCGGCGCGCGGCCCCGTTCGGCCACGCGCTGGATCGTGATGGATGTCGAAACCACCGGGCTGGACCCGCGCAGCGATGCGTTGTTGTGCGTTGCGGCGCTGGCCATCGACCTGCGGCAGGGTGAGCCTCAGCTGGTGGTGGCCGACAGTTATGAGGTGGTGCTCAGGCAAGCGGCGCCGACTGCATCGCACGAAAACGTCTTGCTCCATGGCATAGGCTGGGGTCAGCAGCGCCAGGGGGTGCCCCCAAGGCAGGCGCTGGCCGATCTGGCCCGCTGGGTCGGCGATTCGCCCGTGCTGGCTTATCACGCCGCCTTTGATCAGCAGGTGTTGCGTCAGGCCTTCAAGCGCGAGCACCTGGCTCGACCGCATTGGTCCTGGCTTGACCTGGCCGACCTGTTGCCTGCCGCATTTCCTGATGAGCGGGCCAGTGGCCTCGACCAATGGATGCGCGCGATGGGCGTGCAATGCGTGCGGCGGCATCAAGCCGCAGCCGATGTCTGGGCCACGGCGCAGCTTTTTTTGAAGGCCTGGCCAATTTGGCGGTCCCAAGGACTGCAGGACTTGCAGGACTTTGATCGAAGGGCGCAACAGGTCAGATGGTTGCGCACCAGTGCCTCGTCGTCTGGGCCGACCTGAAAACCGTGACCGCCTCTGGCTTGCCATGTCCCCGCGCCGTGCGGGGCCCGCCCATGCTCCCTAGAATGTCAGGCCCCATCTCAGAAGGCCCGCTCCATGACGCAAGGACTGATCCGCATCCGCGGCGCCCGGCAACACAACCTCAAAAATCTGGACCTCGACATCCGAACGGGTGAACTGACCGTGGTCACGGGTCCGAGCGGGTCGGGCAAGTCCTCGCTGGTGTTTGACACGCTCTTTGCTGAGGGCCAGCGGCGCTACGTCGAAACTTTTTCGGCCTATGCCCGGCAGTTCCTCGACCGCATGGACAAGCCCGCGGTCGACAAAGTCGAAGGTGTGCCGCCGGCCATTGCCATCGACCAGACCAACCCGGTGCGCTCCTCGCGCTCGACCGTGGGCACCATGACCGAGCTCAACGACCACCTGAAGCTCCTGTTTGCCCGCTCCACCCAGTTGTTTGACCGCGCCACCGCGCAGCCGGTGCGCCATGACAGCCCCGAGACCATTTACGCCGAGCTGATGGCGCGCACCGCTCAGGACGATCCTCGCCTGATCCTGAGCTTTCCCGTACAGCTGCCCGAGGGCACCAGCGCCGAGCAGCTCGAGCAGTGGCTGGCTGCCAGTGGCTTTACCCGTGTGCACGAGCCAGCCGAGGCTGCCTTCAAGGATCAGGGGGCAGTGCATGTGGTGGCTGACCGCTTTCGCATCCAGGGCACCGAGAAAGCCCGCGCGATCGAGGCCATTGAGGTGGCGCTCAAGCATGGCGGGCGCATCAATGTGTTTGTGCATGCCGAAGGCCGGCCCGAGACCTTGTGGCGCTACTCTACTGGCTTGCATTGCCCGCAGCGCAACTTGAGCTATGCCGAGCCCACGCCATCGCTTTTTTCCTTCAACTCGGCCATGGGCGCTTGCGAGACCTGCCGTGGCTTTGGCCGGGTGATCGGGGTCGATCTGGGTCTGGTCATCCCCAACGACAAACTCACCCTGCGCGCTGGCGCCATCAAGCCGATGCAGACGCCCGCTTGGCAGGAGGCGCAAGACGACCTCATGCGCCACGCCGAGACCGCGGGCATTCCGCGCGATACGCCTTGGTACAAGCTGACCCAGGAGCAAAAAGACTGGGTGATCAACGGGTCACCCCACTGGAAAGGGCAGTGGAACAAGCAGTGGTTTGGCGTGAGGCGCTTTTTTGAGTACCTGGAGAGCAAGGCCTACAAAATGCACATCCGGGTGCTCTTGTCCAAGTACCGCAGCTACACGCCTTGCACTGTGTGCGGCGGCGCGCGTCTTAAAACGCAGGCCCTGCTCTGGCGCTTGGGCTCCAA
This sequence comes from Comamonadaceae bacterium, assembly GCA_021299555.1. Lineage (GTDB taxonomy): Bacteria > Pseudomonadota > Gammaproteobacteria > Burkholderiales > Burkholderiaceae_C > Polaromonas. The sequence continues at coordinate 14,754 of JAJTGH010000003.1, forward strand.
GGAGGCGGCAGACGCAGTCCTGCCTGCGTCGCAGCGCTTCATGCCGGTGGGTGTGCAGTGGAGCCCAGAGCAGCTGGAGGCGCTGCCGGGGCTGAGCCTGCATGATTTGATGCAGCTGCCGATTGACAGGCTCAGGCGTTTTTTCGACCTTCTGGCGCAGGCGCGCCCCCACCCCAGCCCCCTCCCAGGGGGAGATGGAGAAAGGCAAGCCCTCAAGCTGCTCTTTGAGGAAATCCAGACCCGGCTCAAATACCTGTGTGACGTCGGCATCGGCTACCTCACGCTCGATCGCCAAAGCAGAACGCTCTCGGGCGGCGAGGTGCAGCGCATCAACCTGACCACCGCCTTGGGTACGTCTTTGGTGAACACACTGTTCGTGCTTGACGAGCCCAGCATCGGATTGCATCCGCGCGACATGAACCGCATCACCCAGGCCATGCACCGGCTTCGTGATGCGGGCAACACGCTGGTCGTGGTCGAGCATGATCCGGCGGTCATGCTCGCTGCCGACCGTCTGATCGACATGGGCCCCGGCCCCGGTGAAAAAGGCGGCACCATCGTTTTTGACGGAACGCCCGATCAATTGCGACGTGTGGCCACGCTCACCGGCGACTATCTGGGCGGACGCAAGCAGGTGGGCATGGGCCTTAAGCGCGCTGTCACGGACAACACGCCGCGTTTGATCCTTGAGGGTGCGCGCGGCCACAACCTTCAAAACATCGGTGTTGAATTCCCGCTGCAGCGCCTGGTCTGCGTCACCGGCGTCAGCGGCTCGGGCAAGTCCACGCTGATGCAGGACATACTTGCGCCAGCCTTGCTCAGGCAGTTTGGCAAGGCCACCGAGACACCGGGCGAGCATGACCGCTTGCTGGGGGCCGATCATCTCAACGATGTGGTTTTCGTCGACCAATCGCCAATAGGCAAAACAGCACGATCGAACCCGGCCAGCTATGTCGGCGCCTGGGATGCGATCCGCGAGTTGTTTGCCGACGCGCCCCTGGCCAGAGAGCGCAGCTACACCGCCAGCAAGTTCAGCTTCAACAGTGGCGACGGGCGATGCCCCACCTGCGGCGGTTCTGGCTTCGAGCATGTGGAGATGCAGTTTCTTTCTGATGTCTATCTGCGCTGCCCCGACTGCGACGGCCAGCGCTACCGGCCCGAAATCCTGGAGGTGCAAATTGAACGCACGCTCTGCGACGGCCAGCGGCAGTTGCTGAACGTGGCGGCAGTGCTCGAGCTCACAGTGAGCCAGGCCTGCGAGATGTTCCGCCATGACCGCGACGTGCTGCGCGCCTTGCAGCCCATCATCGACGTGGGTCTGGAGTACGTCAAATTGGGCCAGCCGGTGCCCACGCTTTCGGGCGGTGAGGCCCAGCGACTCAAACTCGCGGGCTTTTTGGCCGGCAAGGGCGAGGGTCAGTCCAAGTCGGCCCTGGCCGCCCGTGCCGCCAGGGCGCCGGTCAGCCAAAGTCGTCAGCCCCTGGCCCTGCGCCAGCACCGGGGCACCTTGTTTTTGCTCGACGAGCCGACCACCGGGCTGCATTTTGAAGACATCGCCAAGCTCATGCGGGCGCTGCGCAAGCTGCTCGAGGCGGGCCACTCGCTGATCGTCATCGAGCACAACCTCGACGTGATCCGTGCCTCGGACTGGGTCATAGACCTGGGCCCCGAGGGCGGCGAAGCGGGCGGACGGCTCGTTGCTCAGGGCACGCCCGAAGATCTGCGTCTACACCCGGTTTCGCACACCGCGCAAGCGCTGCGCGAGTATGCGCAAGCCATGGGTGAACTGCACGGGGTTGCCGAGAAGTTAGACACCCTACCCCCGTGGGGGAGGGCTGGGGAGGGGACAAGCAGCCTGGGCCAAAGCGCCGGTGTGCGCCCCCACCCCAACCCTCACCCGGCGGGGGAAGGAGCCAAGTTGGCCCCCAACGCCATACAGATCGTCAATGCCCGCGAAAACAATCTCAAGAGCTTGTCGGTCGACATTCCGCGCGGCAAGTTCAACGTGGTCACTGGCGTATCGGGTTCGGGCAAGTCCACGCTGGCCTTTGACATCTTGTTCAATGAAGGCCAGCGTCGCTATCTGGAGAGCCTGAACGCCTATGCCCGCTCCATCGTGCAGCCCGCGGGCCGGCCCGAGGTGGACGCGGTCTACGGCATTGCGCCCACCGTGGCCATCGAGCAGCGGCTCTCGCGCGGGGGGCGCAAGTCCACCGTGGGCACCACCACCGAAGTCTGGCATTTCCTGCGCCTGCTCTACGTCAAGCTGGGCATACAGCATTGCGTCAAGGACGGCGCGGCCGTGATGCCGCAAAGCAGCGACTCCATCGCGGCGCAGCTGCTGAAAAATTACCGCGGCCAGCACGTCGGCCTTTTGGCGCCGCTGGTGATCAACCGCAAGGGCGTGTACACAGAACTGGCCGATTGGGCCCGCCCGCGCGGGCACACGCACTTGCGCGTAGACGGTCAATTCCTGCCGACCAACGGCTTTCCGCGGATCGACCGCTTCAAAGAACACACGATCGAGCTGCCCGTGGCCGATCTGTTGGTGGCTCCCGCACAAGAAGCGGCGCTTCGCGATGCGCTCAAGACTGCGCTCGAGCACGGCAAGGGCGTGGTGCATGTGCTCGCGCCGCTTGACGGCTTGAAAGCCGCCATGCAATCTGGCGCGCCCACCCATGGCCTTGGGCACATCCACGCGTTTTCAACCAAGCGCGCTTGCCCGGTCTGCGCCACCTCGTACCCCGAGCTGGACCCCCGCCTGTTTTCCTACAACAGCAAGCACGGCTGGTGCCCGGACTGCGTGGGCACTGGCGTGGCCTTGACCAAGGAGCAGCGACGTGCCTTGGACGATTCGGTGCGCGACGACAACAACAAGGGCCGCGAACAGAGCTTTGAAGAGCCCGAGCTCGAAGACGTGCTCGATACCGCCTGCCCCAGTTGCGCTGGCACGCGCTTGAACAAGCAGGCCCGTGCGGTGCGCTTGCTCAGCGCCAAAGGCCAAGCCTGGTCCATCACTGACATTGCTCGTCTGTCGGTCAGCGAGGTGCGCGCCTGGGTGCAGGGCCTGCAACTGGTCGGCCGCGAGGCCGACATCGCGCGCGACCTCATCCCAGAAATCAAGAGCAGGCTGGAGTTTTTGGAAGAAGTGGGCCTGGGCTACCTCACGCTGGACCGCGGCGCACCCACGCTCTCGGGCGGCGAGGCGCAACGCATCCGCCTGGCCGCGCAACTGGGATCGAACCTGCAAGGCGTGTGCTATGTACTCGATGAGCCCACCATCGGCCTGCACCCGCGCGACAACCAGATCCTGCTGGGCGCCCTGGGCAAGCTCAGCGAACGCGGCAACACCCTGGTGGTGGTGGAGCATGACGAAGAGACCATACGCCGCGCCGATCACATCATTGACATCGGACCCGGCGCGGGCAAGCGTGGCGGCCGGGTGGTCGCTCAGGGCAATGTGCAAGCGTTGATGGGCAGCGCCGAATCTCTCACCGGACGCTACTTGCTGCACGCCATCCGCCACCCGCTGCGCCCCCGCCGTGACACCGACCCGGCTGCCTTGCCCCCTGCGCCTGTGGGGGCGGGTGTGGTTGGTGGTGTGCCCGCCAAAACGCCGAACAAAGCCCAGCAAGCGGCGCAAAAAGCCCAGGCCCGTAAAGAAGCCGCCGCCCAAGCCAGTGCCCAGCACAACGCCGCCGTGTTACCCCTTCCTCCTCTGGGGGGGGGCACCCCTGCCGCCACCGAAGCCGCACGCTGGCTGCGTGTGCAAGGCGCCCACCTGCACAACCTTCAGCACGTCGGTGTCCAAGTGCCTCTGCAACGCCTGGTTTGCGTCACCGGCGTGAGCGGCTCCGGCAAATCCACCTTGGCCCGCGATGTGTTGCTGGCCAACGTGCAGGCCGCCGTGGCCCAACGCTCGACCGCCGCTGGCCGTAAGAAAGACGAAGCCGGTCAGCATCCCGCATGGGTGGGCTGCACGGTAGTCGATGGCTATCAGAGCGTCGACCGTGTGCTGGAGGTTGACCAGACCCCGATCGGCAAAACCCCACGCTCCTGCCCGGCCACTTACATCGGCTTTTGGGACACCATCCGCAAGCTCTTCGCCGACACGCTCGAAGCCAAAGCCCGCGGCTACGGCCCAGGCCGTTTCTCGTTCAACACTGGCGAAGGCCGCTGCCCCACCTGCGAAGGCGCGGGCGTGCGCACCATCGGCATGAGCTTTTTGCCTGACGTCAAGGTGCTCTGCGAAACCTGCCACGGTGCTCGCTTCAACCCCGAGACTTTGGCCGTCACTTGGCGCGGCAAAAGCATCGGCGAGGTGCTGCGCATGGAGGTCGATGAAGCGGTGGAATTCTTTGCGGCCATGCCGAACATCAGCCACCCCCTGCAATTGCTCAAGGATGTGGGCCTGGGCTATCTCACGCTCGGCCAGCCCTCACCCACGCTCTCGGGCGGTGAGGCCCAGCGCATCAAGTTGGTGACGGAGCTCTCCAAAGTGCGCGACGACATCACCCGTCGCGGCCAGAAGGCACCGCACACCCTCTACGTGCTGGACGAACCCACCGTGGGCCTGCACATGGCCGATGTGGAAAAACTCATCCATGTGCTGCACCGTCTGGTGGACGCCGGCCACAGCGTGGTCGTCATCGAGCACGACCTCGACCTCATTGCCGAAGCCGACTGGGTTGTGGACCTGGGCCCAGGCGGCGGCGATGCGGGCGGGCGCATCGTGGCGTCTGCGCCGCCGGATGAGCTGGTGCGCTTGAAGACGGCGACGGGGGTGGCCTTGGGGCCGGTGTTGAGGAGGGCTTGACTCGGCCTGCAAGCCGCCACTTAGCTTTCAGGGAGGGACGAAAAGTTACTCATCCTCGAAATCATGAAAATCGGCCCATTGTTGGGTTGGTCGATTAAGAATCGATTTAACTCAAGAGGGCTGCAGGCCTGAGTAGGTTTGTCGCTCCCGGGCGGGTAGCCCAGCCCAGGTCGTGGCTCAATTGGCCGCCGGCCGCCGGCCGCCGGGCGCCCGCTCGATCAGCGCCTCTCACACTGAAAATTTTAGGCAGACCCTTCAAAACGTCAGCGTCAATCGCTGTTCGGAAACTGCGCTTTGACTGCGCCGGATTTCAAATCACCTTCAATGGCTTGAAGCACTGAAACCCACTCCCGGCCTGCATCTTGCCTGTACAACTTAACAGACTCATACCACGGACTGTCATCTCGGTCCAAGAGCCAGCGCCAATCTGGCGCATAAGGCAGCAAGACCCAGGTTGTTTTGCCTATTGGGCCCGCCAAGTGCGCCACGATTGTGTCCACACTAATGACCAGGTCCATCAGCTGGCAGAGCGCCGCCGTGTCCGCAAACTCCTTAAGCTCCCGTTCGTAGTGCCCTATGCCGCTGCCCTCCAGAACCTGCACATCCACTTCACGCACTTCCTTTTGCAGGCTCACATATTCGCAGCAGTCTCACAGTCCTGTTGGTACCCGTGATGTCGCTCTGGCTGGACATCTCTGCCCTAAAAGCCTTTGTGGCCAACCTGGGCTTGCTGGCGTTCTTCTTTGTGTACGCGGTGGGTTTCACCTGGGCGTTTGACAAGGTCTTCGGCCTGCCGGCTTCGGCTGTTGCACGCCGCGAGGGTTGAGCGGTTATAGGCGGGAGCCTGGGCCGGTCATCAGGCGCGCTGCTTCATGAGCGGCCACAAAGCCCACAAGCCCAGCGCCGGCCCCGGCGCCAGGCCCACCAGCAGCCAACCCAGGGGCACATGGGGCGTGAGTGCCACGAACAGCACAATGCTGGCAATGCTGATGGCAAAACCGATGCTGTTGGTCAGCGTGAGCACGCTGCCCACGGCTTGGGGTGGCGCGTTGCGGGCGGTGAGGGCCGAGAACTGGGGGGAGTCGCCGGCCACGGTGATGCCCCACAGCAGCAACCAGGCATAGAACACGGCATCGCTGGCGTGCATCAGCCACGGTGCTGAGAGGCAGCACAGACCGCTGGCGCCCAGCTGCAGGCCGGCCACGCGGGCGCTGCCCCAGCGGCGTGCGGCATGGCCGCCGGCCACGCAGCCGATGGCGCCGCTGCCCAGAATGAAAAAGGCCGCCCAGGAGAGCTGCACACCATCCAGTCGCGTGGCCAGAATGAGCGGCATGAGCACCCACAGGGTGTAGAGCTCCCACATGTGGCCGGAGTAGCCGCCCACCGAGCTGCGCACTTTGGCGTCGCGCCACAGCGTGCCCAGGGCCTGCCATTGCAGCGTGCTCACGCGCGTGGGTGCCCGCGGTGCCTCGCCCAGCGCCAGGATCAGCAAGCCGCTGGCTGCTGCCAGCGCGGCCACGCCCAGCATGATGGTGGGCCAGGGCAGGGCGTCGGCCAGGGCCCGCAGGCCGTGCGCGCTGGCCGAGCCGACGACGAGTGCGCCAATCAGGTAGCCCAGCGCCGCACCCAGTCCTTCGCGGTACCACTGCGCGGCGATCTTCATGCCCACGGGGTAGATGCCCGCGAGAAAAAAGCCCGTTGCAAAACGCCACAGCAAGAGCGCCTGAAAGTCGCCAACCATCGCCCAGGCGCCCACAGTGCTCAGTGCCCCGGCCAGTGCGCACACCACGAACACGCGCGGCGCGCTGAAGCGGTCGGCAATGGCCAGCAGCGCAAACACCAGCGTGCCCAAGATGAAGCCGAACTGCAGCGCCGAGGTGAGCGTGCCCACGGCGGTGACTGGCCAGCCGTAGCTGCGCTGCAGATCGGGCATGACGGCATTGACTGCAAACCACAGCGAGGTGCCGCCCAGCTGGGCCAGTACCAGCACGGGCAGCACGCGGCGGGGCACGGTGTGCATGAACGATGTGTCTGTCAAGGGTGCCCTTGTGCACGCTTGATCTCTCGCCCCATGAAAAGGTATAGCCCTTCCACCTTTTCACGCGCCCAGGGCGTCTTGCGCAGGAACTTCAGGCTGGAGTTGACACTGGGATCGTGCGTGAAGCAACGAATCGGGATGCGCCGGCCCAGGTCTTCCCATCCGTAATGCGCTTGCAGCGCGCGCACCATGGTTTCGAGGGTAATGCCGTGCAGCCGGTTGTGCGGCTGTTCGGGAGGTGCAGGCGAGTCTGGCATGGGGCGATTGTGCCTACGCCCATCATTGACAGCGGCGAAGACGCAGATCCACTGCGGGGTCTGGCCCCCTGAAATGGAGCGCTCAGAGCCGACGTGCGATGACGACTGCCGCGCTTGAGCCGACGCCGACCACTGCGCACCACAGCCGCAGCAGCCAGGGCCGGCTCTCACCCGCGAGTGCACCGGCTTCGTCACGGTGATGGCATTCGTCGGCCTGGCAGCGCTCGAGCAGGGGCAGCAGGCCCTCGGGGCCGCCGTAGGCACGCAGGTGGTCGATCTGTTGCTGGTAGTGATGGTCCACAAAGGTCTCAACCGCTGCGATGGTGCCGTAAACCGCGCGGCGGCCTGCCAGGGCCGGCAGGGCGCCCGTGAGCCATCCGGCCAGGGCCCAGGGGCCGAGCAGGCGACTGCGGCGCGCAGGTGCAAGCCACTCTTCAATGAGTCGCAGATGCTCGGTTTCGGTCTCGCCGTGCTGCAGCGCGAAGGCTTGCAGTTGTGCGTCGCCGCGCCAGCGCGCCACGGCCGTGATGCCCCGGTAGATGAACACCGCGCCGGTCTCGCCCGCGTGGTCAGAGCGCAGTTCTCGTTCCATGTGCAGGCTCAGCAAAGCAGCCTGTGTGTGGGGGGCTGGTGGTGCCTCCTCCCAGCGCCGCGCCAGCCATTGCAGGGCGGGCCGAAGTTTCAGAAATGCCCGATAGGCCCATTCCAGCACCCAGAGCATGCCCGGCAGGCTTGCCAGCTTGGCCAGCCATCGCCAGCCGGGCAGGCGGCCCCACATGGCGCTGAAAGCCGCCGCGCCCGACAGGCGCGAGCCATCGCTGCGCTGCACATGAAAGCGCGCGAGCAGCGCTTCACGTTCGGCCCCATAAGGCATCTGACCCTCAGCCTTGCTGATGTCAACAAAGCACAGTGCACTGTCCGGGCGCTGTGTGGCCAGGCCCCGCACATGCGCAATCTCACGTCGGCACAGCGGGCAACCGCCGTCGTAAAGCACAGTCAGCGTTTCTTTAGGAGCAGTCACAACAATTCCTCTGCGTGTTTCAGGCCGCGGGTGGCGCGTGTCCACCACTGCGAAAAGCTGGTGCAGTGGCGCTCTACTGCGGGAAAGAGCATGGGCGCGGCGTCCAGATGGGCGATCGGCTGCAGCCAGCGGGACAGGTGCGGATCGGCCGTGCTGCGCACGCGCGCAGCACCGGCCAGAGCGTTGGCCAGGCCGGCGGCGTCGGTGTGCCAGCGCAAGGGTGCAACTGCAGCCATCGCGCTGTCCACCCAACGCCAGCGTGCCTCGGGCCAGGGCCATGGGGCGTGGTGTTCCTTCAGGTATACGCCGATGCGCAGTGCATCGGCTGGCACATCGGCCGGCGGCTCGCGCAGGGCCCAGGGGTGCACCAGCCAGACCTCTCGGCCCCGCACGGCCGAAGCATCTGGCAAGGCCACGCCGAGTGCGGCGGGCGGCGTGTTGTGCACAGCGGGCTCGATCGTGGGTGGCGCATCTGGCGCGCTGGCGTGGGTGGGCGCCTTGGGCCCGCGGGCCATGCGGTCCAGGGCTTCATACGAGCAGTCCACCACGCTGCCCGGGCTGTGCCATGCCTCGGGCGCGTAACGGGCCACGTTCTCGGCGTTGAACAGGTAGGGCTTGTGGCTGCCCGTGCCGGCCACCCACTGCCAGCTCAGGTGGTTGCTGGCCAGGTCGCCATCGAGCAGGTGCGTCACCAGCCAGTCGGCGCCAGCACGCCAGTCAATCTTGCGCACATGCACCACGTAGCTGGCCAGCCACATGCGCGCATGGTTGTGCAGCGTGCCGGTCGCATACAGCGTGCGCACGGCCTGGTCAATGACCGGCAGGCCGGTGCAGGCTTGGCGGATGTCCTGGGGCAGTTGCGGGGCATAGGCCTCGTCAGGCAAGGGGCCGGGGTGTATCGACTGCAAGATGCCGTCGCCCGAGTGGGCCCAGGCGTGCCGAAAGAATTCACGCCAGCCGAACTCGTAGACCAGCTTGTGATCCACCGGCATGCTCTCGCGCTTGAGCAATTGCGTCAGCACCTCGGGCATGGTCAGCAGACCGTGTGTGAGATAGGGCGACAGGCCGGTCACCGCGCCTTGGAGGTGGTTGCGCGTTTTTGCGTAGGCAGCAGGTCGCACACGCTCCACCCGTGCCAGGGCAGCGGTGCGCGTGGGCGGCAGGGCGTCGGCCCAGGTGGCAGGCCATTCGGGCAGCAAGGGGGTAAACATGGCGGGCCTGATGATGCCCGGTGGGCGCAGTGCGCGCCTCATCTTGGCCGAACGGATGCTACTGGAATGCGCTCGGCGGTGTGCGCCTGGGGATTATGCGCAGTCCAGTTCTTCAATCGAGCCGCGCGCCCGACTTGGCCACCGCATCGGCCCATTTCGGCATTTCAGCAGCCAGGAATTTTGTGAAGTCTTCGCTGCCCAAAAAGGCCGGATCTGCGCCCTGGTCGGTCATGCGCTTGCGGATATCTGGCGCGCTGAGCACTTGCCGGAAGGCGTCGCTGAGTTTGGCTGTGATGTCCTTGGGCAGGTTTGCGGGGGCCAGAAAGCCGTAAAAGCCCACGACCTCAAAGTCTTTGAGGCCGCTTTCAATGACGGTTGGAATCTCGGGCAGGGCTGGGTTGCGCTCGCGACTGGTCACCGCCAGGGCGCGCACCTTGCCTTGCTTGTGATAAGCCGCTGCCTGCGGAATCGACTCGGCCATGAATTGCACCTGCCCGGCCATCAGGTCGGTAAAGGCCGGTGCGCTGCCCCGGTAGGGCACGTGCACCATGGACAGACCCGTGGCATTTTTGAACATTTCGGGCACCAGGTGGCTGATGCCGCCATTGCCGGCCGAGCCGTAGTTGACCTGGCCCGGCCGGGCCCGCGCATAGGCCATGAATTCGGGCAGGGTCTTGACCGGGACATTCGGGTTGACCAGCAACGCCAGCGGCTGCATGGCACTGCGTGCAATCGGCGTGAAGTCGCGCAGGGTCTGGTAGGGCAGCTTGGTGTAGAGCCCCGGGTTGATCACCATCACCCCGGTGTTGGCCAGCATCAGGGTGTAGCCGTCGGCCGGCGCTCGCATGACGTCCTGTGCACCCACGGTTCCGCCGGCGCCGGCTTTGTAGTCGATGACGATGGGCTGGCCGAGCACACCAGAGAGCTTTTCGACCAGCAGCCGTGCATGCTGATCGAGCGGGCCACCGGCCGGAAAGCCGATCACGATGCGGATCGGTTTGTCTGGAAATGCCGCCCAGGTGGTGCTGGCAAGCAACAGGGCGAGCAGGGCAACGCTGCGTTTGAGTGTCTTGATCATTAAAAGGCTCCTTGAACCTAAGCAAGCCTGAGCCGATCGAATTTCGGCGGGGCTTGATCAAGCGCCATTGTCGAGCATGTACGATGCCTTGCATGCAAGGCGTGCCGACCAAGGCCTACACTGGCGCTTCTATGGCCAAGAGACCTCAGCCTTCTTCTGCGCAGACCCGCGAGGGAGCCGGCCGGGCTGCGGTGATCGAGGAACTGCGGCCAGGGCAGTCTGTCGAATTGCTCAAAGAGCTGCACATCCTCACCCGTGAGGGCAAGCTCAACCAGGACACGCGGCGCAAGCTCAAGCAGGTCTATCACCTCTATCAATTCATCGAGCCTCTGCTCGATGAGGTACATGGGCACAAGCCGGCGCCGGTACTGGTCGATCATGGGGCGGGCAAGTCCTACCTGGGATTCATCCTCTACGACCTGTACTACAACGTGGCCCGCGCGGGGCAGTCGGGCGGCGGACGGGTGATCGGGGTGGAGACGCGCAGCGATCTGGTGCTCAAGTCGCGCGATCTGGCCCAGCACCTGGGCTTTGAGCGCATGGAGTTTCTCAACCTGTCTGTGCAGCAGGCCCATGGCGTGGCGCAGATTCCGGCCCAGGTTGACATCGTCACAGCTTTGCATGCGTGCGATACGGCCACGGACGATGCACTGACGTTTGGCCTGGCCCACCACGCGCGGCACATGGTTTTGGTGCCGTGTTGTCAGGCCGAGGTGGCGGGGGTGCTGCGGCAGTCCAAGGCGCTGTCCATCCGGCGTACACCCTTGGCTGAACTGTGGCGCCACCCTCTGCACACGCGCGAGTTTGGGAGCCAGATCACCAATGTGCTGCGCTGCCTGCGGCTGCAGGCCCACGGTTACGACCTGACCGTGACCGAATTGGTCGGCTGGGAACACTCTATGAAAAACGAGCTGATTTTGGCCAGCCGTCCTGCCCAGCCTCAACCGGCCAAGGCGCGCGCGGCGGCCGAGCGCTTGCAGGACTTGCTCTGCGAGTTCGGGCTGTCGGATTTGTGCGAGCGGTTTGCGGTTCAGCGGTCGTGAGACAAGCGCCCTCGCAGCCGTGGGACGCTGCGACCCGGCGCAGGTGCTGCTTCAAACCCGATCGCACCGGTGGCGGCACACCCAAAAACCCAGGGGTGTGACTTTTTTTCGGGCAGCCTCAGCGCTTGCGGCGTGCTGGTTTGGGCGTGTGGCTGGCCAGCCCGTGCAGTGCGTCGATCACCTGTTGCTGGGCCGGGCCCGGCCGATGGTCTGCGCGCAGGATCAGGCCCACCATTTCTTCCGTGCCTTCGGTGCCCACCGCTAGCCGGTTCAGGTGGGCTGCTTGCAAGTCGGCGCGCACGCTGCCCAAGGGCGTGAACCAGATGGCGTCGCTATCAAGGGTGTGCTGACGGGCCAGCGAGACCGACAGGGTTTCGAGCCGGCTTTTTGGCCGGCCCAGCCCACGCTGGCTTAAAAAATTGTCGGCCGCATGGCGAATCGCTGTGTCAGGCAGCGGCAGGATCAAAAGGTGCGCCAGCAGTTGCGCCATGATCTGCGCCTCGGTGCACCCGAGCAACCGATGGCCGGGCCGCACGGCCAGCACCAGCGGGTCGGCGTACAGGTGCTCAAAGCTCAAGCCGAGCATCAGGGCCGGTTCGGCAAAGCGGCCGATCACCAGATCCAACTCGCCCTGGCGCAATTGGCTCAGCAGTTGCGGGTTGGTGCCGCCTTGCACTTGCAAATGCGGGGCGGTGCCGCCGCTGTTCTGGCTCAGTTGATCGAGCTTGCGCAGCAGCTGCGGAATCAGCGCGGGTGCCACCGTGGGCAGTGCCCCCAAGCGCACCGGGCCGCTGCGACCTGAGTCCGGGGAGACGCTGGCCACCGCTTGGCGCAGTGCGCCGACGCTGACTTCTGCGTGGCGGCAAAACGCCGCGCCGGCGGGGGTCAGCTCTGCACCTTTTCGGCCGCGCTCGAGCAGTCGCACGCCCAGCAGAGCCTCGAGTTCCTTGAGGGTCTTGGAAACCGCCGGCTGGCTGATGGACTGCGATTCGGCCGCCTTCTGCAAACTGCCCTGCCGAGCGACCGCCAGCACGCATTGCAGGTGGCGCAGCTTGATTCTTTCGTCGATCATGGCCCGATTTTAATTAACTTCAGGTTATGGATAAACCACCATAAATTCAATATACATAACTGGAATAGCTGGTTAAAGTGAGGCCACTGCGGCTTAGACCCGCCCAAACCGAAACCACCCCTTCCCCACCCAGAGGACGAGATGAAAGCAGACACCGCGCCCACAGTGGTCGCGCCGCGTGACTGGAGCACGCAGCCCGACTATGTGTTCCCCATGTACAAGTCCACGCAGCTGCGTGGACCGAAGACCGCACTCATCCCTATGAAGCAGAGCCTGGCCAACCGCAATGCGCCGGTCTATGCGTTCGCTCAAATGGACAAGTACGACAACGACCTGACCATGAACGCGCGCGTCAATGGCGAGCCCTTGGGCGAGCGCATCATCGTCACCGGCCGCGTGCTCGACGAGGACGGCCGTCCGGTGCGCAACACCCTGGTAGAGGTTTGGCAGGCCAATGCCACGGGCCGCTATGTGCACACGGTCGATCAGCACGATGCACCACTGGACCCCAATTTCTTGGGTGCCGGACGCTGCATGACCGATGATCAGGGCCGCTACACCTTCAAGACCATCAAACCCGGGGCTTACCCCTGGGGCAATCACCACAACGCCTGGCGGCCCAATCACATCCACTTTTCGCTTTTTGGCGACTACTTTGCCAGCCGTCTGGTCACGCAGATGTATTT
>JAJTGH010000103.1 GCA_021299555.1 Comamonadaceae bacterium
GTAGCGGAAAGCGAAAGTAGACGATGGCAAAGGCCGAAAGCAGGGAAATGGCGATCTTGCCCAATGCAATGATCAGTGCGCTGATCAGGCTGACCAGCATCATGGGCGCTCCCGCGGGCAGCTTGCTGCCCGCGCTGGTTTCACCGCCCAACAGGGCCACGCGATAGGTCTCCAGGGCGTGGCCGCCTGGCAGCAGCGACAGCGGCCGGCTGGCCGCGATATCCTGTGCCGAATGGGTCGAGGCCACCAGCGTCAGATAGACCGGAAAAGCCACGACGGCGACGCCCAGGATCAAAATGGCGTGGGCAAGAAAATCGAGGACAGGACGGCGTTCGATCATGGCATCTCAATACTGCACTTTGCGTTCGACATAGCGGAACTGAACCATGGTCAGCGCGATCACGATCACCATGAGAATCACCGATTGGGCCGCCGAGCCACCCATGTCGAGCGCTTTGAATCCGTCGTAGTACACCTTGTAGACCAAGATGGCTGTGGCTTTGCCGGGCCCGCCCTGAGTGGCTGCATCTATGATCGCAAAAGTGTCAAAAAAAGCGTAAACCACGTTGATCACCAGCAAGAAAAACGTGGTTGGCGAGAGCAGAGGAAAAATGATGGTGCGGAAACGGTGCCAGGGTGAAGCCCCGTCGATCGCCGCCGCCTCGATCAGCGACTTGGGGATGGATTGCAAACCTGCCAGAAAAAATAGGAAGTTGTATGAAATTTGCTTCCAGACCGCAGCCATCACGATCAATGCCATGGCATGGTGGCTGTTGAGCATGTGGTTCCACGGGATCCCCAGCGACTGGATCAGGTGGCTGATCACGCCCATCGGCGAGGCAAACATGAACAACCACAGCACGCCGGCCACTGCGGGCGCCACGGCATAGGGCCAGATCAGCAAGGTCTTGTAGACAGCCGCACCTTTGATGACCCGGTCGGCCATCACGGCCAGCAGCAGCGCAACGCTCAGCCCGCAGACGGCCACCAGCACGGAAAAAAATGCCGTGGTCTGAAACGATTCAAGGTAGGTGTCGTCGGCAAACAGTCGCTCAAAATTTTCCAGCCCGACGAATTCGGTCGATGTGCCAAAGGCGTCTTGCTGCAGCACGCTTTGGTAAAGCGCCTGCCCTGCCGGCCAGAAAAAAAACACCAGGACGATGCAAAGCTGTGGCGCCACCAGGGCCCAGGGCAGCCATTTGGATCGGAAGCGAACTTTTTTTTCCATGGCTCACAGATCAGCAATGAAAAGCGACCGCCGGTCGGGCTGGTCGCTTTTTGAAAACGGGGCCCCGCGTGGGTCGCAGAGCCGTTCAATCCATCAGTTGCGGCCTTGATTGGCCTTCTGAAAGCGCTCGAGCTGTTCGTTGCCGCGCTTGACCGCAGCATCAAGGGCTTCTTTGGCGCTCTTCTTGCCAGCCCAAACTTGTTCGAGTTCCTCGTCATTGATGGTGCGGATCTGCACAAAGTTGCCCAGCCGGATGCCGCGCGACTTGTCGGTGGTCTTGCGGATCATTTGCTCGACCGATACGTCGGTGCCAGGGTTTTGCTTGTAAAAGCCTGACTTCTCGGTCATCTCGTAAGAGGCCTTGGTCAGCGGCAGATAGCCGGTGCGCTGATGGCTTTTGGCCGCCTCTTCGGCCTTGGACAGGTGGGCGAAAAAGCGAGCCACCCCTTTGTATTCAGCGTCCTTCCTGCCGGACATCACCCACAAGCTCGCGCCGCCGATCACTGTGTTTTGCGGTGCGCCGGTCACGTCTGGGTAGTAGGGCAGGGCGGCGATGCCCGATGCGAATTTGGCATTGCGCTTGATGTTGCCGTACAAAGCCGAAGAGCCGGTGGTCATGGCGCATTCGCCCGAAACGAAGGTCGCGTCAGCCGCATTGCCTCGTCCTTTGTAGACAAACAGCCCCTGTTTGGCCATGTTGCCCAGGTTTTCAATGTGGCGCACATGCAGCGGGCCGTTGAAGTTCAGGCGGGCATCAATGCCGCGCATGCCGTTGCCCTTGGTGGCAAATTCGGTGTTGTGCCAGGCGGCAAAGCTCTCGAGCTGCGTCCAGCTCACCCAACTGGTGGTAAACGGGCACTTGTGGCCGGAAGCCTTGAGCTTGGCGGCAGCCAGCGCCACCTCAGGCCATGTCTTTGGAGGGGAATTCGGGTCTATGCCTGCGGCCTTGAAAGCGTCCTTGTTGTAATGAAAGACTGTGGTCGAACTGTTGAACGGAAAGCTCAGCATCTGCCCGTTGGGCGCCGTGTAGTAGCCCGCCACGGCCGGCACGTAGGCGTTGGGGTCAAACGTCACGCCGGCCTTTTTCATGATCTCGCCCACCGGAACGATGGCGCCCTTGCTGGCCATCATGGTGGCTGTGCCCACCTCGAACACTTGCAGGATGTGCGGCGCATTGCCTGCCCGAAATGCCGCAATGGCTGCGGTCATGGACTCGTCGTAACTGCCCTTGAAGGTGGGCACGATCTTGTATTCGGTCTGACTTTTATTGAAATCGGCGGCCAGATCGTTGACCCACTCGCCCAGGGCTCCACCCATGGAATGCCACCATTGGACTTCGGTCTGAGCCGCAGCCGGCGCGACCAGAACGGCGCTCAGCGCGACCGTTCCCAGGAATTGACGGGTCATGTGTTGCATGAAAATTCTCCTTCTTGAATATGGATGGGGCGAGCCTAAAGCCGGGTCGTGAAGTCCATATTACAGAAAGGTTGCAGAAAAATGACAACCGGGATTTCCACGAGTCGAGCCCGCTTGCGTTCAGCTGGCCAGCCCAGCCTCAGGTTCAGATGCAGGCCGAGAAACAGTCGCTCAGGCTTTTTGGCGCAGGCGGTTGGCCATGTAGAGCTGCAGCAGCAGAGCCCGAAAGACAATGCGGCTGATGTCCGACTCTTTGGACAAAACCTGTTGCAGGCCGGTGGCGGTCAATTCCATGCACACGGTGTCTTCCTTGGCCCGCGCCGAGGCGCTGCGCACGCCCCCGGCAAGCACTGCCTGTTCGCCAAAAGGTTGGCCGGCTGTCAATGTCGCAAAGGGCTGGCCGGTTTGGCTGTCGAGCAACTCGACACTGCCTTGCTTGACGATGAACATTTTGTCCGCGGGCTCTCCAGCCTTGAACAGATGGGAACCGGCAGAAAAACTGACGTCGACAAAACCGCTCATTTCATGCTCTCCGGTACCGCTTTGAGGTTGAGCACCCGCATGACGGTGCTGCGGTTGATGCCGCGCAGACCGGGGTGGCATGTGGTGATGGCCTTGAGCGCCTTAAAAATCGGAATCACGCTGACCGTGACCACCGTTATGGCCGTGGCCGTCATGTTGTGTGGGGCGTTGGCCAGACCGGCTGCCAGGCCGATCACAGCCCCGGGGCCGACTCGGTAGATCAAGCCTTCGGTGTGAACCTCCAACTCGCCCTGGCGCACGATGTAAGCGTCGGAGACGGCCTCGCCAAAAACGCAGAGGTTGGCACCAGGCTTGAAAGCACTGGTCTCCAGGGCCATCTCGCTGACCAACTGGTAGTAAAGGCGATCTTCGCTGCTCAAGCCATACTTCTGGTAGGCCTCGAGCGCCTCGCGCGAATAGGCGGGCATGGAGCCGAGCGCGGCCACCTTGCTCAAATCAACGCTGAAATTCGTGGGGCTGGAACTCACGCGGCGACTCCTTCAAAAAGCGATGGACTGCAGTTGCTCTTGGACTTCCTGCGCCATGCCCAGGGCCAGGGCTGCAGGGCTGGAAAAGCGCACCGAACGCAGGAATTGGGCCCGGCCTTGGGGAGTGGCCACGGTCGCATGGGGTGCAAAACCACAGCGTTGCCACTCGCGGGCCAGGGCAGTGCTCAGGCCGGGGCCAAAGCGGGATGTGGCGCTGAGCAAAATATCGGCTTCGTTGAGCAAAACCTGGCACCACGGGCGATCCCAGGAAAACGGCTGATTCATCACCTGCTGATGGTTATCTGGCACGACCTGTGGATCGGTGCGCAAAATCAGCGATTCAATGTGCTCGCGCCACTGCGGCGGAACAGCGCCAGCGTATTGGCAGACACCGGCCCACGATCGCGATTCAAAGTCAAAGCGTTGCTGGTTCACCCCGCCAGGGTGGCCAAAATCATGAGCCGCTGCAGCGGCGAGCAAGGCGGCCGACCATAGTCTGGACCCTGCCTCGCGACCGGCATGCTGCGCATGCAGCAAGGTCGTCAAGCCCACCAGCACGTCGGCTGTGTGCAGCCGGTTGTGATAGGCCGGCTCTTCATCTTGCGGCGCCGCTGCCGCACGCCTTTCCATCTCGAGGCACACGGACTGCAAGAAGCTGCATAGCCCCACGACTGCCGGGTCCGCATTGGAGTGCAGGTCCAAAGTCTGGCTGCAGGCGGCGGCCACCGCATCGAGTCCAGGCCAAGCGACGGACCAGGCATGGCGCAGCTGATCGCACGACTGTGTCAAGCCGTCCATCCAGCACTCGGGGGTCAAGGTCAGGGTGTTCATGCAATCGATGGCGGTGAGTTGGTCAGCCAGCGGCCTTGGGGTTGACAAAAAACGTCTCGACCTCGCCAATGCCCTTGACGCTGACAGCCCCGCGCGCCTGGAGTTCAAAGTGCCGGCCCAAGTGTCTGGCTGTCGAGGGTGAGACGTGGATGCGACCCGGGGTGCCGGTTGACTCCATGCGGCTGGCCACATTGACCGTGTTGCCCCACAGGTCATAGGTGAACTTGTGCATGCCGATCACACCGGCGACCACCGGGCCGCTGTTGATGCCGATGCGGATTTGTAGTTGCGTGCCATGTTGCCGGTTGATCCGTTCCATGGCCTCGAGCATGCCAAAGCCGACCTGCACCACCGCCACCGCATGATCGGTCCGGGGCTCGGGTACGCCGCCGACCAGCATGTAGCAGTCGCCGATGGTCTTGATTTTTTCAACGCCGGCATCACCCACCATGGCATCGAAGCTCGAAAAAATCTCATCAAGCATGTTCACCAGCCGCTCGGCCGACATGCCATGCGAAAGCTGCGTGAAACCCACCAGATCAGCAAACAAGACCGAGACCTCAGGGTGAGCATCTGCTATGCGTTTTTCACCCGCCTTGAGTCGACCAGAAACTGAGCGCGGCAAGATGTTGAGCAGCAGGCTTTCGGTTTTCTCCTGCTCCTGTTCGAGTTGCTCGTGCTGCTTTTGCAATTGCTGGCGGCGCATCAACTCCATGTCGCGCAGCCGCTTTTTTTCGATCGATGATGTCAGCCGGGCTTTGAGCAAAACCTGGCTAAAGGGTTTGGGCAGGTAGTCGTCAGCGCCCATCTCAATGCAGCGCACCACATCTTCGATGTCTTGACCGCCCGATATCATGATCACTGGAAAGCCTTTGAGCGAGGCAATTTGCTGCATCTGCGCCAGCACCTCCAGCCCATTGATTTCGGGCATCTCGACATCGAGCAGCATCAGGTCGAAGGCTTCGGCCTGCAGGCGCTCAAGCGCCTGACGTCCATTGGCCGCCTCTTCAATTTTCTCAATCCCGATTTGCCGCAGTGAGCGAGAAATCCCCATGCGCATCATCTTGCTGTCGTCGACCACCAGCAGCCGGGCCGCACTGAGCATGGCGCCAGGTCGCTGTTCGCTCAACGCGCTGCCAGCCGCAGCTTGAGCAATCTCGTGTCCAGTGGACTCTGATGGGGAGTTCATGGGTCTTATGGGGGCAAGCTGCCCAGTTGATCAAGAATGGTTTGCGGCATGCGATCGAGCGTGACGCTCTGGTCGACCACACCGAGTTGCACTGCCGCTCTGGGCATGCCGTAAATCACGCAGCTGTCCTCGTGCTCGGCCAGGTTCACACCCCCCGCCCGGCGTATGGCTTGCATTCCCTGTGCGCCGTCGCTGCCCATGCCGGTGAGCAGGACGCCCAGGGTGTGCCTGCCCGCCAAATCGGCGGCCGATCGAAACAGCACATCGACCGCAGGTCGGCAAAAATGCACCGGTGGGCTTTGCGTCAGCCGGATCCGTTGGCCACCGGCGCCGGCCATGACCATCATGTGGTAGTTGCCCGGCGCCACCAGGCAGACGCCGGGCAACACCTGCTCATCGTTGATCGCCTCACGCACTTCATAGCTGCACATGTCGTTGAGCCGATCGGCCACGGCCCTGGAGAAGAAGGCGGGAATGTGCTGAACCACCAGAATCGGTGGCAGTCCGGCCGGCAGCTTGGGCAGCAGGCTGCCCAAGGCCTCGACCCCGCCGGTGGAGGCGCCGATCACAATCAGTCGCCTGTCGCCGCCAGCGCTACCGGCCAGTGGACGAGCGGCTTTGGCCACGGGTGCGCTTGGCGTTGCGACCAGCGGGCGATTTTCGCGAAATCGGCGCTTGGCGGCGTAGGCGGCCTTGATATGAAACGCCAATTTGCCAGCCAAAGCACCCACGGACATGCTGCCATCGGGCTTGGCCAGCACCTCGCAGGCCCCCGCATCCAAGGCGTTCAAAGCGATCTGCGAGCCCTGTTGGGTCAGCGAGCTGACCACCACCACCGCAATCGGTGAGCGCTCTTTTTGCAATTGACGCAGATAGGTCAGGCCATCCATGCGCGGCATTTCCATGTCCAGCGTCATGACGTCTGGTTGCAGGCGGGTGACCTTGTCCATGGCGATCAGTGGATCGTTGGCCACTCCCACCACCTCAATCTCCGGGTCGTGAGCAAGCGTGTCCGTGATCGTCTTCCTGACCAAGGCCGAGTCGTCCACCACCAATACTTTTATCACCATGGCTCCTTAGGATGCATCCTGTCACTGCGCTCGCTGATAGACCCCGTTGCCCAGGCTGACAAAAGGATGCTTGATGCGCATCAGGCTGTCGGAGTGCCCCACGATCAGGTAACCCCCCGGCTCGATCAGATCATGCAAGCGCCGCACCAGCTGTACCTGGGATTCGGTCTCGAAATAAATCAGGACGTTTCGGCAAAAAACGATATGTTGTGGCAATGCGACCTTGTATTGCTGTTCAAACAGATTGAGGCGCTGAAACTGCACTTTCTCCGCCAGTTCTGGTTTGACCTTGGAGTAGCCTTCATAGGGGCCACTGCCTTTGCGGAAATACTTTTTGAGCAATGACGGATCCGGCAGACCCAGGCGATGCGTCTCGTAGATGGCGCGCTGGGCCGCTTCGAGCGCGCGGTTGGAAATGTCTGTGGCATCGATCTGCCAGCGCAGATCGGGCTGCTTTTGTTGCATGTATTCGGCCAGGACGATGGCCAGGGTGAATGGCTCCTCACCGCTGGAGCAGCCGGCAGACCAGCAACGCAAGCCTCGGCGTGCCGTTGGGCTTAGGCTCAGCAACTTGTCCAGAAGCTCGGATTTGAGGATTTCGAAGTGGATGGCCTCACGAAAGAAATGCGTGTGGTTGGTCGACACCAGATCGATCAGTACTTCGACTTCCTCTTCGCTGTGGCTTTCAACCCAGGCCACATAGTCTTCCCAGTCTTGAAGGCCCAGCTCCCTGCGCCTCTTGCCCAGTCGGCTGGTGAGCAGCGTAACCTTGTTGGGGCCCAGGTGTATCCGGCTGTGCCGGTGAATCAAGCCACACAGTCGGTCAAACGCATGCGGCGACATGGGGGGATCCCGAGGTCGCTGGGCGGCCGATGCGATCGACATCTCGTGGCTCAATAGTCTTTAAAGTGGTGGTCGCTGCCTGCCTCGGGTGCGCTGAGCTTGGGCTTGCGCTCATGGGTCAGGCTGTGATCGATGCTAGGCCGCTCAACCGAGACTTTGGCG
>JAJTGH010000104.1 GCA_021299555.1 Comamonadaceae bacterium
GGCCCAACGCGTGGGCGCGATCACCGAGCTTGCGCAGCCAGCCGTGCATCTGCTGGGGGCCGATTTGACCGACCAGGTGCAGATTCTGCTCGTCCAGTCGCAGCTCAAGCAGCTGTGAGCCGGCAACCGGCCCCAGCGGATGGGCCAACGCCACCAGGGTCTGGTGTGCTGCAAGCCAGCGGCCTTGCTGCAAAAGGTGCTGCTGCCATCGGGCCTCGCGTTGCTGTTTTGCCTGCAGTTGCAGCTCCAAATCTCGGTGCTGCGCCTGCATGCGCTCGAAATCGAGCTGGGCCCGAAAATTTTCGGTACGCATGCGCTCAGCCTGATCGCGGGTCTCATTGAGGCTCAAGAGGCTTGCCGTCAGGCCCGCGCACAGGGCCAGGCCCAGCACAGGCAAGCGCCGGCGCCACTCAAAGCGCCGCTTGCCAGGGCCTGCTGGCAGCAGATCGAAGCTCGGTACCGCGCCGCGCATCAGGCCAGTCTCGACCCACAGGCCAGTCCAAGCGCCGGCCAAAAGGCATCGGACAGCTCTGATCCGCTGTGCTCTGCGGCCCACGCGCCGAAGCCACCAGGCGCCGGCTGCGACACCACACACCCGGCATCTTGGAGGCCCTGGTAAAGCGCTGCAGCCAACGCACTGTGCCCAATCAGGGCGAGCTCCGAAGCCGGGCCAAGCGTCATCAGACACTGGGCAATCACATCGTCTGCAGGCGCCTGGACACGCCAGGCCCATTGCCATTGCCCGTCGACCGCCTGCAAGGCCTGCACGCAAGCGGCACCGACCTGCAACACCATCGCGCCCGGCGTTGCGCCCTGATGCCAACGATCCAGCGCACGCCAGCTCGCCTGATGCGCCTCGTCCAGACAGACCAATTCGCAGCCCGCCGCCTCGGCCAGGCCCTGCCAGTCCTGCACCCATTCCATCGCGGTACACATCAAGCGCCAGCACCCCGATCGACCCGGCAGTGCATGGGCGCTCCAGCTGATTTGAGTCACAGGTCGGGCCAGCAGGTCGCTGGCCTGCTGCGCCAACCAAGCATGGCGTTGCCATGGCATCTGCCGTTTCGGTTGCTCTGCCACGATGCTGGCGCACGCCTCGGCCGGCAAAGCCATGGCCAGCCGATGCACGCCCGTGACGGCAACCCATTGCTCGAGCGCCTGAGCCAGAGCGGCAAATTCAATCACTCGCCCGCCTTCCACCCAGCCCGCTTGCAACGGCCATTCGTGACATTGCAAAGACGGCCGGCCGCGGGCCTGTTGCCCAAAAGCCACCCACCGGACATGAGAGTCGCTGATATCCAGCCCAGCAATCGGCCTCGGCGCAGGGGCCAGGGACTGGGCGATGAATGAAGCGATGCGCATGGGTCCAACTCCCGCACGGAACACAGCTGAGCGAGCCCGTCATGGGGCCCGCCAGGGTAAAGACTAACGAGCCGCCACCCGTTCCACGTTAATTCGTGTTAAATCCTGGATACATCCTACAGCCATGAAACGCAGCTCTCCCGGTCGGACAGATGGACCCGTGAGGCGGCATTGAGGCGTCAGATTGTTTGGTTTTTATAATCAGCGGCTGAACATTCGGGACCGCCCGTAAGATCCAACCATGGCGCCCCCAAACCCTGCTTCCGGCTCGAACGACCGCTCACCACCGGGCTCCCTCAAGCAAATGGCCTTGCGGCTCGTGTTTTGGGGTTTGGGCCTCGTGGCGGCCGCGGCGACCGCTGTCCTGTTGGTTCTGGCTGTGGCGCTGGCTATGGCATACCCCAACTTGCCGGACGTTTCAGAAATGGCCGAATACCGGCCGAAATTGCCACTTCGCATCTATTCGATCGACCAGGTGCTGATCGGAGAATTCGGAGAAGAAAGGCGCCTGTTCACGCCGATCAAGGATATTCCTCAGGTCATGAAGGATGCTGTGCTGGCCATCGAGGATGCCCGATTCTTTCAGCACGGGGGCGTGGACTACCTGGGCGTGGTTCGCGCCGGACTGGCCAATGTTCGCAATTTCAAGAGCCAGGGTGCATCGACCATCACCATGCAGGTGGCCCGCAATGTCTATCTCACTGCCGAAAAAAGCTACACACGCAAGATTTACGAAATCTTGCTGACCTTCAAGCTCGAGCATCTGCTGACCAAAGACCAGATCCTTGAAATCTACATGAACCAGATCTTCCTGGGTAACCGCGCCTATGGCTTTGCGGCCGCCTCAGAGATCTACTTCGGAAAACCGCTCAAGGACGTGAGCGTTGCCGAGGCTGCGATGCTGGCGGGCCTGCCCAAAGCACCGTCGGCATTCAATCCGATTGCCAATCCCAAGCGGGCCCGGATCCGCCAGCTCTACATCATCGACCGGATGGAGGAAAACGGGTTTATCACGGCAGCGCAGGCCCAGACCGCAAAAAAGCAAGAGCTCAAAATTCGCAGCAATTCAGACGCTTCGCGCGTGCATGCCGAATTCATTGCAGAGACCGTGCGGCAACTGATCTTCAACCAATACGGCGCGGAAACCTACACCCGAGGCATCAATGTCTACACGACGGTCAAGGCGAGCGACCAGATGGCCGCCTACCGGGCCCTGCGCAAGGGCATCATGGACTATGAGCGCCGCCAGGTCTACCGCGGCCCCGAGAAATTCATCGATATCCCGACCAACCCCAAAGAGGCAGAAGATGCCATCGATGATGCCTTGGCCGAGCACCCCGACAACGGCGATGTGGTGTCGGCCGTGGTGCTCGAGGCCAGCGCGCGCAAGGTTGTGGCCATGCGCGGCAATGGCGAGTCGATAGAAATCACCGGAGAGGGCCTCAAGCCGGCCCAGTCGGGCCTATCAGACAAAGCCTCGCCACAAATAGCCATCCGGCGCGGTGCCTTGATTCGGGTCATCAAGGTCACTGAAAGCCGCTGGGAAATCACCCAGTTGCCCGAAGTCGAAGGGGCCCTGGTGGCCATGGACCCACGCGATGGTGCGATCCGCGCTTTGGTCGGTGGTTTCGATTTCGACAAAAACAAATTCAATCACGTCACTCAGGCCTGGCGCCAGCCGGGCTCGAGCTTCAAGCCCTTCGTTTACTCGGCTGCGCTGGAAAAGGGCTTGACCGGAGCCACCATAATCAATGACAGCCCCCTGTTTTTCGACTCCAGCGTGACCGGCGGTCGCCCTTGGGAGCCCAAAAACTACGACGGGCAATTCGAAGGACCGATGAGCATGCGCACGGCCTTGAAGAAGTCCAAGAACATGGTCTCCATACGCGTGTTGCAGGCCGTTGGAACCCAAAATGCGCAGGACTGGGTCACCCGATTTGGTTTCGACGCGGACAAACATCCGCCCTACCTGACCATGGCGCTCGGTGCTGGCTCGGTCACACCGATGCAAATGGTGGCCGCCTATGCCGTGTTTGCCAACGGCGGGCTGCGGGTCAATCCCTACCTGATCACCCGCGTCACCGACCAAAAAGGGCAGGTGCTGGTTGAACTGCCTGCGCCGGTGCCCAACGAAACCCAGCGCGCGATCGAGCCGCGCAATGCATTCGTGATGTCCAGCCTCTTGCAAGAGATCACCCGCTCGGGTACGGCCGCGCGGGCCCAGGCACAACTCAAGCGGCCCGACCTCTTTGGCAAGACCGGGACCACCAACGACGCGATCGACACCTGGTTTGTGGGCTTCCAGCCCACATTGGCGGCCGGCGTGTGGATGGGCTATGACAAACCGCGCAAGCTGGGAGACCGGGAGACCGGAGGCGGGCTGAGCCTGCCGGTTTGGATTGGTTTCATGGAACACGCGCTCAAGTCAGTGCCCGTGACCGAACTGCCCGTGCCGCCGGGCGTTCTCAATCTGGGCGGGGAGTGGTACTACGAAGAGTTTGCGCGCGGCAATGGCGTGACCAGTCTCGGAGTCGACGGGCGCGGCACCGATGGCGCTGGACTGGCCGCAGGCAGCGGGCCCTTGCCGCCGCCCGAGGAACGGCGCAACATCCTGGACCTGTTTCGCCAGTAGGCGATCAGGGGCCAAACACAAGAAGCTGGCCAGACTGCTCGCTGGCACATCGGCTCAAGGTGGCAAAAAACTCGCTGGCATCTTTGGTGTCGGTCCAGCGGCCATCTCTGAACTTGTAGTGGAATCCACCTGCTCGGGCAGCCATCCAAATTTCCTGCAACGGTTTTTGCAAGTTGATGATGATCTGACTGCGGTTGATAAAAGTCAGCGTCACCATGCCACCCGTGCGCTGATTGTCAATGTCGACATCGCTGTCGTCATTGATGCGATCGCAGCCGGCCTCCACCGCTTTGAGCAAAGCCTCGGCGTGGTCAAGATATTGAAGGTCGGTCATTACAATGCCCAGATGATGGAAGTCGCACGATCATCGATTTTAGGTGCAGCACGGCGAAGCGCCGGCGCACTGGCCTTGGCCGCGCTTGGCGCATGCGGACAAAAAGGCCCCCTCTACCTACCGGTCGATCCTGCCGAGTCAAGCGCAACGCGACAAGGGGCGACTGCAAACGCCGCACCGTCCTCCCCAGCAGCCGCTGCGCCGAAATAAATGAGCACACCTTCGATTGCCAGCGAGCTGCCTGGCCACCCTTTTTTGCAGCGCCGAGCCGGTCAACTGGTCATGGAAGACGTGCCTCTGGCAGATTTGGCTGCTGAGCACGGCACGCCGCTGTTCGTTTACTCCAAAGCGGCCATGCTCCATGCATTGGCGGCCTACCAGCGCGGCTTTGCAGGACGAAAAGCCCAGATCTGCTATGCCATGAAGGCCAACTCCAGCCTGGGCGTGTTGCAACTGTTTGCCCGTGCCGGCTGCGGCTTTGATATCGTCTCCGGGGGTGAGCTTGCGCGCGCACTGGCCGCTGGTGGTGAGCCGTCCAAGGTGATTTTTTCCGGCGTGGGCAAGACCCGCGCTGAAATGAAGCAAGCGCTGCAGGCAGGTATTGGCTGCTTTAACGTGGAGAGCGAGGCCGAGCTCGATGTGCTCAGCGCTGTTGCAACGCAAATGGGTCTGAAGGCACCCGTCAGCCTGCGCGTCAATCCGAATGTTGACGCCAAAACACACCCCTATATTTCCACGGGTCTAAAAGGCAACAAGTTTGGCATCGCCCACGAAAACGTCCTTACGGCCTACCGGCATGCGGCCAAGCTGCCTGGCCTCAAAGTGGTCGGCATCGACTGCCACATTGGCTCGCAAATCACAGAGACCACACCCTACCTCGATGCCATGGATCGGGTACTCGACTTGGTCGGCGAGATCGAGGCGGCAGGCATCGCCATTGAACACATCGACTTTGGTGGGGGCTTGGGCATCAATTACAACGGAGAAGTCCCGCCCGAGGCGGACGAGCTGTGGGTGCATCTGCTGGCCAAGCTCGATGCGCGCGGCTACGGCCAACGCAAACTGATGATCGAGCCTGGTCGATCCCTGGTTGGAAACGCGGGGGTTTGCCTGACCGAGGTGCTCTATCTCAAGCCCGGCGAACAGAAAAATTTCTGCATCGTCGACGCCGCCATGAACGATCTGCCGCGCCCTGCCATGTATGAGGCCTACCACCAGATCGTGCCAGTCACGCAAGCGGCTGACCATATCCCGTCTGCGCGCTACGAAGTGGTCGGGCCGGTGTGCGAGAGCGGGGACTGGCTGGGCCGCGAGCGCGACCTGCGGGTGCACAGCGGCGACTTGCTGGCCGTGCTTTCAACCGGCGCCTATTGCATGAGCATGTCCAGCAACTACAACACGCGCGGCCGGGCCGCTGAGGTGTTGATAGACGGCGGTCGCGCCCACCTGATTCGACACAGAGAAACAGCCAGTGATCAGATGCGCTCAGAGCGCCTGCTCTGAGCCTGCAAAACCTGACCGCTCAGTTGGCCGGCCGCAGGCCAACCCAGCGCCATATCCTCCAGCCCAGCAGGACTGCAACCAAGGCTGCATAAAGAAACACTTCGGCGAAATCGCTCTTGCCCGCGCGCATCCAGAAAAAATGCAGCAGCATGGTCAGCGCCGCCACGTAGACCAGGCGATGCAAGCGTTGCCAGCGCACAGCACCCAACCACCTGACGGCTCGGTTAAAGGATGTCGCAGCCAGGGCCAGCAACACCACAAAAGTGAGCGAACCCACCAAAATAAAGGGGCGCTTGACAATGTCGGCAAGAATTTCTGCCAGATCCAAACCCATGTCAAACACGGCGTAGCTCAAGCCATGCACGCTGGCATAAAAAAAGGCGAACAGGCCCAACATCCGGCGCCAGCGCGCCAGCGCGTGCAGCCGGGTCATGACCCGCAGCGGCGTCACCGCCAGAGCAATGCAGACAAAACGCAGAGCCCAATCACCGCTCGAACGGATCAAGGCCTCCTGAGGGTTGGCGCCCAGGCCATCGGTTGCTGCAAGCAGCGATAGCCACAGAAATGGAGCCAAACTCAGCAAGAAAACCAGCGGCCGCGCTGCGGGGTGCAGCAAAAGCGTGTTCATCGCTGCCGAGCGATTGATCAATAGAATTTCTTCAAGTCCATGCCGGCGTAAAGCTGACCCACCTGCGCCTCGTAGCCATTGAACATCAAGGTCTTGCGCTTCTTGGCAAACAGCCCGTCTTCGCCGATGCGCCGCTCGCTGGCCTGACTCCAGCGGGGATGATCCACATTGGGATTGACGTTGGAATAAAACCCATACTCCTGAGGCGCAGACTTGTTCCATGCGGTGCGCGGCTGCGCCTCGGTCAGACGAATCTTGACCAGGCTCTTGCTGCTCTTAAATCCATATTTCCAGGGCACGACCAGACGCACGGGAGCGCCGTTTTGCTTGGGCAAGATCTCCCCATACATGCCAAAGCTGAGCAAGGTCAACGGGTGCATGGCCTCGTCGAGGCGCAAACCCTCCACATAGGGCCACTCCAACACACCCGATCCCACATAAGGCATGGTTTTGGTGTCGGCGGCCGTGACAAATTCCACGTACTTGGCGCTGCCCAAAGGCTCGACCTGCTTGAGCAATTGGGCCAGCGAGTAACCGATCCAGGGAATCACCATGGACCAGCCTTCCACACAGCGCAGGCGATAGATCCGTTCCTCCTGGGCACCCAGCTTGAGCAAATCCTCCAGTGCAAAGGTGCGCGGCTGCTTGACCAAGCCCTCAACCTCCACGCTCCATGGACTGGTTTGGAACCGGCTGCTGTTGCGCGCGGGGTCGGCCTTGTCGGTACCAAACTCGTAGAAATTGTTGTAGGTGCTGGCGTCCTGGTAAGTCGTGGGCTTTTCCATCGTCACTGCACCAGCCACTTTGGAAATGGCTGCTGGCAGCGCCGGCAATTTGCCAGGCCGTGCAGTGGCCCCCTGGGCCAGCGCATCGCGCCCAGCCCAGGACGTCAACCCCACACCCGCAGCTCCCGCGGCCAGTTGGCGTATCCACTGCCGGCGATCCTGATAAACGCCAAGGGGCGTGATTTCGCTGCTTCGCGCGTGGTTCCAATCTTTGTCGTCATTGCGGATCAACATGGCCAGAACCCCCGATTTCTGAAACGAATCCAATTAGACAGGCAATCCAATACCCGAGTGCGCAAGGGCCCAAGCGGCGCGGCGCCGCGACGAAACGCCCCGCCCAGGGGTCGGTCACAAAGCTCAGAGCTCGCCGTAGCTGTGCAGCCCCGAGAGGAACATATTGACACCCAAAAAGGCAAAAGTGGTCACGGCCAACCCGGCCAGCGCCCACCACGCAGCCACCGCCACCGTGCCCCTCAGCCCTTTCATCAAGCGCATATGCAGCCAGGCCGCGTAGTTGAGCCAGACGATAAGGGCCCAGGTCTCCTTGGGATCCCAACTCCAATACCCGCCCCAGGCCTCAGCCGCCCACAAAGCGCCCAGAACCGTCGCGATGGTGAAAAAGGCAAACCCCACCGCGATGGCTTTGTACATCACGTCGTCCATGATCTCAAAGCTCGGCAGTCTGTTTCCGATGGGCCTGCGCGCAAGCACCATCACCGCAGCCATCAGGGCGGAGACCAGCAAATACCCAGCCCAATACATGCCGCCGGCTTCATACGAGGATTTGCGGAACACCAGGGGCACGAAGCATATGAGCAGGCCAAGCAACCACAGCGGCGCCAACTTGTGCCAACGGGTCTGTTCGGCCTGCTGCTTGATCAGGTAGCCCAAAGCCACCATGGCGGCCAAAGCGAACATACCGTAGCCGACAAAATTGGCCGGCACATGCAACTTCATCCACCAACTCTTGAGGGCCGGCACCAAGGGCTGGATTTCATGGGCTTCGCGCACCAAGGTGTACCAGAGCAAAAAGCCCACGGCGGCGCTGACCACCAACATGACCAGCCCGCCCAGGCTGCGGGTCTGATACTGGGCCTCAAAATACAGATAAAACAGAGCCGTCATCCAGCAAAACAGCACGAACACCTCGTAGAGGTTGCTCACCGGTATGTGCCCGATGTCCGGTCCCATCTGATGCCCCTCGTACCAGCGCACCATGGTGCCAATCAAGGCCATCGTCACGGCCGCCCAGGCGATGCGCGAGCCGAGCAATTCGAGGGCTGCGCCCTGGCCCTTGATCACGATGGACATCCAATAAAAGGCGGTGCTCATAAAAAACAGCACCGACATCCAGAGAATGGCGGACTGACTTGAGAGGAAGTATTTAAGCCAGAAGACCTGCTCAGCGCGGGCCAGATCCCCCTGATAGGAAGCAATGGCCAGCAAGGAGGCTGCGGCTACGCCCAGCATCAACACCTGCAAAGGCCGCCAGAACCAGCCCATCGCCACAACGCAAGGCATCAGGCCGACCAAAATGGCCTTTTCATACCCATCCATTGCGTGCTGGTAGGTGGCCAAAGCATACAGGCCGCCAATGACCACCAACGCGGCAAACAACCACTCCCAAACGGAGCGGCGGGAAAAGAAGCCTTCGCTCAGGACCATGCCGTCCCGGCCCAATGTGCTGCTCATGAGGACCCCTGCAAAAGTCGATTTTTCAAGTGTTCAAATTCCTTGTCGCCGTCGAGCGTCTTTCGATTGCTCGACAAGGCCATGCTCGCCTGAGAGCCGCTGGCCGCTGGCACCAACCAGATCCACAGGCGACGCTCCCGGACATAGAGCATGGCGAAAATTCCCACAATCAGCAAGAGGCAGCCCAGATACACCACGTTGCGGCCCGGGGCACGCGTGACCTGAAAAACACTGGCTTGCACCTGCTCGAACTCTTTGAGTTCAAACGCCATGGGTGCCGGATAAAACGCGGCATCGGACCAGCTCAGTACCGCCTGGGCCATGAAATTTTGCGTCCTTTGGATGGACTCCATCGGCGGCAGGCCCGCCTGTTGCCGACTCATTTGAGCCAGCTCAAAAAGGACGCCGTTAAGGATACGGATCAACACCTCGCTGGCTCTTTCCCGCTCCGCCTGGGGCACATTGGCCTCCATGAAGTCGGAAATCGCCTGCAACCCAGCGGCTGGCTTTGCGTTGACCTGTTTGGCGCCAGGCTCGGGCCAAACGCCCGCATAAAGGTTCAAGGCGCGCAAAGCGGATGCAGAGAGTTGGGCAACCATATCGGTGCGATGGGCCGGGATGGCTTGGGCCACATACCGCTGCACAGCCCGCTCGCGCAATGCCGGATCCTGCAGTGCCTCGCGGGTGCGCAAGAAAGTCAGCTTGCTGCCCTCCGGGTCGGCAGGAATGCGCAAATATTGAAACTGATCGGCCGGAGTTTCACGCGCGCCAAGCAAGAAAATTGGCACACTGTCTGGGTCTTGCTCGAGTTGAACCGGCAACATGTAGTTGTTGTACTCGCGCGCCTGACCAGCAGCATCGCGAAGCTTGTAGCTCACACTCGGACCGACATTGCGCAGATCCTTGCGCGATGTGGTTTTGTTGGCCGCTCCCATGCGCTGCTCGATCGCGTGGCCCAGCTGCGATTGCCCTTCTTGGCGAGGGTCGGTGACGGTCTTACCCAGATTTTCCACGTTAATGACGCGCAGGCCCGAAAACTCCAGGGTCATCTGCTCATTGCCGTTGGACAAAGGGGTCGATCCACCAATCGTGCCGCTGACCTCGAAGGGCGCGACGGCTGCGCCCATGGGCACGGCACGCAAAGTCACCCGCGAGCCACCATCGTCAAATCCCGATTGATAAATCTCGATGCCCCGATGGCGCACCGGATGATTGACCTCCACCCGCTTGGCAATGGCCTCGCCGGTTTGCTTGTCGTGAATGACGATGTCACTGGCAAACAGCTTGGGCATGCCGGTCGAGTAGTACTCCACAATGAACTTGCGCAGCTCGATCGAAAAGGGCAGATCCTGCAAGATCACGCCGCCGGGCTGGGCCAGTAGCGCGGTGCTCGAATGCGTGCCCTCGCCCACAAGCACATTGCCGCGAAACGTCGGATTGGAGGCGCTGAGCCGGTATTTGGGCGGCACGTCAGCAATCATGCCGGCGCCGCTGAACACGGCTTTGTCGCCCCACCACATCTGCAGGCGCACCATCAAGTCGCCGTCGAGCAGGCCACCGATGCACACCAGCACGATCGCACTGTGGGCGGCGATATAGCCCAGCTTGTTGGCGGCGCCCTTCTTGGCCGCCACCATCCAGCCGTGCTCGCGCTCCTGCAATTTGACCTTCCAGCCGCTTTGCACAAGGGCCTGACTCAGAGCCTGGGCCGCCTGCTGCGGCACCCCCGCCAATTGGCCTTCGGCACGGTGTGGGAAAGCCCTGAAGCTTTGCTCCCGGATGTTTTCCTTGTAAGCCTTGAGGTCGGCGAAGATCTTGGGCGCATTGCGTGCAATGCACAAGGACGTACTGAGCACCAAAAATGCCAGGATTAGCAGGAACCACCAAGCGCTGTAGACCGTATACAGATTGAGCTTGCCAAAAAGCTGAGCCCAGAAGGGACCGAATTGATTGATGTAGTTGACCGCGGGCTCAGCCTGCTTGACCACCGTGCCGATCACCGAGGCGATGCAAATGACGGTCAGGAGCGAGATGGCAAAGCGCATGGAGGAGAGCAACTCAACCATGCCACGCCCCGAGCCCGAGTCAGAAAGCCTCTCGATGTCGGTGGTGTTAGCGCTCATCCGTGATCAACCCCTCGCCGGCGAATAGACTGCAGGCAAGCTGCGGTCATCCAAGAAAAAAGCGGGACTTTCGCCACGAAAGACCCGCTTGCATGGGGACTCAGTTTGAGGCGCAACAGTCAGCCCGTCCCCAGGACTGTAACTGGCTTGCTCGCCGGGTCGAAGCCCTTGGATCAATAGGCCTTTGAAAATGCACCCTTTTTGATTCGGCAATTTAACGCAGGCCGGCCACGTAATCGGCCAGGGCCCGGATTTCGCGATCGTTGAGTTTGGCTGCCACCTGAGACATTTGCAGGCTGTTGCCACGGCCCCCATCGCGATAAGCCGTCAGTTGCGCCACCGTGTAATCGGCGTGTTGGCCGCTGAGCCGGGGGTACTGAGCCGGATTGCCCGCTCCGGTGGGGTTGTGACAACCGGCACAGGCGGCGATCTGGCGATCTGCGATACCGCCGCGGTAAATACGCTCACCCAAGGCCACCAACTCTTTCTCTTTTGCAAAGCCAGGTTTGGCCTTCTTGCTGGCCAACCAAAAGGCAATGTTCTTCATGTCCTCATCCGACAAGCCCGCCGCCATGCCTTGCATGATGGCATTTTTGCGAACGCCCGATTTGTACTCCTTGAGTTGCTTGATCAGGTACTCGGGGTGTTGCTGAGCGAGTTTGGGGTTGGCCGGCGAGCCGGAGTTGCCGTCGGCACCATGGCAAGCCGCGCAAGCGGCCGAAAACCTGGCCTCGCCTGCCACCAAGTCGGGTTTGGCGGGCGCCTTGGCGACCGGTGTAGCGGCCTGGATCAGGGGAGCCGAGAAGGCCAACAGGGCAGCCAATAAGGAGGGGGCGAGCAGCTTCATAAGGACGCTTTTTGGTGAACGCAAAATTCAAGACAGGATGCCAAGAATGGCAAACGCCTGATTTTACAATGCTTGAGCCGGCCCGACAGACACCGCCAGCCGGCGACAACGCGGCAGCGCGAGCCCACTGCTGTGCCCAACTTCCCCAAAACAGCCCCTCATGCACCTGCCAGCGCCCTCTGACCTCGTCGACCCCAAGGTGGCTCTGGGATGGCTGCATACGGCCCGTTTCCTGACCACCGCGCCGCAGCTAGAGCACCTGCCGGCGATGGACGCGCCCGAAATTGCTTTTGTGGGTCGCTCCAACGCCGGCAAATCCACCTGCATCAACACCTTGACTCAGCAGCACCGATTGGCCTTTGCCTCCAAGACACCCGGCCGTACGCAAAGCATCAACCTGTTTGCGCTGGGCAAGCAGGGGTTGACCGACGCCGTTCTGGCCGACCTTCCGGGCTATGGTTACGCGGCAGTGCCCAAAGAGGCCAAGCTGCGCTGGCAGCGCGTGATGGCCAACTACCTGATCACGCGCGAGAACCTGCGCGCTGTGGTGCTCATGTGCGACCCCCGCCTCGGCCTGACCGAACTCGACGAAATCTTGCTCGATGTGATCCGTCCGCGCGTCGAGCAAGGACTGAAGTTTCTAGTCCTTTTGACCAAGGCCGACAAGCTCAACCGCAGCGAGGCCGCCAAGGTGCTGTCCATCGTTCGGCTGCAGGCTGGCGGTGGGCAGGTACAGCTGTTTTCAGCGCTCAAGAGGCAAGGCGTAGATGAGGCGGCGCAGGTTTTGTGGCACTGGTCGCACCCGCCGGCCGATCAATCTGGGCCGTGATGAACGGCATCGAACACTTCGATGCCACTTTGCCGCACGGCATCAGCCTGTCGTGCCGTGCAGCCGGGGCGAAGGGCCGACCGGTGATGATGTTTCTTCACGGGTTTCCAGAAGCGGCTTTTGTCTGGGATGAGTTGCTGCTTCATTTCTCCCTGCCGCAGCAGGGTGGCTACCGCTGCATCGCACCCAATTTGCGCGGCTATGCCGGCTCAAGCGCAC
>JAJTGH010000105.1 GCA_021299555.1 Comamonadaceae bacterium
CACCCCGCTGATCGTCTTCAGTGGCCCCATCAACGCCGGCATGAGCGGTGGCCCTGCCCTGGACCGCGAGGGCCGGGTCGTGGGCGTCAACGTGGCCAGCAGCACGCAGCACCAACTCGTGGGCCTGCTGGTGCCGGCTCAGGTGCTGTCCGAGCTGATCCAGCGCGGCGCATCGGCCCAACCCGACAATGCCCAATTGCGTGCCGACATCGCGGGCCAGATTGCGCGGTTTGGCCAGTTGCAAATGCAGCGCATGGACAGTGGCCTGCAAACACGCCGCCAGCTTGGCCCGTTTACCGTGCGTGGCGACCTGGCCGACGGGCGCTCCTGCGGCACCGACCGCAACACCAATCCCCACTGGCGCTTTACCTTGGTGGCCCAGCGCTGCCAGGCCGCGGCAGGCCTTTACATCATGGACAAGCGCTACGGCGGCTCCATCAACTCCAGCGCCTTTTGGCTGCGCGGCCACGGCCTGAACGGGCTGCAAATGGCCAGCGCCGTGGAGCGGCGCCTGTACGCCTTGCGCACTCTTACCGACGATCCCACCGACTCCGACCCCTGGCGCTGCACCGAGCGGCGCATGAACACCCCGGCCGGCCTGACCGTGCACCTGCACGCCTGCCGCCGGCCAGTGCCCAAGCTGCCTGGCCTGCACGACTACCGCTTTCGCTACACGCCTTTGCTGGCCGGCAACGACGCGGTGGTGGCCAGCATGGCCTTGAGCGGCTTTGACGAAGCCACGGCCCAAGCCGCCTTGCGCAAAGCCATTGCCAGCGTGCGCTGGAATCCCCCAGCGGGCAAGGAAGCGCCATGACGCTGGTTGTCAAGAGCACCCTGGCCGCCGCACTGCTGCTGGCCTATCTGGCCGTCAAGGTTTGGTACTTTCACAGCCTGTGGATCGAAACCACCGACCTCGCATTTTTTGCCAAACGTTTTGTGCGCGATGCCGCCTTCATGGCCGCCTGGGTGGCCGCCTGGTCTTGGCTGAGCTGGCAGATCAGCGGCCACGCCCGCGTGCTGGCCCATCTGTGCATCACCCTGACCGCCGGCCTGTTCGAGACTCTGGTGGTGGCCGTGGCCCTGCCCTGGCTGTTTTTTGCCCTGGCCTGGCCCTGGCCCCACGGCCTGAGCGACCTCAACCGCGCTGCGCTCATTCTGGGCGTGGGCCTGCTGCAGTGGCGCATTGCCCACCCGCGCTTTGGCCTGCGCCAGGCCATTCAGTGGCTGGCCTTGCTCGCCGTGGCGCTGGGCCTGACCCTGCTGCTGATCTGGGCCGAACGCAATGACAACGAATCGCTCACCCACCTGCCCTTCGAGCCCAACATCTACCCACCCCAATGGATCGCCTCGCCCAGTCAAGACCTGGACCCAGCGCTCAAGTCGCTCTGGGGCGGCGGGCAGTCTGTGGCCAAGCCGGGGTGGTGAGGTTGGGCGAAAGCGATGCACGCCGCTGCGGATACCAGCGGACACAACTGCAGTTGTCCCAATGGCCAGCCGTCTCTTTATCTCTTTGGCTCACCGGTTCAGATTTGCGGAGCCACTTTTGCGCGCGGGGCCCGAGTCTTCAAACCTTGACCCTCAGTCTTTGGCCGCTTCCAGCGTATCGCGTGTGGCCAGGGCCGCCTGGCGTGCGGCCTGTGCAAAGTCGTCACCGCTCGACGCATAGAGGATGGCCCGCGATGAGTTGACGATGATGGGGCCGGCACTGCTGCCGTCGGGCCTGGCGCGCCAGCCGGCTTTGACGGTGGCCGCCGCGTCGCCGCCTTGCGCGCCCACGCCTGGAATCAGCAACGGCACTGTGGGCGCGAGTTCGCGCACGCGCTCGATCTCGGCCGGGTAGGTGGCGCCCACCACCAGGCCGAGCTGGCCATTGAGGTTCCAGGGGCCCTGCGCCAGATGGGCCACATGTTCGTACAGCAGGGGCTGGCCTTCCACCGAAGCCAGGCGCTGGTTCTGCAGATCGTCGCCGCCGGGGTTGGAGGTGCGGCACAGCAGGAAGGCGCCCTTGCCCTCAAACTTGAGGTAGGGCGCCACCGAGTCCCATCCCATGAAGGGCGAGAGCGTGACCGCGTCGGCGCCATAGCGCTCAAACGCCTCCTTGGCGTATTGCTCGGCGGTCGAGCCTATGTCGCCACGCTTTGCGTCCAAAATGATGGGCACATGCGGCGCCACGCGGCGCATGTGCTCCATCAGCCGCTCGAGCTGGCCTTCGGCGCGGTGCGCGGCAAAGTAGGCGATCTGCGGTTTGAAGCTGCTCACCAGGTCGGCCGTGGCGTCGACGATGCGCGCGCAGAAGTCGTAGATCTTGTTGGCCTCGCCCTTCATGCCTGCCGGGAACTTGGTCGGTTCAGGGTCCAGGCCCACGCACAGCATCGATCGGTTTTGGCGCTCCGCGCCGGCGAGCATGTCGAGGAAGGTCATGCCGCGATTGTAGGAAGCGCGGCGCCCGGTCAGTCTCACATCGCGCCGGGGGCGGCTATTGCGACACGGGGCCTTGTCCGGCCTCAGTACTTTTCGGCCAGCAGCCCCATGCCGGGCAGGGGGTCTTTGATGCCCAGGCGGCGCAGGGCCAGCCAGTAGGTGGCGACATTCACGCCAATCAGGGGTTTGCCGAAGTGGTTTTCTATGGCCGGGGTCAGCGCCGAGACCGGCAGGTTGGTGCCCACGTGGATCAGCGCGTCGGCTTTGGGGTGGTTGGCCGCTTCAAAGCCTTGCATGATCTGCTCGGGTGTAAATCGCGCCACTGCCGTGGGGCCGGTGGATTTCAGCCCGTGGCTGCCCACCACCTCGTAGCCGCAGGCGGTGAAGAAGGCAGCGATCATCTCGTCGGCCGGGGGCCAGTAGGGCGTGAGTATGGCGATGCGCTTGGGCTGGCCTATGGCCTGCAGCCCGGCCAGCACCGCCCGCGAGGGCGTGATGAAGGGAATGCCGCAGAGCTTTTCAAGCCGCTGCTCTTCGGCCAGTGCCTGCGCGCCGTCACCTCGAAACGAGTGGATGGAGTGGCCGTGGGCCACCACATGGGGTTCGCACATCAGCCCCAGCTCAAGCGCCTCTTCGAGCTCGCCTTTTTCCGTCTCCAGAGCGCGCTTGTAGGCAGCCTGGTCGTCGTAGGGCCGCGGCGGCAGGCGCATGCGGGTGACGTGGTTGGTCACGCCAACCGGCCGCATGGCTTCCATCTCGGGCTGAACGATGGTGTTGGTGGCGGGCACCACCACGGCCACTTTGGCGCGGGTGGCCAGGCTGTCCAGGCTGGGTGTGCGGATTTGAAGCGTCATGCGGGTTTCCTGCGGCGGATGGGGCCGTAGGCCGGCCTCTGGTCAGTGTGGGTAACGGCCATGTGGATCAGGTGATGGCGTTGGCTCGGGCGATGCTGTTGATCATGGACGACATGAGCAGATAGGCGCGTGCCTTGACCGGATCGGCCACGGTTTGGCGCAGCTCTTCAAAGCGCGCCAGGCGCGTGGGCAGGTCTTTTTCTTCCAGGTTCTTTTTGTTCTTGACCGACAGGGTTTGCACGTACTCCATGGCCACCGTGTGGCGTTGGCGGTGGTAGAGGTCGAGCAAGTCGGCCGAGGCGCTGCCGTGCCAAACGCGGGCGAGTTTGTCGCCCAGATTCACCGCGTCATGAATGCCGCTGTTCAGGCCAAAGCCGCCCAGCGGGTTGTTGACGTGGGCCGAATCTCCGGCCAGCAACACGCGGCCCACCCGAAACCGCTTGGCCACGCGCTGGTGCACGCGGTAAACGCTCTGGTGCACGATGGGGTAGGTGCTTGGCGCCGGCGCGCCAATGATGCGGTTGATGGTGCGCTGGGCAAAGGCCGGCGCCAGCACCTCTTCGTCGCTGAGCTCGTCGGTCACGGGCGTGGTCATGCGCCACAGGCCTGGCGGGCCGGCATCGGGCATGCGAAAGAAGGCCAGCCACTGCTCGGGGTCGCTGATGTAGGCGTTGTCCGCATAGCCCAGGGGCTCGAAGTCGAAGGGGGTGCTGATCACCGTGTAGCGCTCGGGCCAGGTGTAGCCGTCAAACTCAATGTCGGCCGACTTGCGCACCGCGCTGCGACCGCCGTCGGCGCCAATGAGGTGGCTGCCCTTGAACTGCACCACGCCGGCAGCGGTGCGGGCGCTGGCTTGCACCTGGTCTGCCGTTTGTGTGAGCTCGACGAATTCGTGCCCGAACAGCACCTGCGCATGGCTGTAGACCTTGAGCTTGTCAAGCAAGATGGGGGTCAGGCGATGCTGCTCGAGGTGCAGGCGAAACGGATAGGCCGTGTCGTTCTTGAGCAGGTCCAGGTCCCACTGGGCAATCAGGCCGTATTGCCGATCGCGCGACTGCCAGTGTCGAACCTTGATGCCGGTCTCCAGCATGGCGTCGGCCACGCCCTCCGGTTGCAGCATTTCCAGCGTGGGCGGATGAAAGGTGCCGGCGCGCAGGTCCAGCGTGGTGCTCGGCTCACTCTCGAGCACCAGAACCGGCACCTTACGGCGGGCGAGCTCCAGCGCGCACAGCAGTCCGACCGGGCCTGCGCCGATCACGATGACGGGCAAAGTGGGTGTGGCCTGTGTGTTCATGGGGGCTTGCTCAGTGGTTCGGCGTTCAGCGCAGGGTGACCCGGCCTTCGATGCCGACCTGGCCAATGTTGTTGGTGGTCCAGACCTGCAGCGCGCCGTCTTGCTCGCTGCAGTGCAGGTGAAAACCGCCGATGTCAAACGTGGGCTTGAGCGCGCGAAATTCAAAGCTGGCGAGCGCGCGCCCGGGTGCCACCCGGGTCTGCACCAGGTGCAGCAACAGTGTGGCCAGCAGCGGGCCGTGCACCACCAGGCCCGGGTAGCCTTCGATCTCGCGACAAAAATCGACGTCGTAGTGGATGCGGTGGCCGTTGAAGGTGCTGGCCGAGTAGCGAAACAGCATCACCGGATCGGCCGTCCAAGGCATGACGGTCTGGCCGGTGCGCTCAAAAGCGTGCACGCCGGCCCTTACCTGCTGCCCGAGTTTCTCAAGCGCCTGCTTTTCGGCGTCGGTGGCCGCATCGCGGTAAACGATGTCCTGCTCCTCAACCAGAATCGGCCCGTCGTTGTTGGCATAGCGGTGCTCGACGGTCACAAACACCATGCGGCCACTGCGCCCGCTTTTCTCATAGACGTTGATGATCCGCGAGGTCTGCGTGACGGCCATGCCTGCTTCAAAGTCGCGGCTCCAGCGCAGCCGGCTGCCGGCCCACATGCGCCGCGGCAGTTGCACCGGCGGCAAAAAGTCGCCCAGCTGCGGGTGGCCGTCGCGCCCGAGCCTGGACTGCACTTGCAGCGGCGCAAAGTACAGCCAGTGCCAGCCTGCGGGCAAGGGGCCGGCTCGCATGGGTTCACGCATACGGCCGACGTCGTCCATCAGCGCAGCCATTTGCCGCAGCTGCACGATGCTCAGGTTGTCGCTCGTGACTTGCGTGCGGCCTATCCAGTCTTGCAGACGGGGCCTGTCCTCGCTTGGATCCATGCTCATGGTGGCTGGGCTGAGCTTTAGTAAGAGCGCGGCATGCCCAGCACGTGCTCGCCAATGTAGGACAAGATCATGTTGGTGGAAATCGGCGCGACCTGGTAGAGCCGTGTTTCGCGGAACTTGCGCTCGATGTCGTATTCGGCCGCAAAGCCAAAGCCTCCGTGGGTTTGCAGGCAGGCGTTGGCCGCTTCCCAGGAGGCATCGGCAGCCAGAAGCTTGGACATATTGGCCTGTGCGCCGCAGGGCTTGCCGGCATCGAACAGCTCGCAGGCGTGATAGCGCATGAGGCTGGCCGCCTCCACGTTCACGTAGGCGCGGGCAATCGGAAACTGTATGCCCTGGTTCTTGCCGATGGGGCGGTCAAACACCACCCGCTCCTGGGCGTAGTTTTTGGCGCGATCGACAAACCAGTAGCCGTCGCCTATGCACTCGGCCGCAATCAAAATCCGTTCAGCGTTCAGGCCGTCGAGGATGTATTTCAGGCCCTGGCCTTCTTCACCAATGCGGTTTTCCACCGGGATCTCGAGCTTGTCGATGAAGATCTCGTTGGTCTCGTGGTTGACCATGTTGCGGATCGGGCGCACGGTGATGCTCTTGCCCACGGCCTCACGCAGATCCACCAGGAACACCGACAGGCCTTCGCTCTTTTTCTTGACTTCCGACAGCGGTGTGGTGCGCGCCAGCAGCAGCATGTAGTCCGAGTGCTGAAGGCGCGAGGTCCAGACCTTCTGGCCATTGATCACATAGCGGTCGCCCTGGAGCACTGCGGTCGTCTTCAGGCGTGTGGTGTCGCTGCCCGTGGTTGGCTCGGTGACCGCCATGGACTGCATGCGAAGTTGTCCGCTGGCAATGCGTGGCAGCAGGTCTTCCTTTTGCTTCTTTGAGCCGTGACGAACCACGCAGCCCATGACGTACATCTGGCCGTGGCAGGCGCCGGAGTTGCCACCCGCGCGGTTGATCTCTTCCATCACCACGCTCGCTTCGGTCAGCGACAGGCCCGAGCCGCCGTATTCCTCGGGGATCAGGCCCGAGAGCCAGCCCGCTTCGGTCAGGGCGGTGACGAATTTTTCAGGAAAGGCGCGGGCCTCGTCGACCTCTTGCCAGTAGCGCGAGTCGAACTGGCCGACGACCTGCCGCACACCTTCGCGCAGCTCGGGGAATTCATAAGATGGCATATTCAATTGGCAGATGTGGCGAACATCTGCCCTCCTTCGACGTTGATGACCGAGCCGCTGAGGTAGCTGCACAGCGGCGATGAACAAAAGACGGCCAACTCGGCCATTTCGCTGGGTTCGGCCAGGCGGCCCATGGGGTAGCGTCCGGTGAGCTCGCGCCAGCGCTGCGCATCGCCGAGCAGCTTGCTCGCTTGCTGCTCGAGCAGGCCCTGCATGCGGTCGCTGCGTGTGGGCGCCGGGTTGATGCCAAAAACGCGCACGCCCTGCTTGAGGCTGTCGCCACCGATGGCGTTGGTAAAGGCCATGAGTGCGGCGTTGCCGGTCGAGCCGCAGATGTAGTCGGCCCGGGGCATGGCGCCGGCCAGGCCAATGATGTTGCAGATCACGCCTTGGCCGCGCTTTTGCATTTTGGGCAAAAACACGCGCGTCATGTTGATGTAGCCCAGCACCTTGAGCTCCCAGGCCTGGCGCCAGCGCTCCTCGTTGACGGCCTGAATATCGCCGCCCGGAATGGCGCCGGCGTTGTTGACCAATATGTCGACCTCGCCCACGCGCTGCGCCAGTGCCTCCGATGATCCCGAGACCGACAGGTCCAGCAGCACGGTCTCGGGCGCGCTGTGGCCGGTCTTGGCAAACGTGGCCAGGGCCTTGTCAAGGTTGGCCTGGTCGCGTGCCACCAGAATGGGGCGTGCGCCTTCGCGGGCGAAGGTCAGTGCGATGGTCAGACCGATGCCGCGTGAGGCGCCGGTGACCAGGACGCGCTTGCCCTTGAGTTGCAGATCCATGAATGTCCTTGTGGGGTGAAGTATTTAGGCGTCAGGCGCAGGCACTTGAGCGGCGTACCAGTCGGCAATCTGGCTGCCGGTCATGAAACCCACTTGCGGCGACTTCATGAGCAGCTCGAGCATGCGTTCGAGGTATTCAAATCGGTGCGGCACGCCTATGAGGTGCGGATGCAGACCGATGGCCAGCACGCGTGGA
>JAJTGH010000106.1 GCA_021299555.1 Comamonadaceae bacterium
TTGGAGCTGATCGTGAAATTGAGCAGCTGCGGTGGCTCGCCCTGCGCGACAAAGGCATACACCCGCAGCAGATTGGTGACAGTCACCGTCAAAAAGGCCACCAACACAAAAACCAGGGCGCGGCTTTTCTTCTGGCGTATGACGGCGGCCAGCAGCGCGCAGCATCCCAAATCCAGCGCCGAAATAATGCCCAGCTGCACCGCCCGGGCCACGTCGGCCCCGAGCTCATGATGCAGCGGCACCAGCAAGGCAGCA
This sequence comes from Comamonadaceae bacterium, assembly GCA_021299555.1. Lineage (GTDB taxonomy): Bacteria > Pseudomonadota > Gammaproteobacteria > Burkholderiales > Burkholderiaceae_C > Polaromonas. Next base: position 256 of record JAJTGH010000106.1, read on the forward strand.
TTGACCGTGGGCAAGGCCGCAATCCACCCCCAGGGAGTCGGCCCGCTCTGAAGCTCGCGCCGCAGCGATTCGGCCATCAGCATGAGCATCAGCGTGACCAACGCAAAGCTCAGGATCAGGTGGGCCGTGCTGGGCAAGATTGTCTGCACCACAAACAGCGATACCGTCAGGGCGTAACAGGCCGTTCCTGCGAACCAGAAGCGCGCGGCGGTGTCGCGCTGGCCCTTTAGCAGCACCCAGGCCAGGGCCGGCATGAGCCAGAACTGGATCAGTCCGACGAGCAGAAGCAGCGAGAGGGCGGGGTTGGGGTTCAAGTAGAGCTTCCATCGAAGACCCCGTATGCTAAACCGGTCGCAGCAGAGCGTTTGAATCGCCCGTTGTGGCGGCTCAGTGGCGTGTTGGCCGGCCTGATTCAGGGCAGGGTTAAGATTGATCCATGTCGAATTTTTCTGCCCCCTTTGAAATCCATGTGCATGGCGATGTGCCGATGCGCCCGGAAGTGAGTTACGAGCAGTTGCAAGAGGCGCTCAAGCCCATGTGGAAGTATGCGGGCGCCCGTTCTCTGGCTGCCGGTGCAGCCAGCGCTTACGAGGAAGAGCCGGGCATCCGGTTTGATGCCCAGGATCATGTGCTGCAGATGTGTTGGACCGTCAGCGGCAACGAGGACTTTCGTCAGGTGCTTGAGGAAGTGTGCATGGCGCTCAATGATTTGGCAGCCTCGGGCGCGGCCCTCGAGGTCACCTTCTACGACGCCGACTATGACGAAGACGCCGCCGAGGACGGGGAGCCGGCCGAGGCGCGCGACGATTTTGTGATGTTTTTTGTCGGACCAACGCCCGCGGCCATCATGCAGGTGCAGCGTGACATGCTGGTGCAAGACACCATAGGCTTGCTCGAGCGCCACTTTGATAGCTCTGAGCTTGGCGAGGTGGTTCAGGCCATCGATCGCCTGTTTGAAAAACGCTTCGCTGACCTGGTCAGCTCGATGCAGCTCGGTCGCACCCCCCGGGGGCCGGGTGGTTCATCGGGCGGCCATGGCGGTGGGCGCAAGCCGCGCCACCTGCATTAAGCGGTGCATTGGGTGGGCGGGTAGGCGGGCGGCCAACGCCCTGTCTGGCTTGTTAGGGCTTGCCGGAGCTCGGGTTTAGTTCAGAGGGATCGATCGCGCCTGCGCGTCGGCTTGCAGCCAGCGGCGGGCGGCCTCTTGCAGCCCATCGACCGACCCGGTGCACAGCAGCTCGATGTGCGCCGCTGACTGCGTGTGCGATTCACGCCAGCCCAAGGTGGCCAGCCGAATCCGGGTTTGCCGTGCCACCGGCGCACCGGTTTCGACCAGCGCGATGCCCTGACCGATCAAGGCATGCAACTGGGCAGCCACCAGCGGGTAGTGGGTGCATCCCAACACAACCGTATCGATTTCTCCGGGGCCGTGGCCGATGGGCCCCAGCGCGCGAACATGCAGGCTGGCACACTCCAGCAGATCCGCCTGCGCCGATGCGCTGGTGTTCAAACTGTTTTCAATGGCCAGGGCCAGGCCATCGCAGGGCTGCAGCACGAACTGCGCCTGGTCCTGCAGCGAATGCAGCAGGCGAGCAAACTTTTCGCTGTTGAGCGTGCCACGGGTGGCCAGCACGCCGATGCGTCGGGTCTGGCTCAGAGCAACGGCCGGTTTGAGCGCCGGCTCCACGCCGATGATGGGCAAATCCGGGTGCTCGTTGCGCAGCTCTTCAATGGCGGCAGCCGTTGCCGTATTGCAGGCTACGACCAGCGCCTGCACGCCGCGCTCGAACATGTAGGCAGTCACGCGCCTCGCCCGCCTGAGCACGTGATCGCGCTCACGCTCGCCGTAGGGGCCGTGGCCGCTGTCGGCCAGATAAATCACGTCTTCGCCGGGCAGCTCGGCGCGCAGAGCCTGCAGCACGCTCAAGCCGCCGATTCCGCTGTCGTAGACCCCGATCACGGCATGGCTTTGGCGGTGGGCCTTCAGGCCTGAACCACGGCGATGTTCTTGAACTCGCCGCTGGCGATGCGCTGGCTCCACTCAGCCGGGCCGGTGATGTGCGCGCTGGTGCCGCCGGCGTCGACTGCCACAGTCACGGGCATGTCGACCACGTCGAATTCGTAGATGGCTTCCATCCCCAGGTCCTCGAAACCCACCACCTGTGCGGTCCTGATCGCCTTGGACACCAGGTAGGCTGCTCCACCGACGGCCATCAGGTAGGCGCTTTTGTGCTTCTTGATCGCTTCAATGGCGGTGGGGCCGCGCTCGGCCTTGCCGATCATGGCGATCAGGCCGGTTTGCGCAAGCATCATTTCAGTGAACTTGTCCATGCGGGTGGCGGTCGTTGGGCCGGCGGGACCCACCGCTTCGCCTTTGACCGGATCGACCGGTCCGACGTAGTAGATCACGCGGTTGGTGAAATCCACGGGCAGCTTTTCGCCCCTGGCCAGCATGTCCTGGATGCGCTTGTGCGCTGCGTCACGGCCGGTGAGCATTTTTCCGTTGAGCAGCAAGGTCTCGCCCGGCTTCCAGCTGGCCACCTCGGCCTGGGTCAGCGTGCCAAGGTTGACCCGCTTGCTTTTTTGGGTGTCGGGTTGCCACTGGACCTTGGGCCACAGATCGAGGCTGGGCGGATCGAGGTAGACCGGACCGCTGCCATCGAGCACAAAGTGTGCGTGGCGGGTGGCCGCGCAATTGGGAATCATGGCCACCGGTTTGGATGCCGCGTGCGTGGGGTACATCTTGATCTTGACATCGAGCACCGTGGTCAGTCCACCCAAGCCCTGCGCGCCGATGCCCAGCGCATTGACTTTGTCGTAGAGCTCCAGCCGCATTTCCTCGACCTGCGAGAGCTTTTCGCCCCGGCCGGCCTTGGCCTGCAGCGCGTACATGTCGATGTCTTCCATCAGGCTTTCCTTGGCCAAGAGCACGGCTTTTTCAGCGGTCCCGCCAATGCCGATGCCCAGCATGCCCGGAGGGCACCATCCGGCGCCCATGGTGGGCACGGTCTTGAGCACCCAGTCGATGACGGAGTCGCTGGGGTTGAGCATGACCATCTTGGATTTGTTCTCCGAGCCGCCACCTTTGGCGGCCACGGTCACGTCGATGGTGTTGCCCGGGACCAGCTCGGTGAAGATGACCGCAGGCGTGTTGTCCTTGGTGTTTTTCCGGGCAAAGTGCGGGTCGGCCACCACGCTGGCGCGAAGGGTGTTGTCCGGGTGGTTGTAGCCGCGGCGCACGCCTTCGTTGATGGCGTCTTCCAGGCTGCCGGTAAAGCCCGTCAGCCGCACGTCCATGCCGATCTTGATGAAGACGTTGACGATGCCGGTGTCCTGGCAAATCGGCCGATGGCCGGTGGCGCTCATCTTGGAGTTGGTCAGGATCTGCGCAATGGCGTCTTTTGCAGCGGCGCTTTGCTCGCGCTCATACGCGCGCGAGAGGTGGGCGATATAGTCGGCCGGGTGGTAGTAGCTGATGTACTGAAGGGCCGCTGCGACCGATTCGATCAGGTCGGCTTGGGAGACGGAGGTGGTCATGGTTTCGCCTGGAGGCTGTGAGGGTCTTGATCAGTGCGTATTCTCGTGGCGCGACATCAGGCGGTCGGTCAGGGCGATGGCCAGTGCGCTGAGCAGGAAGGTGACGTGTATCACGGTCTGCCAGAGCAGCACCTTGGTGTCGTAATTGGCTGCGTTGATAAAAGTCTTGAGCAGATGAATGGAGCTGATGCCAATGATGGCCGTGGCCAGCTTGACCTTGAGCACAGAGGCGTTGACATGGCTGAGCCATTCGGGCTGATCCGGGTGGCCCTCGAGCTCCATGCGGCTGACGAAGGTCTCGTAGCCGCCGACGATGACCATGATGAGCAGGTTGGAGATCATGACCACGTCAATGAGCGCCAGCACCACCAGCATGATCACGGTTTCGTTGAGCGAGGTCAGCGGGGCGTCTGACTTGTAGCCGATGCTCGTGACCAAGGCCTGTAGCGCGGCCTGGCTGCCGAACACCGCTTCAATCAGGTGCACCAGCTCGACCAGAAAGTGGTAGACATACACGCCCTGGGCCGCAATCAGGCCTATGTACAAGGGCAGTTGCAGCCAGCGGCTGGCAAAAATGAATCGGGGCAAGGGCCGCATGCTCGGGCGAGCGGGACGCTGTTGTTCGGACATGGCTGAGCTACAGTAGGAAAACTCAAATTGTAGGGCCTGGCAATGGGGCCAAACCCCTGATACAAGTGGCCCCGGTTGTGTAAGCTTGCTGCCAGTCAGTGGCTTGTAAGTGGCTCGTTCGAAAGTGTGCCCCGCGCTGTGCAGCCCGTCAGAAAGAGGAGACCAATTCCATGAGTACAAGTTCGTCCGCCATCGAGTCCGTGCTGGTTGAAAAGCGGGTGTTTCCACCACCGGCCGCGGCCAGCGCCTCGGCTCGGATTTCCGGCATGCCCGCCTACGAGGCCCTGTGCCGTGAGGCCGATGCCGATTCCCAGGGGTTTTGGGCCCAGCGCGCCCGCGACAACCTGATCTGGCACAAACCCTTTACCCAGGTGCTCGACGAGTCGAACAAGCCGTTTTACAAGTGGTTTGCAGACGGCCAGCTCAATGCCTCCTACAACTGCCTGGACCGGCATCTCGGCACCCCCACCGAAAACCGCAACGCCATCATTTTTGAAAGCGACGACGGCAAAGTCACTGCCGTGACTTTCAAGCAATTGCATGCAAAAGTCTGCCAGTTCGCCAATGCGCTCAAAGCCATGGGCGTGGCCAAGGGCGACCGGGTGGTTATCTACATGCCCATGACGGTCGAGGGCGTGGTGGCCATGCAGGCCTGTGCGCGCATCGGCGCCACCCACTCGGTGGTATTTGGTGGCTTTTCGGCCAAGAGCTTGCAAGAGCGCATTCAGGACGCTGGCGCAGTGGCCGTGATCACCGCCAACTACCAGATGCGCGGAGGCAAGGAACTGCCCCTCAAGGCCATCGTCGACGAGGCACTGGACCTGGGCGGCTGCGACACCATCAAGAACGTGGTGGTCTACGAGCGCACCGCCACCGCCTGCAACATGGTGGCCGGTCGCGACCGGACCATGGCCCAGGTGCTGCAGGGCCAGTCCAGCGACTGTCCGGCCGAGATGGTGGGGGCCGAGCACCCACTGTTCATCCTCTACACCTCGGGCTCGACCGGCAAGCCCAAGGGCGTGCAGCACAGCACGGCCGGCTACTTGCTCTGGGCCAAGATGACCATGGACTGGACTTTTGATATCCGGCCCACAGATGTGTTTTGGTGCACGGCCGACATCGGCTGGATCACCGGACACTCTTACGTCGCCTATGGCCCGCTGGTCGCCGGCGCCACGCAGGTCGTCTTCGAAGGCGTTCCCACCTATCCGGACGCCGGGCGCTTCTGGCAGATGATCGCGCGTCACAAGGTCACCGTGTTTTACACGGCGCCCACCGCCATACGCTCGCTCATCAAGGCCGCCGAGGCCGACGAAAAGGTGCACCCCGGCCGATCAGACCTGAGCAGCCTGCGCATCCTGGGTTCGGTCGGCGAGCCGATCAACCCCGAGGCCTGGATGTGGTACCACAAGCACGTGGGCGGCGAACGCTGCCCCATCGTCGATACCTTCTGGCAGACCGAAACTGGCGGCCACATGATCACGCCGCTGCCCGGCGCCACACCCCTGGTGCCCGGTTCTTGCACGCTGCCCCTGCCCGGCATTGCAGCGGCCATCGTGGACGAGCAGGGCAACGACATGCCCAACGGCTCGGGCGGCATTTTGGTGGTCAAAAAGCCTTGGCCCTCCATGATCCGCACGATCTGGGGCGACCCGGAGCGCTTTAAGAAAAGCTACTTCCCTGAAGAGCTCAAGGGCTACTACCTGGCCGGCGACGGCGCGGTGCGCAGCGCCGACCGCGCTTACTTTCGCATCACCGGCCGCATCGACGACGTGCTCAACGTCTCGGGCCACCGCATGGGCACCATGGAGATCGAGTCGGCCCTGGTCTCAAAAACAGACCTGGTTGCCGAGGCCGCCGTGGTCGGGCGTCCTGACGACCTGACCGGAGAGGCCATCGTGGCTTTTGTGGTGCTCAAGCGCTCACGCCCAACGGGCGATGAAGCCAAGGCCATAGCCAAGCAACTTCGCGACTGGGTGGGCAAGGAAATCGGTCCGATCGCCAAGCCCAAGGACATTCGCTTTGGGGATAACCTGCCCAAGACCCGCTCGGGCAAGATCATGCGCCGCCTGCTGCGCGGCATTGCCAAGGGCGAGGCCATCACGCAAGACACCTCCACGCTGGAAAATCCGGCGATCCTGGAGCAACTGGCGCAGAACAACTGAATCGGGCAGCGAAAAAAAGCCCGCAAGCGGGCTTTTTTTGTTGGGTCTTTTGCCCTAACTGCGCATCTTTGCCAAATTGCTCGGGCGCGGCGGGCAGGTTCTTATTTATTTCTGAGCCAGGATCCAGGCCACCAGCTTCTGCGCGTCGGCCTCGCTGACCTGAGGGTTGGCCGGCATGGGTACGGCACCCCAGGCGCCCGAGCCGCCTTTGATCACCTTGACCGCCAATTTGGCTGCGGCATCCTTTTGGCCTGTGTATTTCTTGGAGATGTCTTTGTAGGACGGGCCGACCAGTTTTTTGTCGACTGCGTGGCAGGCCATGCAGTTTTTGGACTGGGCCAGTGCCTGGTCGGCTTGGGCGTTTAGACAGAAGCCGGCGGCCAGCAGGGCCGCGATCAAGGGGGTTTTCATGCGCTTTATGTTGAAGAGGTGGTCAGACAAAAGAGTGGTGGTTTGTCTGGCTCAGCTGCCCCTCACCAGACGCTTCGAATTGTTTCTCAAAGCGGCTGACCGCGCCAGTCTGTCCCTGATGGGGTCAGGGGTAAGACGGCTCAAGGGCCAGCCCATGCCTGTCGGCAGAGCCTGCCCGGCCCAAACTCAATACAGATCGAGCACCGCGCCCTTGCTGGCGCTCGATGCATTGAAGGCGAACTTGGCCTGCACCCCACGCGTGTAGCGCGGCGCGGGCGGCTGCCAGCCTTTTTTGCGCTCGGCCAGCTCGGCCTCGCTCACATTGAGTTGCAGCAACAACTGGTGCGAGTCGATGGTGATGGAGTCACCCTCGCGCACGAAAGCGATGTTGCCACCAGCGGCCGCCTCGGGCGCCACATGGCCAACCACCATGCCCCACGTGCCTCCCGAGAAGCGACCGTCGGTGATCAGGCCCACGCTCTCGCCCAGGCCCGCGCCGATCAGAGCGCCGGTGGGCGCCAGCATCTCGGGCATGCCTGGGCCGCCCTTGGGGCCCAGGTAGCGCAGCACCATGACGTCGCCGGCCTTGATCTTGCCCGCCAAAATGGCTTGCAGGGCCGATTGCTCGTCGTCAAACACCCGCACGTCGGCCAGGTTTTCGGCCACGGTCTTTCCGGTGATGGTCATGCAGTGGCCATGCAGCAGGCCGGCCTTGAGCAACACCTTCATGACCTGCGGAATACCTCCGGCCTGATGCAGATGAACTGCCATGTACTTGCCGCTGGGCTTGAGGTCACAAATGACTGGCACTTTTTTGCGCACGCGCTCGAAGTCGTCAATCGACCATGGCACGCCAGCCGCATGCGCGATGGCCAGGAAGTGCAGCACCGCGTTGGTCGAACCTCCCGTGGCCATGATCACAGCCACCGCGTTTTCAATGGCCTCGCGGGTGACGATGTCACGCGGCTTGAGGTCGACTTTGACGGCATGCATCAATGCCGCAGCCGATTCCTTGGCGGAGTTGAGCTTCTCGTCGTGCGGGTTGGCCATGGTGGAGGAGTAGGGCAGGGACATGCCCAGGGCCTCGAAGGCCGAGCTCATGGTGTTGGCGGTGTACATGCCACCGCATGAACCGGGCCCTGGAATGGCGTGCTGTTCGATCCCCTTGAGGTCTTCATCGCTCATCTTGCCCGCCGAGCTCTTGCCCCTTGTAGTAGCCGGGCAGGATGGTGCCGCCGTAGACGTAGATGGCCGGCACGTTGGCACGCAGCATGCCCATCATGCCGCCGGGCATGTTTTTGTCGCAGCCACCGACCACCAGCACGCCGTCCATCCACTGGCCCTGCACGCTGGTTTCAATGCAGTCGGAAATCACCTCGCGGCTGACCAGCGAGTACTTCATGCCCTCGGTGCCCATGGCCATGCCATCAGAAATGGTGGGCACGCCGAAGATCTGCGCATTACCGCCAGCCTCTTCGATGCCGGCCACAGCCGCGTCGGCGAGTTTTTGCAGGCCGCTGTTGCACGGGGTGATGGTGCTGTGGCCGTTGGCCACGCCGATCATGGGCTTGGAAAAGTCACCCTCTTCATAGCCCATCGCGTAGTACATGGACCGATTGGGCGCTCGCGACTTGCCCTGGGTGATGTTGGCGCTGCGCCGGTTGATCGGGGTGATGGGGATGATTTTGTCGCTCATGGCACTTAGGGCGTTGGTGGATCGGGTGGGGCATTGTAGGTACTGCCCTTGGTCGGGGCGCCAAGTCTGATCGGACTGTGGGGTTGGTTGCCAGGCTGGGTTGTGGGTGCGGAGCTTGGGGTGTTCCTGGGGTGTTTCCGGGGTGGGTGGGTATGGGGGTGGGGCGGCCGGCTCATGCTGGGGTACCAGAAATCGCCGGCCGCCCCCCCCCCATACCCACCAGACGGGCAGCCGTACAGACATCGCAGGGGGTAGCCCACAGCCGGTTTTCGGCACCCCAATTCGACGCAGGCATCGCAGGGGGTAGCCCGCAGCCGGTTTTCGGTACCCAATTCGACCCAGGCATCGCAGGGGGTAGCCCACAACCAGTTTTCGGTACCCAATCTGACG
>JAJTGH010000107.1 GCA_021299555.1 Comamonadaceae bacterium
TTGGTCGGGCCAGCCGCAACAGCGCGGCGATCAGGGCGATGTGAGCAGCCAGGGCCAACGCAGCGGCCAGCAGCCAGCGGCCGCTCGCGAGCCCTGCCAATGAAGACGGCTTCATATCAGCGTTGGGTCGTTACAGGGCGTTGCTCTCACGGCTGTCATGCGGCGGTGTGTTCGGGCAGATCAGTACACCAGCCGCTCGGGCCTGATTTCCTGCAAGATCGTGGTGGCGATCTCTTCGATGGATTTTGTGGTCGTCGACAGCCACCGGATGCCTTCGCGGCGCATCATGGCCTCAGCCTCGTGGATTTCCTGGCGGCAATTGTCCAGGCTGGCATACCTGGAATTGGGTCGCCTTTCGTTGCGAATTTGGGCCAGCCGTTCGGGGGCAATCGTCAAACCAAAGATCTTCTTGCGGTGGGGCACCAGAGCAGGAGGCAACTGCCGGCGGTCAAAGTCTTCCGGAATCAGGGGATAGTTGGAGGCTTTGAGGCCGTGCTGCATGGCCAGGTAGAGCGAAGTTGGGGTTTTGCCGCTGCGACTGACCCCAACCAGGATCACGTCGGACTTCTCCAGGTCGGTGTTGCTTTGCCCGTCGTCGTGGGCAAGCGAGAAATTGATCGCCTCGATTCGATCGTCATATTCCTTGCTCTTGGAGGCATCGGAAAAACGCCCGACCCTGTGGTTGGACTTGATGCCCAACTCCACCTCAAGCGGTTCAACGAACATTCCAAACATGTCCAGCAGCATGCCTTTGCTTTGCCGGATCACCTCCAGCACATCCATGTTGACCAAGGTGGTGAACACGATGGGCCGCTTGCCCTCGAGCTCGCTGGTGTGATTGATCTGACGCACCGCCTGGTGCGCTTTGTCCTCGGTGTCCACGAAGGGCAGGCGCACGTGGCGCGGCTTGATCTCGAACTGGGCCAAGATCGCGTTACCAAAGGTCTCGGCGGTGATGCCGGTGCCATCAGAGATGAAGAAGACGGTGCGGTTGGGCATGGTCGGCGGCTGTTTGGTGCGTTGGGTCGGGTGCTGGTCGCCCTACAATCTGCACGATTATCTTTTCTTTACTCCCATGTCCCGCTGCTGCCCCCTAGAACAACAAAAAGGCACCAAGCCGCCCATGGCGAGCCCACCGGTTTTTAAACCTCCTGGAGTCTTGTCATGTCCCAACTTTTTGAGGCGGCCGCCCTGGTCGTTCCTTTTGAAAACCTGAGGATGAGCGATGTCGAGGCGGTTGGCGGCAAGAACGCCAGCCTCGGCGAAATGATCTCGCAACTGCCCACCGGCGTGCGCGTGCCCACCGGCTTTGCGACCACGGCCCATGGGTTCCGGCAGTTTCTGGCCCATGGCGGGCTCGACGCCAAAATCAAGCACAGGCTCGATGCGCTGGATACGGAAGACGTCAATGCCCTGGCCGCCGCTGGCGCTCAGATCCGGCAATGGGTGCAGGCTCAGCCTTTTCCTGCAGACCTTGAGCAGGCCATCCGGGCCGATTTTGCCCGCTTGAGTGCGGGCAACGCTCTGGCGAGCTTTGCGGTGCGCTCATCGGCCACGGCCGAGGACCTGCCTGACGCGTCTTTTGCCGGTCAGCAGGAGACCTTTCTCAACGTGGTGGGCATCGAAGAGGTGCTGCACAAGATGAAGGAGGTGTTTGCGTCTCTCTACAACGATCGGGCCATCAGCTACCGGGTGCACAAGGGCTTTGCCCATGCTGACGTGGCCCTGTCGGCCGGTGTGCAGCGCATGGTGCGATCGGACCTGGGCGCGGCCGGCGTGATGTTCACCATCGACACCGAAAGTGGTTTTGAAGATGTGGTGTTCATCACGGCCAGCTATGGTCTGGGCGAGACCGTGGTGCAAGGCGCGGTGAACCCTGACGAGTTTTATGTGCACAAGCCCATGCTCAGATCGGGCAAGCGGGCGCTGATTCGTCGCAATCTGGGCTCCAAGCTGCTGCAGATGGAGTTCTCAACGCCCGCCGAGAAAAGTGCCAGTGGCAAGCTGGTCAAAACCACCGATGTGCCAGTGGAGTTGCGCAACCGCTACTGCCTGAGCGACGCCGAGGTCGAGCAACTGGCGCACTATGCCCTGGTGATCGAGGCCCACTACGGCCGGCCGATGGACATCGAATGGGGCAAAGACGGCATCGATGGCCAGATCTACATCCTGCAGGCCAGGCCCGAGACGGTCAAGAGCCAGGCCAAGGGCCAGGCCGAGCTGCGCTACAAGCTCAAGGGTTCGGGCACCGTGCTCGCCTCGGGGCGGGCCATTGGACAGAAAATCGGCACAGGCGCGGTGCGGCACGTGGCCCATGTTGGCGAGATGGACCAGGTCCAGCCTGGCGACGTCTTGGTCACTGACATGACCGATCCCAATTGGGAGCCGGTGATGAAGCGGGCCAGCGCCATCGTGACCAACAGGGGTGGGCGGACCTGTCATGCGGCCATCATTGCCCGAGAGCTGGGGATCCCCGCCGTGGTCGGCTGTGGAGATGCCACCGAACAACTCTCTACCGGGATGTTGGTGACCGTCAGTTGCGCGGAGGGCGACACGGGCAACATCTACGACGGGCTGATCGAGACCGAGGTCACCGAGGTCGAGCGCGGCCAGATGCCGCCTCTGGGTCTGAAGATCATGATGAATGTGGGCAACCCGCAGCTGGCGTTTGACTTTGCCCAGATGCCCAATCAGGGCGTGGGGCTCGCGCGCCTGGAGTTCATCATCAACAACAACATCGGGGTGCATCCGAAGGCGATTTTGGACTACCCTGCTGTCGACGGCGATCTCAAAAAGGCGGTCGAGAGTGTGGCCCGTGGACATGCCTCGCCCCGGGCTTTTTACGTCGATAAAGTGGCCGAAGGCGTGGCCACGATCGCCGCCGCCTTCTGGCCCAAGCCCGTGATCGTTCGGCTGTCCGATTTCAAGTCCAACGAGTACCGCAAGCTCATCGGGGGATCTCGCTACGAGCCGGAGGAAGAAAATCCCATGCTCGGTTTTCGCGGGGCGGCCCGGTATTTGAGCGCCGATTTCGCCGAGGCATTTGCCATGGAATGTGAGGCCTTGACCCGCGTGCGCAACGAGATGGGCCTGGTCAATGTCGAGGTGATGGTGCCTTTTGTGCGCACCCTGGGGCAGGCACAGGCCGTGGTCGCCTTGCTGGCCAGGCATGGTCTTGAGCGGGGGAAAAATGGGTTGCGTCTGATCATGATGTGCGAGGTGCCCAGCAATGCGGTGCTCGCAGATCAGTTCCTGGCATTTTTCGACGGCTTTTCCATCGGCTCGAACGATCTGACCCAGCTGACCCTAGGGCTCGATCGTGACTCGGGCCTGGACATTTTGGCCCAAGACTTTGACGAGCGCGATCTGGCCGTCAAGGCTTTGCTGTCGCAGGCCATTGCCGCGTGCAAGCGCCAGGGCAAATATGTGGGCATCTGTGGTCAAGGCCCCAGCGACCATCCTGACCTGGCGCTCTGGTTGGCTCAGGAGGGCATAGACTCGCTCTCGCTCAACCCCGACACTGTGATCGATACCTGGAAGCGCTTGGCGGCCACCTGATCGGGCGAGGTGGCGCACCACCGGCCGTGGCTGCGAGCATCTTGGGCACCGCGTGTGCGGTGGGCCTTTGGTAGGCCTTTGGTGGGCTTTTGGTGGGCTCGGACGCAGTTTCAAAGACGGCTATAATCCTGGGTTTTCCTTGCCGCACCCCCACCGACGCGGGGGGCGGCTCTTAACCCACAAGGAGTTTGCATGCGTCACTATGAGATCATTTTGTTGATCCATCCGGATCAGAGCGAGCAGGTCCCTGCCATGCTCGAGCGTTACAAGGGCATGATCACTGCCGGCGGTGGCAAGGTCCACCGTGTTGAAGACTGGGGACGTCGCCAGTTGGCCTACCTGATCCAGAAACTGGGCAAGGCCCACTACATCTGCATCAACATCGAGGCCAGCCAGGCCGTGATGGATGAGATCGAGCACGCCTTCAAATTCAATGATGCGGTGCTTCGTCACCTGACCGTGGTCAAGAAAAAGGCTGAAACCGCCCCCTCCGTGATGATGCGCAGCGTCGAGCGGGAAGAGGCCCGCAAAGCCCAGCAGCAGGAGGCCGCGTAAGGCAGCCTGCGTTGAAAGCCCTGGATCAGGGCGCCTTGCGCAGTATGACCTTGAACCAGATCGACTTGACGGCCCGTGTCGCAGAGATCAGTCCTCTGCGCTATACGCCAGCCGGTTTGCCTGCCATCAACTTGGTGCTCGAGCATGAGTCAGAGCAAACCGAGGCAGGCAGTGACCGAGATGTCAAGCTTTCGATCAAGGCGGTGGCCTTCGGGACACTGGCCGAACAAGTCATGCGGCTCGATATGAGTCGCAGCCTGAGGTTCAAGGGATTTCTGGCCAGCGCCCGTACCGGCAAAAGCATCATTTTTCATATTCAAGACCTGAACCCCCTTTAAGGAGTCCATCATGCCCGGACCAAAACGTTTTTCCAAAGACAAGCGCCCCAAGCGCAACACCCAGTCGCTGCTGTTCAAGCGCAAGCGCTTTTGCCGCTTTACCGTTGCAGGCGTTGAAGAAATTGACTACAAGGACGTAGACGTTCTTCGCGATTTCATTGCCGAAAACGGCAAGATCATTCCCGCTCGCCTGACCGGCACTCGGGCCATCTACCAGCGCCAGCTCAACACGGCCATCAAGCGCGCCCGCTTCCTGGCCATGTTGCCGTACAGCGACCAACACCGCACCCTGTAAGGAGCCCAGATCATGCAAGTTATTTTGCTCGACAAAGTCGTCAATCTTGGCGGCCTCGGTGAGGTGGTCAGGGTCAAGGATGGCTACGCCCGCAACTACCTGATTCCCTCGGGACGTGCCCGCCGCGCCACCTCGGCCGCAGTGCAGGAGTTCGAGGCCAAGCGCGCCGAACTGGAAAAAGCCGCCGCTGCCAAACTTGCCCAGGCCCAGGCCGAGGGTGAAAAGCTCTCTGGCACCAGCGTCAAGCTGACCCAGAAGGCGGGCGTCGATGGCCGCCTGTTTGGCTCGGTGACCAATGCCGACATCGCTGCAGAGCTCACCCGCTCCGGCTTTGCCGTGGTCAAGGCCCAGGTTCGCATGCCCACCGGCCCGATCAAGGTCGTCGGCGACCACCCGGTCAGCGTGTCCTTGCACACCGACGTTCTGGTCGACATCACCGTGACGGTGTACGGCGAAACCGCCTGATTGCCCCGCCCTGATTCAAAGGCCGCCCTCGAGGCGGCTTTTGTTTTGGGCGCTGCTCGAGCGGCCACGCGTTGTCCCCAGCCTCCGGGTCTATTTCCCCGCTCAGTTCACCGCTTATCCACAGCTTTTTCCGCCGCAGGGTGCAGCTGTCGGCGCTACCATGGTGTCACAGCTCAGGAGTTCCATGTCAGCCCTTCCAACCGAATATGACGACGGCTACAGCCCGGATCAGCAAATTGCCCAGTTGCGCATTCCCCCGCATTCGATCGAGGCCGAGTCCAGCGTGCTCGGTGGCTTGTTGCTCGACAACGGGGCCTGGGATCGGGTGGGTGATTTGTTGGCCAACACGGATTTCTACAGGCATGAGCATCAACTCATTTACGGGGCGATCGGTGCCCTGATCAACGCCAGCAAACCGGCCGATGTGGTCACGGTGTTCGAGCACCTGCAAAACCAGGGCAAGGCCGACACTGTGGGCGGGTTGATCTACCTCAATTCTCTGGCTCAGTACGTGCCCAGCGCAGCCAACGTGAGGCGCTACGCCGAAATCGTTCGCGAGCGCGCCATCTTGCGCAAGCTGGTCGCGGCCAGCGACGAGATTGCCACCAAGGCGTTCAACACCCAGGGCCAAGCGGTCTCGAGCATTTTGGACGAGGCCGAACAAAAGATTTTTCAGATCGGCGAGCAGGGCTCGCGCATGCAGCAGGGCTTTCAGGACATGGGCTCTCTGGTGGTGGCCCTGCTCGATCGGGTCGAGGAGATGTCGCACAACCCCAATGACATCACGGGGGTGCCCACAGGTTTTGTGGACCTTGACCGCCAGACCTCGGGCCTGCAGGCGGGCGACCTGATCATCTTGGCGGCCCGCCCCAGCATGGGCAAGACGGCGCTGGCCATCAACATCGCCGAGCATGTGGCTTTGCACGAAGAGCTGCCCGTGGCCGTGTTCTCTATGGAAATGGGGGCCTCGCAGCTTGCTGTGCGCATCGTTGGCTCGATTGGTCGGATCGATCAGGGGCGCTTGCGCACCGGTCGGCTGACCGACGACGAGTGGCCGCGGTTGACCGAGACCATCGAGCGCTTGTGCAATGTCGCCCTGCACATTGACGAGACGCCGGGCTTGACCGTCAGTGAGTTAAGGGCCAATGCACGGCGCCTGGCCCGCCAGTGCGGCAAGCTGGGCCTGATCGTGGTGGACTATCTGCAGCTCATGAGCGTCTCCAGTGGCATGAGCGACGAGAACCGGGCCACGGCCATCGGTGAGATTTCACGCGGACTCAAGATGTTGGCCAAGGAGTTGCAGTGCCCTGTGATTGCGCTGTCCCAGCTCTCGCGCGGGGTGGAGTCGCGCACGGACAAACGTCCATTGATGAGCGACCTGCGCGAGTCCGGCGCCATTGAGCAAGATGCCGATGTCATCATGTTCATCTACCGCGACGAGTACTACACCAAGGAAGCCTGCAAGGAGCCCGGCGTGGCCGAGGTGATCATCAGCAAGCAGCGAAACGGCCCGACGGGTACCACCAAGCTGGCCTTTGTGGCCAAGCACACCAAGTTCGAAAACCTGGCCACGGGCGATTACTAAGGGCGCGGTGCATCGGGCCATGGCTGCGATATGCTAATGGCCATGAAGCTCTACAACTATTTCCGATCGTCCGCCTCTTACCGCGTGCGCATCGCGCTGGCGATCAAGAATCTGCCCTACGACTATGTGCCGGTTCACCTGCTCAAAGGCGATCACAAAAAGCCGGAGTTTGGTGCGCTGTCGGCCGACGGTTTTGTGCCCTTGCTCGAAGATGCAGGTGAGCATCTGTCGCAGTCGATGGCCATCATGGAATACCTCGACGAGGTACACCCGAGCCCGCCCTTGCTGCCGTCTGACCCGGTGGGACGGGCCAAAGTCAGGGCCTTGGCGCAGTCGGTGGCCTGTGACATCCATCCGCTCAACAACCTGCGCGTGCTCAAGTATTTGGTGCGTGAACTCAAGGCCAGTGAAGAGGCCAAGAACGATTGGTACCGCCACTGGTGTCGTGAGGGACTGCAGTCGCTCGATCGTCAATTGCAGCGCGTGGGCGTGGCCACCTATTGCTATGGCGACAGCCCCACCCTGGCCGATTGCTGCCTGGTGCCGCAGGTGGTCAACGCCCAGCGATTTGGCGTGGGCATTGAGACTCTGGGCCGTGTGCAGGCCGTCTTTGAAGCCTGCATGAAGCACCCGGCTTTTGCAGCGGCCGACCCCGCCAGGTGTCCGGACGCCGAGTAAGAGCCAGGCCATGCACCCGGACTGGCTGATCCCCGACTGGCCAGCACCGCCACGGGTACGGGCCGTGTTCAGTACCCGCGCTGGTGGCGTGTCCAGCGGCGTGTATGACAGCATGAACTTGGGTGACCATGTTGGCGATGCGCCAGAAGCCGTTCTTGCCAACCGGGATCGATTGGCCAGGGCCTTGGGCGCCCGGCCGGTGTTCATGCGGCAGGTTCACGGATACGGCATGCTGGGCTTGTCGAGCCAGACGCGCGATGGTCTGGTTGCCGACGGCGCATGGGCTCTGACCCCAGATCTGGCATGCACCGTGATGGTGGCCGATTGCCTGCCGATCTTGCTGACCCATGACACGCATTCTGTGGTGGCGGCCTTGCACGCGGGCTGGCGGGGCTTGGCCGGAACCGCATCGGGCGCGGCAGGGACGCAGGTCCAAGGCATCGTTGAATCCGGCCTGGCGGCGATGGGTCAGGCCCTTGGGTGTTCCGTCGCTGATCTGGCGCCGGGCCTGATGGCCTGGCTTGGGCCGTGCATAGGGCCGCGCGCCTTTGAGGTTGGCCAGGAGGTCAGGGCGGCCTTCGTGGCCGCGGATCGAGCCGCCGGAATGCACTTTGCGGCCGGTGCTCCAGGCAAGTATTGGGCCGATCTCCCCGCGCTGGCCCGATCCCGCTTGCACGCTTCAGGGGTGAGCCGTGTTTACGGCAATGACGGCGGTGCCCCCTGGTGCACCGTGGGCCATTCAGCGTTCTTCTCTCACCGGCGCTGCAGCGGCCGGCCCGGTGCGGCCGCCGGGCAGACCGGAGGTCGCATGGCCGCCTGCATCTGGCTGACCTGAGCCGCTGTGCATGGCCTCCTGGCCGGCGGGCATGGCTTGTGTCAATGCATCGGATGGATTGATCTCACTGGCCTTGCGGGCTCTGCGCCGCGCCCCAGTTCCCAAGATGTAGATCAGTATGGACAGCGGCAAAAGTCCATAAAGCACGAAAGTCATGATCGCCCCGAGCACAGTGCCTTGCGGGCTGGCTGCTTCGGCGGCGCTCATCATGAGCACGACATAAAGCCAGGCAATGACGGTCAGGTACATGGGGTGTGGCGTGTCCGAGGATTAGAGGAGCTTGCCCAATTTAAGTCAGGCAAGTGCAATGGATAGGCTCGACAATCATCTCAGTTTTTCACCGGTTGAGCTTACTCAGCGCAAAAGCCCATACCTAGAATCGACGTCGAGGAGACGCCTGTGACCCCTACTGACCACGGCTGGTTGGATGCCGCCCAGCAATTTCAAAACAACCTTCAAAGCAATTTCCAACAGGCGATGTCGGCCTTTTTGCCGGGCCACGCACCTGCCGCCCCGAGTTTCCTGACCCAAGCCATGCCCTCGGCAGAGGGCATGGCCGGCGTGCACATGGATCCGGCCAAGATGCTTGAGATCCAGCAGGACTACGTGCGCGAAGCCAGTGCCTTGTGGAATGCTTGCCTGACGCTCGGCGCCAAGGCGGCTCCCGTGACCGATCGGCGGTTTTCCTCCGAGGCCTGGAACGCAAACCCAATGTCGCATTTTGCGGCCGCGACCTATTTGCTCAACGCCAAGACCTTGTCGGCGCTGGCCCATGCGGTCGAGGGCGACGCCAAAACCCGTGCCCGGGTTTTGTTTGCCGTGGAGCAGTGGCTCGCTGCTTCGGCGCCGAGCAACTTCCTGGCCCTCAACGCAGATGCCCAGAAAAAAGCCCTCGACACCCAGGGTCAGAGTCTGGCCGCCGGGTTGCAAAACCTGATGGACGACATCCGGCAGGGCCACCTGTCGATGACCGACGAGAGTGTCTTTGAAGTAGGTCGCAATGTGGCCACCACAGAAGGCGCAGTGGTTTTCGAGAACGAGTTTTTCCAGTTGCTCGAATACAAACCCCTGACGGCCAAGGTTTACGAGCGCCCCTTCTTGTTTGTGCCGCCGTGCATCAACAAATACTACATCCTGGATTTGCAGCCAGACAATTCCATCATCCGTTACCTGGTCGAGCAGGGCCACCGCACCTTCGTGGTCAGTTGGCGCAACCCGGATGAGTCGATGAAGGACAAGACCTGGGACGACTACATCGAGCATGCGGCCATCAAGGCCATTGATGTGGTGCGTGAAATCTCTGGCAAGCCAAGCATCAACGCCCTGGGTTTTTGTGTGGGTGGAACCATTTTGGGCACAGCTTTGGCCGTGCTGGCAGGGCGTGGCGACAAGGCGGTCAACAGCGCAACCTTTCTAACTGCTCTGCTCGATTTCCGCGATACCGGCGTGCTCGACGTCTTCATTGACGAGCACGCGGTGCGCATGCGCGAGGCGCAGATGGGCAGCGCTGGCCTGCTGCGAGGCCAGGATCTGGCCTCGACATTCAGTTTTCTGCGGCCCAACGATCTGGTCTGGAACTATGTGGTGGACAACTACCTCAAGGGGCAAAAGCCGCCGGCCTTCGATCTGCTGTACTGGAACAGCGACTCGACCAATCTGCCTGGCCCCTTCTACGCTTGGTACCTTCGCAATACCTACCACGAAAACAACCTGGCTCAGCCGGGCAAGGTCAAGGTCTGCGGCCAAAAGATTGATCTGCGGAAAATTGATATCCCGGCTTACATCTATGGCTCGCGCGAGGACCATATCGTTCCGGTCGGCGGCGCCTACGCAACGACACAACTGCTGCCGGGCAAGAAGCGTTTTGTCATGGGCGCTTCGGGCCACATTGCCGGCGTGATCAATCCGCCGGCCAAGAACAAACGCTCTTACTGGACCAACGATAAACTGCCCTCGAGCCATGCAGACTGGTTCAAGGGTGCGCAGGAGCACGCGGGCTC
Source organism: Comamonadaceae bacterium (assembly GCA_021299555.1). Taxonomy (GTDB): domain Bacteria; phylum Pseudomonadota; class Gammaproteobacteria; order Burkholderiales; family Burkholderiaceae_C; genus Polaromonas. The sequence continues at coordinate 10,310 of JAJTGH010000107.1, forward strand.
GTGGTGGCCTGACTGGAGCCATTGGCTCAAGGCCCATGCCGGCAAGCTGATTGCCGCACCCAAGGGCTACGGCAACCGCAAGTACAAAGCCATAGAGCCCGCGCCCGGACGATACGTCAAAGCCAAGGCCTGATTTTTCCTGGCCGCTGCACTGGTGCGGCCGCGCAGCAATGCGGTTCAGACCAGTCCCATTGACGCCGACCTTACCTATTCAATCCATTGAGGAAGACCATGCAAGACATCGTGATTGTTTCCGCAGCCCGCACGGCCGTTGGCCGCTTTGGCGGTACCCTGGCCAAGACAGCGGCAACCGACTTGGGTGCAGCCGTCATTTCGGCGGTGCTGGTCCGCTCGGGCGTCTCGCCCGATCAAGTCGGTGAGGTCATCATGGGCCAGGTGCTGGCTGCCGGTTGCGGACAAAACCCGGCGCGCCAGGCCCTGATCAAATCGGGCATCCCCAAGGAAGTGCCTGCGCTGACCATCAATGCGGTGTGCGGCTCCGGTCTGAAGGCCGTGATGCTCGCTGCCCAGGCGGTGGCATGGGGCGACAGTGAAATCGTGATTGCCGGTGGTCAGGAGAACATGAGTGCATCACCGCATGTTCTGCCCGCCTCGCGCGATGGCCAGCGCATGGGCGACTGGAAACTCGTTGACACCATGATCATTGACGGGCTGTGGGACGTCTACAACCAGTACCACATGGGCATCACGGCCGAGAACGTGGCCAAAGCCCACGGCATTTCCCGCGAGATGCAAGATGCGTTGGCGCTGGCCAGCCAGCAAAAGGCCAGTGCTGCGCAAGAAGCGGGCAAGTTCAGCGACGAGATCGTGCCGTTCTCCATTGCTCAGAAGAAGGGCGATCCCATCGTCTTTGCCCAGGATGAATTCATCAA
>JAJTGH010000108.1 GCA_021299555.1 Comamonadaceae bacterium
GGCGCCGCCATCAACCTGGCCAAGCAAGCCATTGAACACGCCCTGACGCAGCGCCGACAAGCGCTGGCCCAGGCTGAGCTCGATGCGCAGCTCAAGGCCGAGGCGCTCGATGTCACTTTGCCCGGCAGGCAGCGTTCAGGCGGCGGTTTGCATCCAGTGTCCCTGACCATGGAGCGCATCGAGGGCATTTTTGGCTCCATGGGCTTTGACGTGGCCCAGGGCCCCGAGATCGAGACCGACTGGTTCAATTTCACCGCGCTCAACACGCCGCAAGACCATCCGGCCCGCTCGATGCACGACACCTTTTATGTCGAAGGTGGCACCGAGGCTGCGCCCAACCTGCTGCGCACGCACACCAGCCCCATGCAGATCCGCTATGCGGTGCAGCACGTCAAGAAACACCGCGCGCTGATCGATCGTGGCGAACCCATGCCCGAGATTCGCGTCATTGCGCCGGGTCGCACCTACCGAGTCGACAGCGATGCCACGCACTCGCCCATGTTCCACCAGTGCGAAGGCCTGTGGATTGGCGAGAACGTGAGCTTCAAAGACCTCAAATTTGTATTCACCGATTTCTGCCGCACCTTTTTTGAAAGCCGTGACCTGGTGTTGCGCTTTCGGCCGAGCTTCTTCCCATTTACCGAGCCCAGCGCCGAGATTGATATTCAGTTTCCCAGCGGGCCGCTCGCCGGTCGCTGGCTCGAGGTTGCCGGGTCGGGTCAGGTTCACCCGAACGTGGTTCGCAACATGGGGCTCGATCCTGAAAAATACATCGGCTTTGCCTTTGGCATGGGCCCAGACCGTCTGACCATGCTGCGCTACGGCGTCAATGATCTGCGGTTGTTTTTTGACGGTGATCTGCGCTTTTTGTCGCAGTTCAAGTAAGCCCCTTTTCGACCGACTTCCGTTGAAGACAAGACGCCATGCAATTTCCTGAGTCCTGGCTGCGCCAGTTTTGCAACCCACCGATCTCCACCGAGCAACTGGCCCAGACGCTGACCATGGGCGGCCTGGAGGTCGAGGAACTGCGGCCTGTGGCCCCACCGTTTTCGCGTGTGGTCGTTGGCGAGATACGCCAAGCCGTGCAACACCCCAACGCCGACAAGCTTCGGGTTTGTCAAGTTGACATCGGCCAGGGCGACTTGCTGCACATCGTTTGCGGCGCACCCAATGCGCGAGTGGGCATCCGCGCGCCCTGCGCGTTGGTGGTCGCGCAGTTGCCGCCCGGCGAGGACGGCCAGGCTTTTGAGATCAAGATCGGCAAGCTGCGTGGCGTCGAGAGCCACGGCATGCTGTGCTCCGCCCGCGAGCTCAGGCTCTCCGATGACCACGGCGGCTTGCTCGAGCTCGCGCCCGATGCGCCGCTGGGGCAAGACTTTCGTCAGCACCTGCAACTCGACGACACCTTGTTCACGCTCAAGCTCACGCCCAACCTGGCCCATTGCCTGAGCGTTTATGGGGTGGCGCGCGAACTGTCGGCCTTGACCGGTGCGCCTTTGCAGCACCCGATGTTCAAGCCCGCTGTGGTCCACGACGACAGCCGCTTGCCGGTCAAGGTCAGCGCCCCCGATCTGTGCGGCCGTTTTTCCGGTCGAGTGATTCGCGGCGTCAACACCCGCGCGCAGACGCCTGCCTGGATGGTCGATCGCCTGCAGCGCTGCGGCCAGCGCTCGGTCAGCCCTTTGGTGGACATCTCCAACTACGTGATGTTCGAGTTGGGTCGGCCTTCGCATATTTTTGATCTGGACAAAATCCACGGTGGACTGCAGGTGCGATGGGGCGTGAGCGGCGAAACGCTCAAGCTTCTCAATGGCAGCACGGTCACGCTCGACGAGAAGGTGGGCGTGATTGCCGATGAGCAGCAGGTTGAATCGCTGGCCGGCATCATGGGCGGCGATGCCACGGCCGTGTCTGACGAGACGCGAAACATTTATGTGGAGGCTGCTTTCTGGTGGCCCAAGGCCATTGCCGGACGTTCACGCCGCTACAACTTTTCTACAGACGCCGGACACCGCTTCGAGCGCGGCGTCGATCCGGCCACCACGGTCGACCACATTGAGCGCATCACCGAACTGGTTCTGCAAATCTGCGGCACGCCCGATACCACCTGTGGCCCTGTGGATGATGCCCAAGTGAACATGCCTGAGCAGCAACAGGTGACGCTGCGCGTGTCGCGCGCCTGCAAGGTGATCGGCATGCCTTTGACGCAGGCGCAGTGCGCAGACGCGCTGTCGCGCCTGGGTCTGCCGCTGGCTCAAGGCGAGGGCACCATCACGGTGACGCCGCCGAGTTATCGCTTTGACCTGCAGATCGAGGAAGACCTGATCGAGGAAGTGGTGCGCATGGTGGGCTACAACGCCTTGCCCGAGGCGCCGCCGCAGGCCCCAATCACCGCACGGCTGCGGCCAGAGTCCGAGCGCAGTGCCTTTGCGGTGCGACGCAGCCTGGCAGCGCTGGGCTACCAGGAGACGATCAATTTCAGTTTTGTGCAAGAGCGCTGGGAGCATGAACTTGCGGGCAATCAGCAGCCCGTGCGGCTGCTCAACCCCATCGCCAGCCAGATGAGCGTGATGCGCTCGTCGTTGATCGGATCGCTGTTGCAGGTGCTCAAGTTCAATCAGGACCGCAAGGTCTCGCGCGCGCGCGTCTTCGAGCTTGGCCGGGTGTTTTTGCGCGATCCGAGCGTCGGTGGCAGTGACAGCACGGTGGCCGGCTTTGATCAGCCCATGCGATTGGCTGGTCTGGCTTGTGGGGCGCTGGAGCCGGCCGGTTGGGCGCAGGCGCCGCGCAACGTGGATTTCTTTGACGTCAAGGGCGACCTGGAGGCTTTGCTCTCACCCATGCAAGCGGTGTTTGAGCCCACCGCCCACCCCGCCCTGCATCCGGGGCGCTGCGCCGATGTCCGCATTGCGGGCCGATCGATCGGGGTGGTCGGAGAATTGCATCCGCAGTGGCGCCAATCGTGGGAGCTGGCGCTTGCGCCGGTGGTCTTTGAGCTCGATCTGGACGCGCTCTTGCAGCGCCCGGTGCCCGTTTTTTCTGGCGTCAGCCGTTTTCAGCCGGTCGAGCGTGACATTGCCGTGATAGTGGCGGAGTCGGTCACACATGCCCAACTCATGGCGCAAATTCATGCCGCACCCACCGCAGGCCTGCTGCGACAGGCCACGCTGTTTGACATCTACCGGCCCAGGCAGGCCGGTGGGGGGTTGGCGATGGACGAAAAAAGCCTCGCCGTGCGGCTGCTTCTCAGTGACGAGCACGCTACACTGAACGACGAGCAGATTGACTCGGCCGTGCGCGCCGTGGTCGAGCGCTTGGAGTCAACTTTAGGGGCCCGCCTGCGGGCCTGATCGCACGAGCCCACAGCGCCTGCCTCAACCTTTTTTGTCTGTGTCATGGAACTGTCTGTTGAAAGCCTGGAAACCCCGGCATTGACCAAAGCCCATCTGGCCGAGTTGCTGTTTGAACAAATCGGTCTGAACAAGCGCGAGTCCAAGGACATGGTCGAGGCATTTTTCGATCTGATTTCCGACAGCCTGGTCGATGGCCAAGACGTAAAAATTTCCAGCTTCGGCAATTTCCAGATTCGCACCAAGGCGCCGCGGCCGGGGCGCAACCCGCGCACCGGTCAGGCGGTTCCGATCCAGGCGCGTCGGGTGGTCACGTTCCACGCCAGCCACAAGCTCAAAGAACAGATCCAAGGCTCGGCCCACTGATGCCCGGATGATTGCTCGCACCTGCATCGTGCATGGGCAGCAAAAAATATTTTGCTCGGGCAATTGCATCGCGCCTGAAGTTGAAGTAGATTCCTACTCCCCGCGAGGCGGCTTCTATGCAACTGGACAAAGCTCTTCCCACCATACCGGCTAAGCGCTATTTCACCATCGGTGAAGTGGGCGAGCTTTGTGGCGTCAAGCCGCATGTGCTGCGCTATTGGGAGCAGGAGTTCGCACAGCTCAAGCCCATGAAGCGGCGCGGCAACCGGCGCTACTACCAGCACCACGAAGTGCTCATGATCCGGCGCATCCGCGACTTGCTCTATGAGCAGGGCTTTACCATCAGCGGCGCGCGCAACAAATTGCAGGAGCTGGTTCAGGCAGAGCGCGAACGCCGCCGCAGCGGTCAGGTGGGGCTCGAAGGTGTGGAGCTCGATACCCATGCATCGGCCGCCGACCCCTTGCACGATGGCAGCTTCGACGTGATGGAGGCGAGCTTTTCAACGATGTCGTTTGAGGGGGTCGAGGTCATGCGCCGCGAACTCTTTGAAATCCGCAATTTGCTCAGCGCTGAGCCGCAACTGGCGTTCTGAATTACATCGGGTCTGGCGCCTGAAGCCAGCTATAATTTGGCGCTTCGGTGTGTGGCGCAGCCTGGTAGCGCACTTGCATGGGGTGCAAGGGGTCGAAGGTTCGAATCCTTTCACACCGACCATTTTCAACAAGGCCCGCAGTCCGTGACGCGGGCCTTGTCTTTTTTTAGGCGTGCGCGGGGGGTGTTGGTGGCCCTTGCGTATTCGCTCAAACGCTCAAGCAGACTACAAATTGCTACATAATAGGTCGGGCTGAGCCCTGCGAATGTCAGTGCTTGTACTCCTTATCCCAAACCTGCTTCCATTTTGAACGGCCTGAACGCAAGCGTGCAGCTGCTTTTCGACATCCGCTAAAAAATGACTTTCCTTCGCCAGCGTGTCGGCAAGCGGTGTGTGCTCTGGCTCTTTGGGCTGGGAGCGTGCGTGCTCGCACCCTCTGCGATGGCCATAGGCATGATCGAATTGATCAATCTGACCTTTGCCAACAACCCGACGCTGCAAAGTCAGGCCAATTTGGTGCGTGCCTCGCAAGCCGACGTCCAGGGAGCCAACTGGCAGTTTTATCCGACGCCCTCGGTATCGGTGGAACAGGTCAGCGCTTCCAAGCAAGACCAGTCGTACAACAAAGACAGCCGGGTGATCACTTTTCGTCTACAACAGCCTTTGTGGACGGCTGGGCGCCTGACCGCGGGAGTCACGCGTGCGCAGGCCGCATCGGCGGCGGCGCAGGCCCAGATGGACGAGACCCGCCAGCAATTGGCGCTTCGCACCATCCAGGTCTGGGGCGAGTGGCGGGCCGGACAGGAAAAACTGGCCGCCCTGGAAGAAAGCGTACAAACCCACCAGAGGCTGTCCGCACTCATACGCCGCCGGGTTGAGGCGGGCGTATCGGCTGTGGCCGACGACGTGCTGGCCCAGGGCCGACTCGAGCAGACCCAGGCTGAAGTGACTTCAGCGCAGGCGCAGCAAGCCTCTGCCCTGGCGCGCCTGGAACAACTGACAGGACAGCGGATCGAGCCACAGCGTATGGATGGCTTTGACGTGCTGCCCATCGAGCCGCTGGAGGACTTGCAACCGTTGCTCGAGCGGGCCTGGAGCAACAGCCCGACTGCGCTCAAGCTTCAAGCACAAATCAAACAGCAGGAAATGGATGTGCAGACCCGCAGGGCGCAATTGATGCCCGAGGTTTACGCGCGGGCGGAGCATCAGCAGGGCAGTTTCAGTGCGTCGGGCCTGAACTCGGCCAACCGTTTTTTTATTGGCCTGTCGGCCAACCCAGGCGCAGGCCTGTCGGCCATGTCGGGCATCGATGCGGCAGTGGCCAAGCTACAGGCACTTGAGTCTGAAGTGGAGGCCAATCGCCGCGCTCTGATCGAACAAGTCACGCTCGAGCATGTTTCGGTGCGGAGCCAGCTGGCGCGCCGCCAGGCCCTGGTCGCAGGACTGCGCTCCACGCAGGCCATGGTCGCCTCCTGGGACAGACAGTTCCTCGCGGGTCGCAAGACATGGGTGGAAGTGATGAACGCGGCCCGTGAACTGGCTCAAGCGCAGACGGCGCTGGCCGAAGTGGAGGCGGCTTACTTGGTGTCGACTTGGCGTCTGGCCGTTCTCTCCGAGGGCGTGCCCGCCATCGTCTCGGGGCTGGGTACCTCGTTCAATGCCATACGTCAGTAGGGGTCTGCTTTCATGAACATCCTTTTTCCCTTGCTGATGCGCTTGGCGCAGGTGCAGTCTGAGCCGGTCCATCGCCTGGCCCTGCAGGCGGCCATTGAGCAAATCGATACCCAGTCGCCGGGCCTGACCGATCAATCGCCGCGCGAGGCCGTCGAGCGTCTGATCGACGCCCTGCAATTGCCCAAAGCCCGCTGGATTCGCGCGGGATCGGTCGATCCGGCCAACTGCCCTTGCCTGATCCACCGCGCCGATCAGGGCTGGGCCCTGCTGCGCGGGCGTACGTCCCAAAACGAATGGCTCACCGAGACCTTCGATGCAAAAACCAATCGCTGGGTCGAGACGCCCTTGCATGCGCTCAACGACTGGGTCGTGGTCAAGCTCAAGCTGGCCCGTCCTTATGATCCTTCGGGCAGCGAGGTGTACAAGCTGATCCGCCGAGAGATTTTCTCGCGCAAGAAAATTTGGGCAGAGGGCGTGCTCGCTGGTCTGATGATCAACTCGATCGCGCTGGCCACCTCGTTTTACAGCATGCAGGTCTACGACCGCGTGGTGCCCACGGGTGCAAGCCAAACCCTCTGGGTGCTGACCACCGGCGTGCTGCTGGCCATCTTTTTTGAGACCCTGGCCAAGCTGGCGCGCTCGCGCCTGTTCGAACAGCTGGTTGACCAGGTCGATCAAAAACTCGCCCGCGAGGTCTACAGCCGGTTTCTGGCCATACGTCTGGATCAGTTGCCGCGCAGCGTCGGCTCTTTGGCCTCACAGCTCAAGGGCTATGAAACCGTACGCAGTTTCCTGACTTCGCTGACATCGCATCTGATGATCGACGTGCCCTTTGCCTTGTTTTTTCTCTTGATCATCGGCTGGGTCGGCGGATGGCTGGCTGTCATTCCTCTGGTTTTTTTCTGTATCTCGCTCGGTGCAGGCTTGTTCTTTCGGCGCCGCGTTGATGTGCTGAGCAAAAAGGCCAATGCGGCCACCAACTTCAAGACCGGTCTGCTGGTCGAGACGGTGGAGGGCGCCGAAACCATCAAGTCCGGACAAAGCGGCTGGCGCATGCTCTCGCGCTGGATCGGCACCACCGACGAGGCGCGCGACGTGGAGCAGGAAATGCGCCGCGTCAGCGAATATTCTCAATTCCTCGTGGCGGCGATGCAGCAAATTTCCTACGTGCTGTTGGTGGCCGTGGGTTCTCTGCAAATTTCGCGCGGCGAATTGACCATGGGCGGTTTGATCGCCTGCTCCATTTTGTCGGGCCGGGTGCTAGGTCCCGTCGCCGCCCTGCCAGATCGTCTGATTCAGTGGGCCCATACCCGAACTGCTTTGCAAGGGCTCGATCGGATTTGGACCTTGCAGGACGATCACCATGGCCAGGAGCAAGCGATCGCCCCGCAAACTGTCAAGGGCCATTACTCCTTCGAGAAAGTGGCAGCAAGCTACGGTCAAAGCCAGGCACTGAGCATTGCCGAATTGCAGATACGCCCGGGCGAGAAAATCGGTGTGCTTGGCCCCATCGGTGCCGGCAAGACCACCTTCTTGCGACTGCTCAGCGGCATGTACAAGCCACAGGCGGGCATCGTCAAGATGGACGGCCTGGACCTGGCTCACATCTCCAAACCGGTGTTGGAGGTGGCTCTGGCCTGTCGTCGGGCCAGCGCCAGTTGGTCAACCTGACGCGGGTATTTTTGCGGCGGCCGCGCATCTGGCTGCTTGACGAGCCCACGGCCTCCATGGACGGTGCACTCGAGCAGCACATCCTTGCAGCGCTATCGCGTAGCTTGCAGCCCGAGGATGTGCTGGTGGTGGTTACGCACAAGCCCGAGTTGTTGCGACTGGTGGGGCGGATCATTGTTGTGGCCAACCATCAGATCGTCATGGACGGCCCCAAGGACGTCGTGCTACAGCGTTTGAGTGCGGCACGCACGCAATCGGGTCCTGCGGCGGCCGGACCGACCACAGCTGAGCAAGGAGTTGCTGCATGAGCGAGCGCACATCTGGCTTTCGAATCTCGACCATTGCCGTCTTGGCGGTCACGTTTGCCGCCTTTGTGGCTTGGGCCGCCTTGTTCGAAATCGACCAGACGGTGCGTGCTCAGGGCTCGGTCATCACCAGCGCCCGTACGCAGATCATTCAGGCCGCCGACGGTGGAGTGCTCGCCGAAATCCTGGTGCAAGAGGGCCAGGAGGTCAAGCCCGGACAGCGCCTGGCGATGCTCGAGAAGGACCGCAGCAGTGCGTCGTTTGATGAGAGCCGCTCCAAGGTGGCGGCGCTTCAGGCCAGCCTGATCCGCGCACGGGCCGAGTCTTTGGGCACCAAGCCGGTTTTCCCTGCGCCGCTGCGCGCCTATCCGGATTTTGTGGCCGCCCAGGAAAAGCTCTATGCCCAAAAGCGCACTAGCCTGGACGATGCCACCGCTGCCCTGGACGACGCCCTCAAGCTGGCGCGAGAAGAGTTGCAGATGAACCAGGGGCTGCTTCAGTCTGGTGACGTCAGCCGGCTGGAGGTCATGCGAGCCATGCGTCAGGTCAGCGACCTGGAGGCGCGACTGAGCGAGGCCCGCAACAAGTACACGCAGGAGGCGCGACAGGAGGTGGCCCGGCTCGAAGATGAGTTGTCCTCCCAGCGCTACAAGCTCGATGAGCGGCGCAGCATTTTGGAGCACACCGACCTTGTTGCTCCGGTCGCTGGCATCGTCAAGTACTTGCGTGTCAACACCATCGGTGGCGTGCTGCGTGCCGGTGATGAGCTCATGCAAATCTCGCCCACCGAGAGCGATATGGTGATCGAAGCCAAAATCAACCCCGTGGACATCGGTCAACTTGAGTTGGGCTTGCCGGTTCAAGTCAAGATCGATGCTTTCGACTATTCGGTCTACGGCATGCTCACTGGCAAGCTCACCTACCTGAGCTCGGACACACTGGTCGAGCAGGGGCCCAACGGGCAGTCGATCAGCACCTACCGCGCCCAGATTCGGCTCGATAAGGTGCAGGAAAACCAGATGCTCGCCAAGGTGGCGCTCAAACCGGGCATGACATCGACCATCGATATCAAGACGCGCACGCGCAGCGTGTTGCGCTACCTGCTCAAGCCCGTGATCAAGACTTTCTCTGGTGCGCTCAACGAGCGCTAAAGCCTAATTTGCTGGAGGCTCAACCATGCACATCGGCATCCTGGAAGACGACGCGACTTTGGCCCAGCACCTGGCAGAGGTGGTTCAATCGGCGGGTCACAGCAGCGCAACCTTCAGCACCGCGAAGGCCTTTTTGTCGGCGCTGGGGCGACAAACTTTCGATCTCCTGGTCTTCGACTGGAAACTGCCCGATCAGGACGGCATCAAGGTGCTCAAGCAACTTCGGGCGTCCTTTCAGAGCGAGACGCCAGTCATCTTCTTGACGGCCATGCATGATGAGCAGGCCATCGTCACTGCGCTGGAGGCGGGCGCAGAAGACTACTGCGTCAAGCCCCTGCGACCGGCTGAATTTCTTGCCCGCATCGCCGCCTTGCAGCGGCGCATCTACCCGATTCGCCAGGGCACGGGCCCCCAGACTCATCACGGCTACACCTTCGACATGGTCGAGCGGGTGATCACCTGGGAGGGCGGTCATGCGCAGTTTTCAGGCAAAGAGTTTGAGTTGGCCCGTTTTGTGTTCGAGAACGCTGATCGCTCGCTTTCCCGTGACCGCCTCATGCAAGAGGTCTGGGGGCGCGAGGACGATCCGTTTTCGCGCACGCTCGATGTGCACATTTCCCGCATCCGCTCGCGCCTTGCGCTCAACGGCTCAAGCGGCTTGCGTTTGCGATCGGTGCACGGATTTGGCTATCAGCTCATCACCTACGCGGCTGCGGGCCAAGACGACTGAAGCGCCTTGCGCTGTCTCGATTCATCACAAGCGTGCCCGCCCCCGAGATCCCAAGCGCCGCTGACAGTTCGGCCTGGTCCGTCGATTCGGCCGTCAGGCGCCGGCCCTGGCGCCAGTGGCCCGTCTTTGAATGGACGATCACGCTGGCTGCCGGCATCTTGCTGTTGGCAGCCCTGGTCTGGACCCCCGCAGGCAGTGCAATTGGCAAGCGCCTTTACGACCGGCTGAGCATCTGGATCGGCTTTGAGGCCTCCCCCGAGGTGGTGCTGGTGGCCATTGACGAGCGCAGCCAGAGGGGCTTGGGGGGCTGGCCGGTTTCTCGCGTCAATTACGCGCGCCTGATCGAGCGCCTGGTCGACCAGGACCAGGCGCCCCGGGCGCTCGGGCTTGACCTGCTGTTCATCAACGCCTTGCCGGTTGACGCCGATTTGGCCCAGCAGATGGCCCGCTTGCCCGTGGTCTTGCCCAAGGTCATGTCGGCCGCTTCGGCGCCTGCTGCTCAAGCGGTACCCGGCACGGCGGGCGCCGCCGTCTGGCAGTGGATGCCGCCCATCCTTGAGCAGGCCGCGCGCGCCACCGGCCATATTCACATTCGTTTTGAAAGCGATGGCACCCTTCGCGGCGTTCAGACTCAGTGGATGGGCCAGCCGCACTTTGCGCTGGCCTTGCTGCAAGCCGCAGGGCTGGTGCAGACCAAGGGCCTGCCCGGCGATGACTATCTGCGTTTTCCCATGGTCGACCCCGCTGTGGGTTTCAAAACCTACTCGTTGATCGATTTGCTTGATGCCGGCAAGCCGCTGCCCGATCTCAAGGGCAAGATCGTTTTGCTCGGCGTGACCGACCCCATCTTGGGCGATCAGCATGCGACCATCTATTCCGGCACCACGGCCACGGGCACACCGGGCGTGGCGATTTTGGCCAGTGTTGTCAACGCCCACCTGACCGGGCGCTGGGTGCGGGTGGTCTCCGATGCCTGGGTCTTTGGCTGGAGCGCCATGGCGCTGTTTTTGGTGATCAGTGCCAGCGCCGCCTGGAAGCCTGGCCGACTTCGGCTTCTGGTCTACGCCTTGGGGGCCGGGCTGCCGCTGGCTGCGGTATGGACGCTGCTCGGATGGGGCTGGTGGTTTGACATCGTGCCCCTTTGGCTGACGGTGCTGGTGCTGACGGTGGTGTGGATCTGGCGCCGGCTGGACGGCAATTTGCGCTACATGTACCGCAAGTCGCGCGAGCTGCAGGCCGTGCAGCCCCATCGGCCCAGGCAGCGATCTGCCGGCGATGAAGTCTCCCGGGTTGAACAGGCGCTCGATCAGGCCATTGATTTGCAAGGTCAGCAGCTCAATTTGCTCGATCAGGCCATCCGGCATTTGCCCGAGGCGGTGGCTGTCATCGATCCGCGAGGACGGGTGCTGCGGGTCAATGAACGCATGCTCGCGCTGGGCGCGGGTCGCGCTGTTGCGCCCTCGACGCTCGAACAACTGGCGCGCGAGCTGGATCTGCCTTTTTCGCAATGGGATGAACTGACCACGCTGGCCGCACAGCCAGACAACAGCTTGCGTGTGAGCAGCCCTGCGGGCGCGCGCGATGTGTACATCAAGACCAGCACCTTCGATGCCAGCGAGTCACAGGGGTTGCGGCTGTTGACGCTGGTCGATGTGACCGAGCTCAGGCAATCGCAAGCCCAGCGTGACCAGGCTTTGCGTTTTTTGTCGCACGATATGCGCACGCCGGTGGCCTCGATTCTGGCCGTGACCCGGCAGATGCGGGCGCTGGCCCCTGATCGGCCGCAGTGGCTCTCTGAGGTGGCCCGTGTGGTCGGTCATGCCGACCAGTTGATGCGGCTGATGGACGGTTTCTTGTACGAAAGCAAGGCCCACAGCGAGCAGCTGGCGCTCAGCGAGCGGCTGATTGACGACCTGATCGACGACGCCATGGCCCAGGTGCGCGACCTGGCACAGGCCCGCGGCATGCAGATCGAATTTCGCAACCACGATCGGTTTTTTTTCGTTCAGGTCTCCACCATGCTTATGGTGCGTGTGTTCATGAACCTGCTGCTCAACGCCATCAAGTATGGGCAACCTGGCAGCGGCGTGCTCATCAGCGCCGAGCCGGCGGCCAGTGGCGCCCAGGTCGATGTGGTGCTCAGCAACCAGATCGCCAGCCAGGGCGGCGCCGTCGACGAGTCCATCATCACCAACGGATTTGGCCTGGGGCTGGACTTTGTCCGAACGGTTGTGCAGCGTCATCAGGGGCAGCTGCGCATCGAAATTGGCCATCAGCCGGGTTTGGCCAGGGTGTGTGTCACGCTGCCGTGTTCGCTGGAATCGGCTTGAAAGGCCGCCAGGCAGCGTTGACAATCGCGGCATGCAGATTCAGGACTTGCTGTTTTCCCAGGGCTTTGGTACCCGCCGCGTCTGTGCCGGCCTGGTGCAGCAGGGGCTGGTTCAGGTCAATGGGCAAGTGCTCAGCGAGCCGGCCCAGCCGGTTCAGCCCCAGGGCTTGCGCTATAGCGTGCAGGGTGTTCAGTGGCTCTTTCAGGAGCGGGCTTATCTGATGCTCCACAAACCGGCCGGCTACGAGTGCTCGCGCAAGCCGGGCGCCTGGCCGAGCATTTACACGCTCTTGCCCTCGCCGCTGCGCCAGCGCGGCGGCGGTGCGGCCGCCGGGGTGCAGGCGGTGGGCCGGCTCGATCAGGACACCACCGGCTTGCTGCTGCTGTCCGACGACGGCAAGTTCATCCACCGCATGACCTCGCCGCGCCACCATGTGCCCAAGGTCTACGAGATCGTTGCGCGTCACCCGGTCGATGCGCGTCAGCTCGATCGCTTGCTCGCCGGCGTCGTGCTCGAAGACCATGACCAGCCGGTGCGTGCCGCCGATTGCATGCTCACCGGTTCTCACACCCTCAGACTGACTCTGACCGAGGGCAAGTACCACCAGGTCAAGCGCATGGTGGCCGCAGTGGGCAACCGGGTGGAACAATTGCATCGCTCGCGCATGGGCGATTTGAGCCTTCCGGCCGATCTGGCTGTGGGCCAGTGGCGCTGGCTTGAGCCCGGCGATCTGCGGGCGCTCGATGGCGTCAAAGACCCCACTGAAGACCCCACTGGCCAGTGAGTTGCATGGCCGGATCGCCACCCTCGCAGACAATCCCTGCATGTCCGCATTGTCAAGACGATCTTTGCTGGCGCTGCCCCTGATGGCCGCTGCTGGCGTGCGCGCCGAGCCGGCTGCGCCCATTTTCGTGCTCAACTCGCTCGAGGGCAGCGTCAGCGTCGTCGATCCGATCGGCTGGAAAGAAATTGGCCGCATCCCCACCGGCAAAGAACCGCACCACCTGTACCTGACGCCCGATGAAAAGTCGGTCATCGTGGCCAATGCGGCATCGGACTCTTTGACCTTCATTCATCCGCGCACCGGAGAGGTTCAGCGCACCTTGCGCGACATCCTCGACCCCTATCACCTGCGGTTTTCGCCCGACATGAAGTGGTTTGTGACCGCGGCCAACCGGCTCAACCATGTCGACCTGTACCGCTGGGACGGCACCACGCCCACCTTGGCCCGGCGCATTGCGACAGCACCACGGTCTATGCCACGATGCAAGACAGCAACGAGCTGGTGGCCATCGACCTGGCCACGCAGGCCATCAAGTGGCGTGCCAGGACCGGGGCGATGCCGGCCGATGTGTTTGGCATACCCGGCGACAAGCACCTGCTGGTGGCGCTGACCGGCAGCGATGCGGTGGAGGTGTTTGACGTTGCGGGCCCGGTGGCGATCAAGATGGGCCACATCAAGACGGCGGCCGGCGCGCACGCCTTTCGCGCGCAGGGCGATGGCCGCCATGTGTGGGTGAGCAACCGTGTTCACAACAGCCTGAGCAAGATCGACATGCAGACCCTGCAGGTGGTACAGCAGATCATGGTGCCCTCGGGCCCGGACTGCATGGACATCTCGCGCGACGGCAAGACGCTGCTGGTCACCTCGCGCTGGGCGGCCCGCTTGTCGGTGGTGGACCTGGTCAGTGGCAAGATGGTGCGTCAGGTGCGCGTTGGCAGGGGACCCCATGGGGTTTGGACGCTCGATCATGCCCCGCGCTGACAAGCTCTTTGGCCAAGCGCCTTCGCTGGCCTGGGCTTGGGCGCGCTGCATGCTGTTCATGGCCGCGCTGATCTGCCCCTGGTCGGCGCAGGCGGGCTGCCCGTCTCCCGAGAAAACGATCTACCTCACCTTCGACACTGGACACATGGGCGTTGCGCCTCTCATTGCAGAGGTCTTGCAGCGCCACGCTGTACCCGTCACGTTTTTTGCGGCCCATGAGCCCACGCAAACTGGCGACGGCAGCTTGGGTGACGCCTGGGCGCCCTGGTGGGCGCAGGCCGCCGCCCAAGGCCATGCCTTCGCCTCACACACCCATGACCACGCATATTGGCTGGCTGACCTGCCTGCGCGCGAGGGCCAGCCGCAATTTCGCATCCGTCCATCGGCCGGCGCCATGAAAGGCAAAACGCTGCATTGGAGTGCGGCGCAATATTGTGAAGAGCTGCACCGCGCCAGCCGCAGGCTGGCGCAGCTCACCGGTCAAACCCCGCTGCCGCTGTTTCGCGCCCCGGGTGGCAAAACATCGCCATCTCTGCTGCAGGTCGCGCGCTCCTGCGGCTATTTGCACGTGGGCTGGGCGCCGGCCGGCTTTCTGGGTGACGAGTTACCCAGCGAAAAATACCCCAACCGCGAGCTTCTGGCTCAAGCCCTGAGCAACATCCGCGGTGGCGACGTGATTGTGGCCCACCTGGGCATCTGGTCGCGTCAGGACCCATGGGCACCGGCCGTGCTCGAGCCGCTGATCCTTGGCCTCAAGCGCCGGGGATTGTGCTTTGCCACCCTGCGCGTGCACCCCCAGATGCGGCCATGGATCACCGTGCAGGGCGGTGCCACCTTGGCCCGCCGCCTGCAAAGCGAGCGTGGGTCATGATTGAAACCATTGCCCAGTGGTTTGGCGATCTGTTCACCGGGGCGCAGCGCGCGGTGTTTGAGCCCTTGGTCCCTGCGCTCTTTGAATTGGGCCTGGGCCATCTGCTCGATGATGCCTATGCCGCCTGCGGCTGGTTGCTCATGGGCCTGTTGCAATTGCTGGTCATGTGTTTGTTCATTGCGCCCCTGCAGCGCTGGCGGCCTTTGGAGCCGGTCACCGACCGAGCCGGCGTGCGCACCGACATGGTCTACACCCTGATTCATCGGGCTCGTGAGCTTTGTGATCTACCTGGTGGCTTTTGACTTTTTGGCCTACTGGATACACCGCGGACAGCACCGTCTGCGTGGGTGGTGGCAGCTGCATGCGCTGCATCACTCGCAGCGCCAACTCACCCTCTGGAGTGACAACCGCAACCACGTTCTTGACGATGTTCTGGTGGACTGCCTCTTTGTGCTGGCTGCGCAGCTCATCGGCGTGGCCCCGGCCCAGTTCATGGTGCTCGTTGCGCTGTCGCAGCTCAGCGAGAGCCTGCAGCACGCCAACGTGCGGCTGCATTGGGGCGCTCTTATCGAGCGCCTGTGGGTCACGCCGCGCTTTCACCGTGCCCATCATGGCGCCGAGTCGGGCGAGCACAATTACGGCGTGCTGCTGCCATGGTGGGACATGATGTTTGGCACCGCCCGATTTGATTTGGGCACTGGCCCCACCGGCCTGATGGACCAGATCACGCACCAGCGCGACTATGGCCGCGGCCTGTGGGCCCAGCAACGCTTGGGCTTCAAGCGTCTGTTTGAAAAGGCATGAAGAACGTGGGACCGATCATCGACGCCTTCTGGCGCGCCGCGGTTTACTGCCTGCACCCGCGCGTCATTGCACTGTCTTTTTTGCCCTTGGTCATCATGGTGGTGGCTGCGCTGGGCCTGGACTACCTCTTCTGGAACGATGCGGTCGACGCGATGCGTGCCCAGCTCGATTCCTGGACCTGGCTCAACCTGATCTACAGCGGCTTGCAAGTCATCGGGCTCGGTGGCCTGCGCGCCGTCATGGCCCCGGCCATGCTTTTGTTTTTGTCGATTCCCTTTATCGTCATGGCCTGCCTGCTCATGGTCGCCTTTTTCATGACGCCGGCCATGGTGGCCTTGGTGGGCGAGCGACGCTTTGCGCAACTGCAGCGCAAAAAAGGCGCCTCACTTTTTGCCAGCGTGTTGTGGTCGCTGGGCTCGGCCCTGGCGGCTTTGGTGGCCATGCTGCTGTCGATGCCGCTGTGGCTGTTGCCGCCCCTGGTGTTGGTATTGCCGCCGTTGATCTGGGGCTGGCTGACCTATCGGGTCATGGCCTTTGACTGCCTGGCAGGCCATGCCAGCAGCGAGGAGCGCAAACAGCTCATGCGCCAAAACCGTGTGCACCTGTTGATCATGGGCTTGTTCACCGGCTATCTGGGCGCTCTGCCCAGCGTGCTGTGGGCCTCGGGCGCCATGTTCATCGCCATGGCGCCGGTGCTGGTGCCGCTGGCCATCTGGATCTACACCCTGGTCTTTGCGTTCTCTTCGCTCTGGTTTGCCCATTACTGCCTGGCCTTGCTCGACAAGACCCGCAGCGCAGCGGGGCAGGCTCAGGCCATGCCAGCCTTTGAGATTGAAGCCCAACCGGCGGCAGCCGGCACGGCTGGGCCTGGCGCTGTGCCCCCCGGGGCGCCGCCTTCAGCGCCTTCGCCCTGATCCTTCGCTCCACACGCCCCGACAGGCCGAAGCGGGCTAGCCCATCGGGTTTTCCCGATCTTTACTTGGTATTTTGGTAATAGTTCGCTGGCTGCATCTCTGGCTTAGGCTGGTTTTGTGACTCCTATGTGACTATTCAAAATATCTGATTGGTACTTTTAGCGTGTTGTCAGTCAAGGCGTTTTGTCCTATAATCAACACGAGCGCGACTGGGGTGTATGGGCTTGACATCCACCACACCGCCCGAGTGTGTTACTGACTGGGTGATCGAGCACCTGCCGAACTCTCTTGCAGGAGTGCTAAAGGCCCAGTCGAGAACGCAAGGTGTTGACCCCTAAACCAAGACGCAACCACCGAGAACTTGGCAGATCGACTGATCCAGCAAGCGCTGTTGCCTGTGCCGATTCGTAACCGATGGCTTGCGTTTGCACGGCAGCGAGCCAACGACCATTCAATTGGTAAAACTGTTACCCATCGTGTTGATTGGTCTTCTGGATACTGAATTTCACCGACTGCGTGACCAGGCAGTTGTCGAGGCCGCGTCAACGGCACGAGCAAGATCAGACTTGCGAGGGGCGGTGCGGCTGCGCTGGAGACGATCTTGCCTTGATGCTCACTTGGTCTCTTTGATCAAGTTGCCTTCGGCCCACCAGCCGTTCATGGGAGTTCGCCCATCTCTGAAGCGCAAGATGCCTCGGCCTTCAAATTTGCCCAGTCGCAACCTGCCTTCGTAGACCCACTGGGCCGACCGATAGACGCCCTCGCCGGTGATCTTGTCGTCGTTGATCATTTCGAATTTGCCCGCGAAGACATCTCCATTGAGAAAGACCATCAACCCTTCGCCTTGCGCGTAGCCATTGACCACGCCGCCGCTGTAGATCGAGTTTTTCGTCCATTGCAGATTGGCTGCGTAGCAGATCGCGATCGAGCCGTCGTCTTTGCATTGAGGCAAAGGCGTTACAGCCCATGGCTGTGTGCAGGTCAGAGTCAGCGAAACGAGACAAACGGTCTTGAGAATTTTTCTTAGCATGGTGAAGAGATGGTTTTAGGCGCTGGTTCGGTCTGGGCTCCCGGGCGCCTTGTCACGGTGGTCGAGGTTCTTATTTTTCAGCGCGCCGGCGCGTCGGAGATTTTTTTATTTTAGGGTGAGGCAAGCGCTGCGCGAAATGATCGCCGCATTGAGGAGGATGGCGGGTCCCAGTAGACAGGTGGCATGAAGCAGGTCAGGGCCTGCGTCTGTACACTGACTTCTCAAACCAATGACTCATTTGCAACTCCCGTCCTCCCCATGCCCCCCACCTTCACCCTCCTCATCCTCGGCGACGAAATTCTGTCCGGCAAGCGCGCCGACAAGCACCTGGCCAAGACCATCGAGATTCTTGGCGCGCGGGGATTGACTTTGGCCCAGGCCCACTATGCGGGCGATGAGCCCGAGCGCATCACCGCCTTGCTCAGGCAGGCCTTCGATGCGGCGCGCGAGCGCGGTGAGGTGATGTTTTCCTGCGGCGGCATCGGCGCCACGCCGGACGACCACACCCGCCAGTGCGCAGCCCGGGCCCTGGGGGTGGAGCTGGCGCTGCATCCGCAGGCCAAGGCGCTGATCATCGAGCGCATGCACGACATGGCGCGTGAGCAGGGGGTGGTGGCCGACGTGAACCGGCCCGAAAACCAGGCTTTACCTGCGAGGCCGGATCGGGCGCGGTGCATTTTCTGCCGGGCTTTCCTGTGATGGCCTGGCCCATGATGGAATGGCTGCTCGACACCCGTTATCGCGCCCATCAGCGCGCACGCACGCAGATCGAAAAGTCGGTCATCGTTTTTGACGGCATGGAGGGCATGCTCACGCCCCTGATGCAGGCGATCGAGGCGGCCCACCCGGGGGTCAAGGTGTTCAGCCTGCCCAGCGTGGACCACCCGCAGTACGGCCGGCACATTGAACTGGGCGTCAAGGGCGAGGGGGTCGATGTGGAAAAGGCTTTCCCTGAACTGCTCGCCGGCCTGGCTCCGTTTGGCCTGAAATTGGGCCCCGAATTGGTGCGTTGAATATGCACTGAAAATGTGCAAATTTGTCCCATTTTTGCACTAAATCAGTGCATTTTGACGATCAAACCCGTCTGTTTCTTTGATCTGCCCATCGGTCGGCCTTGCCGTTCAGGGCACAATGCGCGTTTGCCCTAGGAGTCGGTGTTTATTGCCCAGTGGCACAGAAACTGCATCGACCCTGCCGCGAGAACTTTTTTTATCCCCCCATCCAAGTACAGGAGAGCATTGATGGCCAAGACCGTCGCAGACGTGATGAGCATGGTGAAGGACAACGACGTCAAGTTTGTTGACTTCCGTTTCACCGACACCCGTGGCAAAGAGCAGCACGTGACCGTGCCGGTGTCTGCCTTCAGCGAAGACAAGTTTTCGTCGGGCCACGCGTTTGACGGTTCGTCGATCGCGGGCTGGAAGGGCATCGAGGCTTCGGACATGCAACTCATGCCCGACCCCAATACCGCCAACATCGACCCCTTCTTCGAGGAAACCACCCTGTTCCTGCAGTGCGATGTGGTCGAGCCGAGCGACGGCAAGTCCTACGACCGCGACCCGCGCTCCATCGCCAAGCGCGCCGAGGCTTTCCTCAAGGCTTCGGGCATTGGCGACACCGCCTATTTTGGCCCCGAGCCCGAGTTCTTTATTTTTGATGGCGTGCGCTGGAGCAATGAGCCCGGCAACGTGATGTTCGCCATCGACGAGTACGAGGCACCCTGGAACAGCGGCAAGCAGCTCGAAGGCGGCAACCGCGGCCACCGTCCTACGGTCAAAGGCGGTTACTTCCCCGTGCCCCCGGTCGACAGCACGCAAGACATGCGCGCTGAAATGTCCTTGATCCTCGAATCGCTGGGCATCCCGGTCGAGGTGTTCCACCATGAAGTCGCTGGCGCCGGCCAAAACGAAATTGGCACCAAGTTCAGCACGCTGGTCGAGCGCGCAGACTGGACCCAGGTGCTCAAGTATGTGGTCTGGAACGTGGCCAATGCCTACGGCAAGACAGCCACTTTCATGCCCAAGCCCTATGCAGGCGACAACGGATCGGGCATGCACGTGCACCAGTCCATCTGGAAAGATGGCAAGAACCTGTTTGCCGGCGACGGCTATGCGGGTCTGAGCGACTTCGCGCTGTACTACATCGGCGGCATCATCAAGCACGCCCGCGCGCTCAACGCCATCACCAACCCTGGCACCAACAGCTACAAGCGTCTGGTGCCCGGCTTCGAGGCGCCGGTCAAGCTGGCCTACAGCTCGCGCAACCGCTCGGCTTCGATCCGCATTCCGTTTGTGGCCAACCCCAAAGGTCGCCGCATCGAGGCGCGCTTCCCCGATCCTTCTGCCAACCCCTACCTGGCCTTCTCGGCTCTGATGATGGCTGGCCTCGATGGCGTGGAAAACAAGATCCATCCGGGCGAGGCGGCCACCAAGGACCTCTACCATCTGCCCCCGGAAGAAGACAAGCTGGTGCCCACCGTTTGCCACAGCCTGGACCAGGCTCTGGAGTACCTCGACAAAGACCGCGCTTTCCTCACCAAAGGTGGCGTGTTCACCGATTCCATGCTCGACGCCTACATCGAGCTCAAGATGGGCGAGGTCACTCGGTTCCGTATGGCGCCGCATCCGGTTGAGTACGACATGTACTACTCGCTCTGATGCATAGCCCGACGGCCGCTTTGGCCTGGGCTAAAAAAAGACGGTCTCGGCCGTCTTTTTTATTGGCCGTTTTACAAAGAAACGCCGCCGTTCCCCCACCCTGGCCCTCCCCAATGGGTGAGGCAAGGATGCAGGCACCGTCGCCGCTGCTGTTTTGGCTCTCCTGAGTCAGCACGCTGGCGCGATTCGGTCAAAATAGGTCTTGTGCTCACACCCCATTCCCACCCCGCTGCCGAACGCTTCACGGCTTTTGATCTGCTGGCCACGCTGGTGGCGGTGGTGCAGACCGATGGGCAGGTGATTTTTGCCAATGCGGCTTTGGAGGATGCGCTGGGGACTTCGCGGCGCATGATCGAGGGCGCTCCGCTGTCTGACTGCTTTACCGAGCCGGTCATCCTGCAAGGCGCGCTCGAGGGTGCGGGCAGCAATGAGTTTGCTGCGTTGCGCTATGACGCATGGCTCAAGCGCAACAATGGCGACCCGCTGCCGGTGCATGTTGTGGTGGCCCAGTGCGACGTGCCTGGCCAGGCCATTGTTGAGCTGCTGCCGCTGGAGCAGCAGGCCAAGCAGGACCGAGAAGAGCGCCTGATGGAGCGGGCCCAGGCCAACAAGGAACTCATTCGCAACCTGGCCCACGAGATCAAAAACCCGTTGGGTGGCATTCGGGGTGCGGCCCAGCTGCTGCAGATGGAGATCGACTCGCGCGAGCTGACCGAATACACCCAGGTCATCATTCACGAGGCCGACCGGCTGCAGTCTTTGGTCGACCGGCTGCTGGCCCCGCACCGCCGTCCGCACCAAGTCGGTGACGTCAATATCCATGAGGTGTGCGAACGGGTGCGCTCGTTGATTTTGGCCGAGTTCCCCAAGGGCCTGAAGGTCGCGCGCGACTACGACACCTCCATTCCCGAGTTCCGTGGTGACCGCGAGCAGCTCATCCAGGCGGTGCTCAATATTGCCCACAACGCCGCGCAGGCGCTGGCCGAGCGCGTGGCTGCGGGCGATGCGAGCATCACGCTGCGCACCCGAATCGCCCGGCAGGTGACTTTTGGGAAACAACGTTATCGCTTGGCACTGGAATTGCATGTAATTGACAACGGACCGGGCGTGCCCGATTCGATCAAAGACCGTATCTTCTACCCCCTGGTGACAGGGCGAGACGGCGGTTCCGGGCTGGGGCTGACATTGGCGCAAAACTTTGTTCAGCAGCATCACGGTTTGATTGAATGTGACAGCGTTCCCGGTCGTACGGACTTCAAGTTGCTGATACCACTGCCTTGAAGCCTGGCCATTCACCTGTGAGGTCATAAAAAGGGGCAGACAAGCATGAAACCGATCTGGATCGTTGATGATGACCAGTCCATCCGGTTCGTCCTGGAAAAGGCTTTGTTGCGTGAAGGGCTGCCCACGCGCAGCTTTACCAGCCCCAAGGAACTGCTGAGCGCGCTCGACGTGGCCGGCGAAGACTTCGGCCCGCAAGTGCTGGTCAGTGACATCCGCATGCCCGGCGGTTCGGGCCTGGATCTGCTGGAGAAGGTCAAAGCGCGCTTGCCGGGGCTGCCGGTCATCATCATGACCGCGTTTTCCGATCTCGACAGTGCCGTTTCTGCCTTTCAGGGCGGTGCATTTGAATACCTGCCCAAGCCCTTCGATCTGCCCAAGGCGGTCGAGCTGATACGCCGGGCGGTTGACGAGAGCCAGCGCGAGCAGGTGGCCGAAGACCGCATGGGCGATACGCCCGAAATGTTGGGCCAGGCCCCGGCCATGCAAGACGTGTTTCGCGCCATCGGTCGGCTCTCGCAAAGCAACGTGACCGTGATGATCACCGGTGAGTCTGGCTCTGGCAAAGAGCTGGTGGCGCGCGCCCTGCACAAGCACTCGAGCCGCGCGGCTGGCCCGTTTGTGGCTATCAACACTGCGGCCATTCCCAAAGAATTGCTCGAGTCTGAATTGTTTGGCCATGAGCGCGGCGCCTTCACGGGGGCGCAGACGATGCGTCGCGGGCGCTTTGAGCAGGCCGAAGGCGGCACGCTGTTTCTTGACGAAATCGGCGACATGCCTTTTGATCTGCAGACCCGGCTGCTGCGGGTGCTATCCGACGGTCACTTCTACCGCGTGGGCGGCCACAGCGCCATCAAGGCCCATGTGCGGGTGATCGCAGCGACCCATCAGGACCTGGAGCAACGCGTCAAGGACGGTGTGTTCCGTGAGGATTTGTTCCACCGGCTCAACGTCATCCGCTTGCGCTTGCCGGCCCTGCGCGAGCGTGGGGAAGACGTGCCCGCGCTGACCCGGCATTTCTTGCAGCAAAGCGCCAAGCAGCTCGGTGTCGAGCCCAAGCGGATTTCAGACGCGGCTTTGGCGCAATTGGCGCATTTTGATTTCCCGGGCAATGTCCGCCAGCTTGAAAACATCTGTCACTGGCTGACCGTCATGGCACCGGCTCAGGTGGTGGAGGTCAAGGACCTGCCGCCAGAAGTGCTCGCCAGCCGATCTGTGCAGCTGGCCTCACCCGTTGCCCCGGCCAGCAGCGACCCTATTGTCGTGACCGCGCCAGTGTCTCAGGCGGCCACTGCGGAGCTGCTGCCGCCTGCCTCGGCCAATGGAACCGCCTGGTCTGCTTTGGCTGCGGTCGGCAGTGCATGGGAGACTGGCTTGGAAGCCGAAGCGCTGTCTTTGCTGGCGGCGGGCAATACCGACGTCTGGGACGTGCTGACCAAGCGCTTTGAATCGAAGCTGATTCAAACCGCATTGACCAATACCCGCGGCAGGCGCATCGAGGCCGCCATGAAACTGGGCATAGGCCGCAACACCATCACCCGCAAGATCCAGGAACTCGGCTTGGAGTAAGTGCCAGTGTCCAAGTGAGAGCGCTGGACCTTTGGAAGCGATGCGCTCGGTGAGAAGGGCTTGGCTTTAGCCGACCAAGCGGGCCATCTCTTCTCGCCATTGGCTCATGGGCTTGAGGCCGGCTTTTCCTTGGATGTGGGCCTCGGTGGCAGCCCGGATTTGTTCGTCGCTCAGCCCGAGGTCCAGCGGCTCGAGGTAGGGCTGGTCAACGTGCCAGGGCGTGTCCAGGTAAATCTCGATGCGGTTGTCCTCTGGGTCCCAAAAATACAGGGACCATGAGTTGCCATGGTCCACGGCCTGGATGCGCTCGACGTCTTTGCGCCTTGCAATCAGATCACGCATCGCCCGCAGATCGTCGAGTTGCTCAACCTGAAAAGAAATCTGCTGCAGCCCGTAGCCCGACCCGCGCCCGGGCGGTCGCCCGGTCTCCATCACCAGCTGATGGTGAGACCGAGCGTCGCGGCTGAGAAAGACCACATCGTGGCCGCGCACAAAGCCTTTGTCGGTGACCACAAAGCCCAGTACTGGCTGAACGCTCGAAGTGCAGTTCAGGGGCGCGCGTGACCGAGTGCCCGGTTGTACAAAGTCATGTCGATGAATTTGGCCGGATCGGGCGCCTTGCCACCCCACTGGCCTTCGATTTCGGCACGCAGGGCCAGCACGTTGCGAAAGCCTTGCATGTCGAAGGCGCAGTCCTTGGCCAAGCCGCTGCCCTTGGTCATCAGCTCGGTGTAGGTCAGTTGGGCCACCTGATCGGTCAACTTGAGTTCCCGCTTGAGAACGTTCAGAGCCACGTCCCGCTGAGCCGGGTCCTGAGCCGCACGGCAACCTTCGATGTAGGCGGCCAGATAGCGCTCGAGGGCAGGACCATTTTTGGCCGCCCAGGGACGCATCACGAACACGCCCTGAGCCTGGTAGGGACCGAACAGGTCTATGGTTCGACCCAGACTCTTGGCGCCGCGCTCCTTGGCCAGAAAATTCCACGGCGGGTTGAGCAAGGTGGCTGCACCCTCTGGCGTATCGAGCCCCTTGGTGCGTGCCTCCGATCCGCCCAGCGGGTAGATCTTGTAGTCCACGCCTTCCTTGAGTCCTGCGTCTTTCAAGATCTTGCGACCGATCAGTGCATAGGCCGTATTGGGCGCATCAACCACGTAAGTGCGTCCACGCAGGTCGGTCACCTTGTTGATCTCTTTCCGAACCAGCACCTCGTTCATGCCACCGTCGCCGCCGGCGACGATGACTGCATCGGCTTTGGCCACCTCAATCATGGCCACCGTGTTGTCCACAGCGGCGTGGGCAATTTCAAAGCGGCCTGCAGCCAAGCCCGTGCGTTGCTCGGTGGAGTTGGGCGTGAACAGCATCTGCAGCGTGATGCCGCGGCGCGCGAAGTAGCCTTTTTCCTGTGCCATGTAGATGGGCAGGTTGCTGGCGCCGCGGAACACGTTGACGCGCAGCGTCACCGGATCGTTCGGAGGGGGCGGCGTCTGGGGCGTACTGGCGCAGCCGGCCAATCCGAGAGCGATGCCAAGGGCTACGATTTTTTTCATGGGGACTCCTGGTGCGTGTGAGAAAAGTCAGGGGGTATAAAGGTCAGATTTTCTTGAAGTCGGCCTGGATGCTTTTGTGGTGGATTTTCCACTGGCCTTCGTGCAGCACCATGTCGTCGATGTATCGGCCGACCAGGGCCGGTCCGTTCAGGGGCGCCGGTCGGGCGTCGCCCGGCTGACCGTCGTGCCGATAGACCGTGACGTAGGAATGGATACGCACGCGTCCATCGGGCAGCGCTTCAAAGCGCAGGTTGGAAATGGCGTGTCGAACAAAAATATGTCCTGGCTTGCGGGTGGCCGCCCAGCGGCGCAGCGCGTCCAAGCCTTTGAGGGTGCCGTCGGCACGCTCCCAGGTGCCCTCTGGTGCAAACCAAGCCTGCATGGCCTCGAACTGGTCGGCGTCAAAGTGGGCCATGAAATTCATCAAACTGTCCTGACAGGCCATCTGGACATCGACGGGTACGGCTGGGCTCTGGCTCATGCGCAGGAGTGTGTGATCGGGTGCGTGGAGGTGCGAGAGCATGCGCTGAAAATATGGTTTGTGTGCTTAGGGATTGCCCTGTGGTCGAGGTGACCGATGACACGCATCATCTCCGCTGGCGTCTTGCGTCCGGCAAGCTGCCGCTTGCCGCTGTTCTGATTGCCCATTTTTGTGAATTCAACGCCGACCCCCAAACCCGATTCAACGGCGGCCCATGGCGCCAGTGGTGCCCACCATTTCTTGCAGGGCTTGACCGACCTGGGCATCGAGCATGTGTTTGCCAACTTGGGCACCGACCATGTCAGCCTGATCGAAGAACTTGCGCGCTGGGATGCACAGGGACGCGCGCACCCCGGGTTCATTTTGTGCCCCCATGAAAACGTGGCTGTGCACATGGCGGCCGGTTATGCGGCGGTCACTGGCCGCGGCCAGGCGGTGATGGTGCATGTGGACGCTGGTACGGCCAATGCGGTGATGGGCATGCACAACATGCTGCGCGGCCGACTGCCCGTCATGCTGCTGGCCGGCAAAGCGCCCTTTACCTTGCGCGGTGAGTTGCCGGGCTCGCGCGACAACTATGTGCATTTTGTGCAAGATCCGTTCGACATTGGCAGCCTGGTGCGCCCTTATGTCAAGTGGGAGTACAACCTGCCTACGGCCGTGGTGGCCCGGGAGGCCTTGCGCCGAGCCCATTCGGTGATGCACACCGAGCCGCCCGGCCCGGTCTACATGACCTTGCCGCGCGAGGTGTTGGCCGAGCAGGTCAGTGCGACCGAGCAGGTGTTTGACGCCCAGCGCTATGGACCTTCCTTGCTCGGTGGCATTGAGCCGGCGAGGGTGCTGCTCATTGCCGAGCGCCTGTTGGCTGCCGAGCATCCGGTCGTCATTACTTCCTACCTGGGCCGCAAGGCCGAGGCGGTGGCGGCTCTGGAGGACCTGGCCCAGTTGTGCGGCATGCCGGTGGTGGACTACATGGCCAGCACTCTGAGCATTTCGCGGCAATCGGACTGCTTTGCCGGCTTTGACCCGGCGGCGGTGCTGCCAGGCGCTGACGTGGGCTTGCTCCTTGACGTCGACGTACCCTGGCTGCCCAAATTTGTGCAGCCCGAGCCGGGCACCTGGTGGGCCCACATCGACGTCGATCCGATCAAGCAGGACTATCCGATGTGGGGCTTTGCCACCGATGTGCGTGTGCAGGCGGATGCTGCAAGTGTGCTGCGCCAGGTGGCCGCTTGCGTGCGTGAGCGTGCCCATGCAGCCTTTCATGAGCGGGCTGCGCGTCGCAGGCAGGCGTTGGCCGACGCTGCTCAAAAACGCCGAGCCGCATGGGCGCAGATAGGCGCCAAGCCTGGCCAAATGGATGCGATTGCACCGGCCTGGATCTGCGCCGCCCTGGGCCGGGCTCTGGCGCCGCAAGACATTGTGATCAATGAGGCGGTGCGCAATTCTCCGGCCGTGATGCAGCAGATCCCGCGCAGCGAGCCGATGAGTTTTTTTGGCGGTGCCGGTGGGGGCTTGGGCTACAGCGGCGGCATGGCTTTGGGCGCCAAGCTGGCCCGCCCCGCCTCGCGTGTGGTGCATATCGTCGGTGACGGAGGTTTTCACTTTTGCACACCCAGCTCGGTCTATGCCACCGCGCAGCGTTATGGCTTGCCCATATTCACCGTGGTGCTCGACAACGGTGGCTGGCAGGCGGTCAAAGAGGCCGTGCTGCGTATCTACCCCGACGGCGCGGCCGCCCAGGCCAACGAATACCAGTCGCGATTGCAGGGCAGCGTGCGGCAGTTCGAACAGGTGGGGCAAGCCTTTGGCGCCTACGGCGAATGCCTGCGTGACCCGGCCCAGGCCGATGCGGCCATTGCCCGCTGCTTACAGGCGCTCGATCAGGGCCGCTCGGCCGTGCTCAATGTGCAGGTTGGGCTGCAGTGACCCCCAGTTTTTGAAGGAGACAAAACATGCTCATGAAACAGGCGCTCAAGTATGTGGCTGCCATGATCGCCGCCGCAGCGTTCGGGGCCCCGGTGCTCGCTCAGGACTACCCCAGCAAACCCGTGACCATTGTGGTCGGCTACGCGGCCGGCGGCGGCGTGGATTTCGTGGCTCGCTTGTTGGCTGAAAAACTGGCCGACCGGCTCAAGCAGCCCGTGGTCGTTGAAAACCGTCCCAGCGTGGGCGCCGTGGTGGCCAGTACCTTCGTCTCCAAGGCCAAGCCCGACGGCTACACGCTGATGATGGGCGCCCCCGGCCCCATCATCTTCAATCACGCCCTGAACGACAAGTTGCCTTACGGCCCTCGTGACTTTGCGCCCATTTCCATCATGAGCAACTCGCCCCTGGTGTTGTTGGTGAGCAGCAGCAACCCGGCGCGCAATGTGCAGGAGTTGGTCGCGCAGTCGCGGGCCAACCCCGATAAGGCCAACTACGGTGCCAGCTCCGCCTCTTTTCAGCTGGCCACCGAGTTGTTCAACCGACGCACCGGCGCCAAATTCATGCACATCCCCTACAAAGGGGCCAATGAAGCTGTGCAGGCCGTCATGGCCGGTGATGTGACCATGACCCTGGCCGACTCTGGTCCGGCCGTCACCGGCTTGCAGAGCGGGCGTGTCAAAGCCCTGGCCGTGACCTCGGCCGAGCGACTCAAAGACCTGCCCAACGTGCCCACGCTCGCGGAGCTGGGCGTAGACCTCAAGGTGTCGCTGTGGATCGGCCTGCTCGCCCCGGCCGGCACCCCGGCAGATATCGTCAAACGCCTGCACGAGGAGATGGTGCGCATCGTGGACATGCCCGATGTGCGCGCCCGAATCGGCGCCAAGGCCAGCGTTCCCATGACCAACACGCCTGAAGAATTTTCCCGGCTGATTGCCAGTGAAATCACTCTGTGGCGGCAGGTCGCTCAGGAGAACAATAT
>JAJTGH010000109.1 GCA_021299555.1 Comamonadaceae bacterium
GACCGGTTGTGGGGAGCCCAGACCCAGCGCTCCCTGCAGCACTTCGCGATTGGCCAAGACCGAATGCCGCGCGCGCTGATCTCTGCGCTCGCTCTGGTCAAGCGCGAGGCGGCGCGTGTCAATGCCGAGATGGGACAGATCGACGCGAGCCTGTCCAAGGCCATCATGCGCGCAGCCGACGAGGTGATCGGCGGTCGTCACGATGGGGAGTTTCCCCTCGTGGTCTGGCAGACCGGCTCGGGCACGCAGACCCACATGAATATGAACGAGGTGCTGGCCAATCGAGCCTCGCAGCTGCTGGGCGGATCGATCGGCGAACAGCGCCTGGTACATCCCAATGATCACGTCAACTGCAGCCAGTCGACCAACGATATCTTTCCGACTGCGGTTGGTGTGGCCTGCGTGCGCGGCCTTCAGGAAGGTTTGCTTCCCGCCTTGCGCACCCTGCGTCAGACCCTGGACGCCAAGGCGCGCGACTTCTGCGACATCGTCAAGATCGGCCGCACGCACCTGCAAGACGCAACGCCGCTGACGCTGGGCCAGGAGATTTCGGGCTGGGCGGCCCAGCTTGAGCACGCCCAACGGCATATCGAAGCTTGCCTGCCTCATTTGCGTGAGCTTGCCGTCGGCGGCACCGCTGTCGGCACCGGGCTCAATGCACCGGTGGGCTTTGGCGAACGGGTGGCCCAGGGGCTGGGTCTTTACACCGGCCTGGACTTCGTGACCGCGCCCAACCGCTTCGAGGCGCTGGCCGCTCACGATGGGATCGTCCATGCCCACGGTGCCCTCAAGGGCCTGGCCGCCAGCCTGTTCAAGATCGCCAACGACGTGCGCTGGCTGGCCTCTGGACCGCGCTGCGGCCTGGGAGAGATCGGCATCCCTGAGAACGAGCCTGGCAGTTCCATGATGCCGGGCAAGGTCAACCCCACCCAGTGTGAAGCGCTGGCCATGGTCTGCATCCAGGTCTTTGGGCATGACGTGTCCATCGGATTTGCCGGCGCCTGCGGCAACTTCGAGCTCAACGTCTGCAAGCCGCTGCTGGCCTTCAACATGCTCAGCAGCATCGGGCTGCTTTCTGACGCCTTGACCAGCTTCGACGTCCATTGCGCCCGTGGCATTGAACCGCGTCGTGCCCGCATCGCCGAGCTGCTATCTCGATCCCTGATGCTGGTCACTTCCCTGGCTCCCCACATCGGCTACGACCAGGCGGCGCTGATCGCCAAGGCCGCGCATGCGAGCGGCTCGACGTTGCGCGAGGCCGCGCTGGCCTCGGGACTTGTGAGCGCAGCCGACTTCGATCGCTGGGTCGATGCTGCAGCGCAGTGCCAAGTGGCCGCCCGTGGGCCAGTCAGCTGAAGTGCCGGGTCAGGCTCGGAGCGAGGACTTTGGATGCGCTGGCCAATTCAAGCCCACCTCGACTGCCGTATGAATTTGGGCGGGGTGCGATGGATCCCCGGTCAGTACCGGTAGGTTTGGCCGCCGCTCAAGGCCTTGCGCAAGGACTCTTCAGCCCAGGTGCCTTTGCCGCCACGGGCCAGGATTTCATCGTGCTGGCCCCGTGCAGCGACCAGGTTGCCGGCCTCCACAAAGCCCTGGCCCATGTAGGAGCGCACCAGCAGATTGTTGGGATTTTTAGTCAGCGCCAAGCGGTAGTACTCCCCCGCTTGCTCGAGCCGGATCGGACATGGCATCGAGCACTTGTGCGGCCGCAGCGTACTGCTGCGCATAAGCGAGCTCCCGCACCGCCTGATAGCGCTCCTGGTCGGTCAGCGAGCTCGATTTGGCAGGAACGCACTTGCCCGCCTTCTGATCGTGGATCTGACCGGCCGGACAACGAACCGTAGGCGTTGGCGGCGGGGGTGTGGTGACATCATCGCCAGCGGCCAATGCGACAGGCACAGTCAAGACGGTCAGGCTCAAGGCGGCGACAAATCTTGCGAGATAAAAAGTATTGCGAGACATCGGTTGCGCTCCTTGCTTGGGGTAAGGCTCCCGATTATCCATTCAGGTTGTTCGAATCAAAAGGCGGATTTACAGCACAAGGGCTGAGGCCAAGTCGGAAATCTTCGATTACATCGAGGGTTTCTACAATCGAGTTCGGCGTCACAAGCACCTCGATCAACTCAGCCCCTATGAGTTCGAGCGGCAGCGTCAAACTGCGCTATGAAAAGTGTCTAGGAAATTGGGGGAATGCCAATGCTGCCGGCCAGTACATCCAGCACATCGCGGGTGCTTTCCGGCCGTGGTGTCGCAGAAGAGGGCGACAGTGTCCTCCGTCGGCCCGCAAATTCAACATCAGGAAAAAACTGCTCAGCGATCTTTCGGAAATCTCCACCAAGGCAGTTCCCTGTGCAGACTCAGAACCTCACCACTGCGGCGTGGAGCGTAGCCAGGCAGCTGTGCGAGTTGCATGTTCCACGCGGGCTGTTGCAGTAAATCCCGGAGGGCTGCGATGGGCGGCTCATCCAAGGCCGACTTCAAGCACACGAGGTAATAGTCTTCTTCGAGGAGCGGCACGAAATCCAAGGCGAGCCGCCGCGCTGCCGCCTCGATCACCAAACCGGCATCTGCATCGCCGGAGAGTACGGCCTGCACCACCGCCGCGTGTGAGGGCTCCTCCCGATTCCATCCAGAGACGTGCTCCTGCCGCAGGCCGGCCTCGGCCAATAACTGCTCAGCGAGCACGCGAGTTCCTGCGCCCACTGCTCTATTGACGTAGCGAGCCTTATTGCGTGCCAAGTCTGCAAAGGATTGCAGCCTTAAGGGATTGCCTGGCGCCACGGCAAGACCCTGCCGACGTCGTGCGAACCCAATAATTTTGTGTTGCCCTGGCTGCAGCAAGGGCTGATAGGTGCGCTGCGCGAGCGTGCCTGATGTCGGTGTTGGTGGGACATGGAAGCCCGCTAGGGTGCAGCGTCCTGCGTTTAGCCCTGCGATGGCATCCACGCTTCCGCAAAAGCGTACGTCCAGATGAAGCTTGGCCTGCACGATCGCCTGCTCGCGCAGCAAAGGAAGGGCATCGTCGTGGCTGGCGAACAGCGTCAGAATATGGGCCGTGTCATCAAACGCCACAGCAAAGACCCGCTCTAACCCGGCCTGCAGCGCTTCGATCTGGGGTGCGAGCCGGGCCTGGGCCTGCCGCTCTGCCCACATCAGCTTCTGTCCGAATTCGGTGAGTCGTGCCGCCTGGCCTCGCTCCCACACCAACAGGGCTCGGTCTAGCTCAGTCTCCCAGCGCCTGAGTTCCCCCCAGGTATGGCGATATGACTGGCCAAGTCGGCGCGCGGCGCCCGAGATGGACCCTTCCTCTTGAACCGCCTGCAACAGGTCTATCAGCGGATGAGAAATCGGACTAGCCGCATCGCGACGGCCAAAGGCATAGGAAAGCGCAATTTGACGCACGAGTTCAAGTATCGGCCATCCGCCTGAGGCCATGAGGCAGACCGCCTTGCTCGTCCTTTCCCCACCGGGCCGGTGGCCCTCAACCTTGCTGCAAGGTCGCTTATGGGCCTTCCGATACATGTTGAAGCTCCCCTCGGGACACACAGGGCCGTGCGTGATCCTTATGCATCGCACTTCATAACTGGCAAATCCCCGTGCAGCGAGGGTGCACACAACCCTAAGATAACGCTGAATATGAGCACTTTTTCCGAGAGCGCAGGCATGGCCCTGAGCCTGATCGCCAGTCTGGACCCCGTCCTCCTTGCTATCGTCGCTCGCTCACTGGCAGTGAGCGCGACAGCATGTGCGCTGGCCTGCCTGGGGGGGCTGCTGTTGGGAGCATGGTTGGGAGTCAGCCGTTTTCCCGGACGGCATGGACTGCTGACCGTCTTGAACACCCTGCTGGCCGTGCCATCGGTGCTGGTGGGTCTGGTCGCCTATCTCCTGCTTTCCCGCTCCGGACCGTTGGGATTTTTGGGCTGGCTGTTCTCGTTCAAGGCCATGGTGCTGGCCCAGGCCCTGCTCGTTCTGCCGGTCGCCACGGCACTCACGCGGCAGGTGATCGAGGACGCGGAAGACGCCCATGGGGAGCAATTGCAGTCTCTGGGGGCCGAGAAATTCTTGCGCGGCCTGCTGCTGTGCTGGGATGAGCGCTTGGCGCTGTTCACAGTCGTCATCGCTTGCTTTGGCCGGGCTATCTCCGAGGTGGGCGCTGTGATGATTGTCGGCGGCAACATTGACGGCTTCACACGCGTGATGACCACGGCCATTGCCCTGGAGTCCAGCAAGGGCGACCTGCCGCTAGCAGTCGCTTTGGGGCTGATCCTGCTTGCCGTGGTTTTGCTGCTGAACGTGGGCATTTCCTTGTTGCGTGGCTTGCATACCGCTCAGAGCAAAAAACCTCTTGGAACCATAGAGGCGAGCATATGACCCCGCTGGTCGAACTCGAGGACGTCGGTGTCGAGTTTCGGGGTCTCGCTGCACTGGCTGGCGTGAGTCTGAGCATCATGCAAGGAGAGAAGGTGGCCCTCATCGGGGCCAATGGGAGCGGGAAAAGCACCTTGCTGCGCGTCTTGCACGGCTTGCAGCGCCCTACCCAAGGCGCCGTTCGGCGCGATAGCTCCATGACGCAGGCCATGCTTTTCCAGCGACCGCACATGCTGCGCGCCAGCGCGTTGCATAACGTCGCGCTGGGCTTGTGGCTGCAAGCCACCCCATGGCAGCAAGCTCGGGCCCAGGCTCGGATTGCTCTGGCTCGGGTGGGCCTGGCAGACATGGCCACCCGCTACGCGCCGTCTCTCTCGGGCGGGCAGCAGCAGCGAGTCGCTTTGGCTCGCGCCTGGACCTTGCAGCCCGGGATGCTGTTACTGGACGAGCCCACTTCCAGTCTTGACCCGCATGCCAAGACCGAGGTAGAGGGCTTGATCGCTGAATTCTGCGCAGCCAACGTGACTCTCATTTTTGCAAGTCATAACCTAGGGCAGGTCAAGCGCCTTGCTTCCCGCGTCGTGTACCTCCACCGCGGGCGGGTGCTAGCTGACCTGCCCGTGCGCGATTTTTTCGAGGGGGCATTGCATGACACCGCCCCTGAGGCCCATCTGTTTTTAAAGGGAGAATTGGGGTGAGGCTTTTTAGCAATTTGCGCATGACCACGGCCTTGGCCATGTGGATCACTTTTGCCAGTGCCGCTTGGTCGCAGACCATCACCGTGGCTTCGACCACATCGACCGAGCAGTCAGGATTGTTTGGTCATGTCCTGCCGGAGTTCAAGAAGGCTACAGGGATCGACGTGAAGGTCGTCGCGTTGGGCACCGGCCAGGCCATCGACATGGCCCGACGCGGCGATGCCGATGTGCTGTTCGTCCACGACCAGGCAGCAGAGGAAAAATTTGTCGCCGACGGGTTTGCGACCCGTCGCTACCCGGTCATGTACAACGACTTTGTTTTGGTTGGGCCGAAGAGCGATCCAGCCGGCACCCGGGGCCGTGACATCGTTGAGGCGCTCAACAAACTGGCCAAAGCCAACTCACCCTTTGTTTCGCGTGGCGATAAAAGCGGGACCCACGCAGCCGAGCTGCGCTACTGGCAACTCACAGGCTTGCAAGCCAAGGGTAGCGGCTACCGTGAATGCGGCTGCGGCATGGGACCGGCGCTCAACATCGGTTCGGCTACAAATGCGTACGTGTTGACCGACCGCGGCACTTGGTTGAGCTTCAGGAATCGGGGCGACCTGGTGGTGCTGGTGGAAGGCGATCGACGGCTGTTTAACCAATACGGCGTCATGGCCGTGAGCGCGCAAAAGCACCCGCATGTGAAGACCACCGAGTCGCAAAGATTTGTGGACTGGGTGACCTCGTCGTCAGGACAGCAGGCCATCGCCGCTTACAAGATCGGTGGCGAGCAGTTGTTCTTCCCGAACGCTCGTCGCTGACATGCGGCGACGGGGCAACCCTCTCCCTCGATGGTCTTTGGTGCCTTGCAGCGGAGGGAAGTTCGAATCCCCGACCCCACCAAAAAAAGAGGGTCTGAAAACTGAGCGAGTTAGCTAAACAATCGTTTCTGCCCCGCCAGATCAAGACCTGCCAACTCGCTCAGTTGGGTTGTCGTGCCCGAATTTTCGACTTCGATTTTCTAAGCTGCCTATGTGGCAACCCGCATAGCCTTGGCGTTCATTTGATCTCAAGCCGCCTGTAAAGCCTCTTGCCAGCCCTCAAGCACCATGGCCATGGCCAGGGTGTCGAGCTCGCAGTAGCGCAGCAGTGCTTGCTCCAAGTGTCTGCGTGATTCGGGCGTCAGCGACTCAAACTGCAGCCTGGCGTAGGCCGTGGCTGCGGCGCCGCCTTCGCAAATCGCCAAGTCGTCAGGGTCTTCGCCGGGCCTGACTGCTTCGCCCAGCAACTGCGCCCCCAGATCGCGCAGTCGCTCGTAAGGGTCCAGCGCTTGCCCATCTGCGCCTGATGTGCACCAAGCGAAGTTGGTGTAGTTCAGGCTGGGCATCACCTTCGGATCACCGTAGATGGGCTGCGCATACCTCGCCCACAATCGGGGTGAGGCGCTCAGAACGGCCGGCAGCACCTTCTTGATCGACGAGCTGCCCTGGGTGCTTTTGTGAAAGTACGCCCGCTTGGCCAGATCGCACAGGTCCACCATGGCCCGCGAGCCGGTTTTGGTGATCGACAGCGCGAAGTCGCGCAGGGCTTGCGCATCTTCAGGCGCATCGCTGCGCGATTGGAGTTGATCGCAAATCTTGTTCAAAATGGTGTTCTCGTGGTGGCTCCACATGAACACGGTGCCGTCATCGCCCGACAAGGCTTGCCGCAGCTCGCGTATGAATTCAAAGTTCGGGAACACCCCGGGCCGCACGTTCAAGAACTGTGTTGTGTGGCTCACCCGCCCATCGGCCTGCATCACGTGGTGCGAAAACTGAAACGCCACTTGCTCATAAGGGCGCATGCCGCGATGAAAGGGCAGGGCCACAGCGCTGGTTTCAAAGTCAATGAAGTGCAGTGGGTAGCGCCATTGGGCCATGGCCAGTCGCATCACGCCCTCGGCCATCCAGAATCCGCCCCGGTCTTCGTCAGCCGGAATGCCGCTTGCTTGCATCGCCTGCCGGTCTGTCGTCGACAACTCCTCCCCGTCTGACAGCGGCGCCAAGTGGGGTGCGGCTGCCTTCAGTCGCACACAGTTCTGCGCGATCAACTGGTCTTTCTTGCGAAAGCTCCACAGGTCAAGAACCGTTCCCTGGCTGAAGTCTTCGTCAGTAAATCCATACACCTGCGACCAGCATTCCTTGAAGCCGCTGCGCAGGCTGTCACCGGGCGTGGTCTTGAATTCGCACCTGCCGCAGTGCGCGCCAGGAACGGGCGTGATTTTTTGGTCGGCCGCATAAGCGGCAGCCCAGGTTTGGGCCACTGTCCCCAGCGGCTGCTGGCCCCCCGGAGGTTTGACGCCTTGCCGCATGACATCGGCCACCAGGTCATCGACATTCACTTTGGCCAGCAGCGGGGGCAGGGCGCTTGCGGCCTTGGCGGCAGGCGCCACCTGCACCTTGGAGCGATCTGCGGCGCGCTCTATGGGGAACCACTGATTCACACCATCAACATCGCACACCACCGACTTGTCGGGCATCATCAAAAAGCATTTCACCTGCATGTGTGGCATCGCCTTTTTGAGCACATGCGCCTGAAACGCCACGTCTTCAATATAGGGGCGCATCTCTGACGTAATGCCACCTCGCAAACCCACCATCTCGGGCTTGGTCGAGTTGTACGACTTGGCCTTGACCTCGATCAGCTCGAGCGTGTTGCCGCGCTTGACCAACACATCAACACGCACAAACAACTGCGACCAAAGCACCGCCGCCTCGAAGATCACCGCCTCTTCTTGTTGCAGCAGTTCAGCTGTCTGCGCCAAGGCGGCGGTATGTTCGGCATGGGCCACCTCCACACCTTGCGGATACATCAATTTGGCCAACTCGCCCACCTGGTAGCCGCCTTCTGCCAGCATGGCCAGAAAGCTGTCTTCCTGCATGGTGTCGCGGTAGATGTCTTTCTTGCTGGTGTAGAACAACTTGGTCGGGCACTGCACGGCCAGTTTGAAGCGGCTCTTGGTCAGGTAGCGGATCTTGTTCACAAGCGCTACTCCCTGGGTCTTGCATCCCGAGCCGGTCAAGCTGACAGCAAAGCCGGCGTAGCGTGAGAAATCACCGCCTTGCGTAATGGGAGCGACCAGAGCGCCAGATCAGCCGGTGGCGGCGCCTTGGGATCGCATCGGGCAATCAGATCGGCCAACACGTATTTTTTTTGGGGTGCCAACACGATCTCGCCACGGTGCTGTCGCCATATCGCCTCAGAATAACTTGCACGGTGGGCCCTCCTTTGCGTTTCGCAATTCGAATCCAGAAGCTTGGGCTGCAGCTGCCGGTACATCAAGCATTGTTGAACACCTGTTTGGTATCTGCGATGGATTCGGTGTTGTCGGGCATCTAGCCAAGCCTGGTGGCGCGCCATCTTCAGGTGGGGTGTTCAGGCCGCGGTCGCAGTCAGTTTGACCCCTAGAGCCCTGCAAACTTTCTGGATGGTGTCGAACCGGGGATGCGCCTCGGGCCGGAGCGCCTTGTAGAGCGCTTCGCGGGTCAGTCCGGCCGCCTGCGCGACTTGGGTCATGCCTCTGGCGCGAGCCACGTCGCCCAGCGCCGCGGCGAGCAGCCCCGGATCGCCGTCTTCGATGGCCAACCGGATGTAATCGGCGATCGCCTCATCGTCGTTCAGGTACTTGGATGGATCGAACTCTGCCAATTCGGACACTTTGATCTTCCTGGTCATGTCACTGCTCCTCAATCGTCTCTGCCAGTGCAATGGCTTTCGCGATGTCTCGCACTTGTGTTGCCTTCGTTCCCCCACCTAGCATCAGGATCAGAATGTCACCGCGGCGCGCGTAATACATCCGCCAACCGGGACCGAAGAACTCGCGCATCTCGTAGATCCCTGGGGAGACCGGCTTCACGTCGCCAAGTTGCCCGAGGCTGGCTTTGCGGAGCCGTAGTACCAAGCGCCGACGGGTCGATGCATCCCGTAAGCCGTCGAGCCACTTCTCAAACGACTCGGTGAGAACGACCTTAAGCATACGAGCAGTGTAATCGACTGTTCACGTATTGGCAACCTAGGGAAGCTCTTTAGATCATGGCTGCTATCAACGCGACCTTGGCCGACAAAGGGCCTGATGCTCAAGGCGGGCACGGTGGTGGACGCCGCATTGATTGCCGCGCCCAGATCGACCAAGAACAAAGACGGTGAGCTTGACCCTGCCTGGCCTTTGATCGACACTCTGCCGACGCATTCAGAGTTGGGGCCGACGCCCACGCCAACCTGCCTTCCCGGGCAAGGTGGCCAGCCGAAAGGCAATGTGACCGAAAACGGTAAACAAGCGGGACGCGTCGGCCCTCCCTTAAACCGGAGGGTTTTTTCTTGTCTGATTCCATCCTGCCGCAAGGCCTGATCCAGGCCTACCGCGAAACCCACTACAAGACCGACGACGGCCTGGTGCTGCTGATCGATCAGCCCATCCCAGCACTCGCACAGGCCCAGCGAGAGCGCGGCTCTTGGTCAGGTAGCGGTCACCATCTGGGCCGCAGACCTCTTGACGGCTTACAGACCATGGATGTAAAGTAGTGCTCAACACTACTTTGGGGTTTCAGGTGAAAACCACGTTTTGTCGCGTGGCAAGGCTGTTGCCACCATCGGGCCTGCTCGCTCGGAAAGTGGGCAACGAGAGGCCGCCAAGCTCGCCTTGTTGCGGCGCTTGCGACAGCAGCAGCCCAGCGGTACCCGCAACTGGATTCGGGACGATTTGTACGAGGCCTGATCCATGAGATTCGCCATCGACACCAATGTCTTGGCCTATGCCGAAGGGATTGGCGATGGGCGCAGGTGCGGCATCGCATTGGAGTTGATCCAGAAATTGCCAAGTGATGCGGGTGTGCTGCCGGCGCAGGTTTTGGGTGAACTTTCGCGCGTCTTGACGACCAAAGCCAAGCGGCCTGCTTCGCAAGCTCGAGACGCGGTGCTCGCATGGGCTGACAGCTTCGAAGTGGCCGACTCGACATGGTTTGCTTTTCAGGCAGCGCTGGACCTGACCGTGGACCATCAGTTGCAAACGTGGGACGCCTTGATCCTCGCTGTTGCTGCAGAGCAGCACTGCCGAATTCTGATCACCGAGGATTTTCAGGATGGCTTTACCTGGCGAGGCGTGACAGTCGTCAACCCGTTCGCTCGCGAGCCTTCGAAGCTTCTGACTGGGCTGCTGAGTTCATCCGGCTGAGCTCCCTGCCTCACCCCCCCAATTTCCCCCGCATCACCCCCGCCGCCCGGTCGCTCGTTACCAGCGCCACCTGCAGCCTAGCGCGGGTGAGCGCCACAAACAGGCGGCGGCGTTCGCGGGGGCCGAGCTCGGCAAAGTCCACCTCGGTGATCACCACCGCGTCGGCGGCCTGGCCTTTGAAACGAAAGACCGAGTCCACCAGCAGCGGCCCGCCTGACCATTGGGCTTGGCCCGCAGCGTCAAAGCCCGTCTGCCGGCGCACGGCCAGGCCGGCCAGCCTGCTTGGGCCCTTGTCGCCGGCGATCTGGCTGTTGGCCAGCCCCCGCAGGCTGAGCACCGCGATGTTTTCTGGGGCGTAGCCTTCCTGCAGCAAATCGGCCAGCGCCTGCTCGGTGGCCTGCACCGTCGTGCTGGGGGCAATACATCCTCACGCAGCAATGCTCCGGTTGACCTCCCCCCCCGCCAGCCATATCACACTGAACTTAGTGAGGTGCGTCACCTCCCCAGGAGAACTACGGATATGAAGAAGAGCAGATTCGCCCGACCTGCGCAAGTTGCTGCCTCAGATTAGGAGCGTCTCTGCCAGCACACCAGCCGCAGGTGCTAAGGCTGTGATTCGGGGTCTGCAAATCACCCCTCGGAAATTACCCTAACGCCGAGTCAAGCTGAAACACGATGCTCATAGGTTTGCTGCCTTGGTGAGACTGGTAGAGCACACGGCCGTGGTAGGTGAAGGGTGCGGCCTTGCCAAAGGCCAATTTGTTGTCGCACACAAAGAGATGGATGTCGATGCCTAACGCAGCGTGGCGGATGATTTCGTCGCCACGTTTGCTGGTCGGGTCGGTGGAGTTCTGGCTTTGCCAGTGAAAGTGCGTGTCATCGATCCAGTGGTCCATGTACTTGTGCTCGTCAGCCCGGCCTTGTTTGTTGAGCGTGACGAGCAAGATGTGCATTTTTTTCTGGGCCAGCACCACATGGCCGACATGCAAATGCGAAGCCCCATTCTCCTAAACGACAATGGAACCAGATGGAATTAAGGGAACCCGCATGACATTGCATAAAGGCTTG
>JAJTGH010000004.1 GCA_021299555.1 Comamonadaceae bacterium
CATCGGTATTGGTCTCACCGGGCACCTTGAACACCGTCACGGTGATGGTCTTGGGCACTTGCGGGCGGCTGGTGAACCACTGGCCATCTGCCCAGCTTTGCATGACTTCCTTGGCTTTGGCGTTACCCGCTTTGCATTTCTCGGCAACGTCAT
Source organism: Comamonadaceae bacterium (assembly GCA_021299555.1). GTDB lineage: Bacteria > Pseudomonadota > Gammaproteobacteria > Burkholderiales > Burkholderiaceae_C > Polaromonas. The sequence goes on from JAJTGH010000004.1 coordinate 154, forward strand.
GGAAGGCGTCAAACATGAGCAAGGTCTTTTTCAGACCTTCGGCGGCCACCGCAGCGACATCCTTGTCGTCGAGCAGGTCGATCAGAGGCTTGACGTTGTAGCCTCCGACCATGGTGCCCAGAATTTCTGTGGCCTTGGACTTGGAGATCAAAGCGACCTCAATATCTCCGTGGGCCACAGCCGCCAGGAAACTGGCTTTGACTTTGGCGGCATCGTCCACGCCCGGGGGCACACGGTGCGTGATCAGGTCGAGCAAAAAGCTCTCCTGCCCCTTGGGGGGGCTCTTGAGCAGTTCAATGACCTCGGCCACCTGCTTGGCCGACAGCGGCAATGGAGGAATGCCCAATGCAGTGCGCTCTGCCACATGCGCGCGATAGGTCTGCAAAAAGTCGCTCATGTTTTTCTCCTGAAAAAATCAAAATGCCATATGTGCTCAAAGGACCTGGTCAATGGAACCAGGCTTTGGCCACCTGCGGTAACTGGGCACCCGTGCGGTGGCCGCGTTCGAGCAACTGCCAGTAATAGCGGTAACTGGCGCGATCGTGCAGCTGACCCTGGTGGCTGATCGGTGCCCAGTCTGCCGCCTGTGCCGCCGACAAGATGTCCGAGGCTGTTTGCAGCTCGGCCGCCTGTGGGGCGAAGGCGGCCAAGATGGGCCGGATCTGATCGGGGTGGATGCTCCACATGCGCGTGTAGCCAAATTCTCGCGAGGCGCGCTCAGCGGCCGACTGCATGGCTGCGGCATCGGAAAACTCAGTGACCACGCAGTGCGAGGGCACCTTGCCGTGGGCGTGGCAAGCCGCAGCTATTTCAAGCTTGGCCCGCACCACCAGCGGGTGGGTGAATTGCCCGCTCGAGCCCATGGCGTGCGAGCCGATGGCCCCGTTGTGGCTGGAGACAAAGTCCATGAGGCCAAAGCTGATCGACTGCACCCGGGGGTGGGCGGCGATGTCGAACGCGTTGTGCACAGCACGCGCCGATTCCAGCAGCACATGAATGGGCAATCCTGCGGCTGCACCCGAGAGACTGCTCAAGGCCTGGTCCACCTGCTCCACGTCAGATCGAGTTTCAACCTTGGGAATCCGCCGCCTGGCCGGCGATCACGCGCAGGTCGTCGGCAAAGCTGGGGTGATCCACGGGGTGGACACGCACGGCCACCCGCGCACCATCGGCAGCGCCGAGCGCCAACTCAACGACCAGGGCTGCGTGCGCCGCTTCGCCGCCCACCGGAGCCCCGTCTTCGCAATCGAGCGTAACGTCGAAGACGCAGGCACCGAACTCTTGGGTGAGCTGCGCTTGCAACTGCAAGCTCTTGCGCATGCGCACTTCCACGCCGCTGTAGTGATCGCACACCGGCAACACGCCAGCGGCGGCCTGCGCGTCAAGCAGGACTTCGCGCGGATGTCTCATGGCTGCACGGTGCAACGGATCCGTTGGAACGGGGCGCACGCTGGGTTCAAAGCAGGTGGGCCACGCCAGCCTGCTCGTCGGTCAGTTCCTTGAGCGTTTTGTCGATGCAGGTTTGGCTGAAGGCGTCAATCGGCAGTCCCTCGACCACGGTGTACTGGCCATTGGCGCAGGTGACCGGAAAACCGAACATCACATCTTTGGGGATGCCGTACCAGCCTTGCGAGGGCACGCCCATGGTCACCCAGCCGCCGTTGGTGCCCATCGCCCAATCGCGCATGTGGTCAACGGCCGCATTGGCCGCCGAGGCGGCCGAAGACAAACCCCGAGCCTCGATGATGGCAGCGCCGCGCTTGCCCACAGTGGGCAAGAACACGTTGGCATTCCACTCCTGGTCGTTGATCATGTCCTTGACCGACTGACCGCCTATGGTGGCAAAGCGGTAATCTGCATACATGGTGGGAGAGTGATTGCCCCAAACGCACAGTTTTTTAATGTCGGCCACGGCCTTGCCGGTCTTGGCGGCAATCTGGCTGAGCGCGCGGTTGTGGTCCAGGCGCAGCATGGCGGTGAAGTTCTTGGCCGGCAGATCGGGGGCCGACTTCATGGCGATGTAGGCGTTGGTGTTGGCGGGATTGCCAACCACGAGCACCTTGACGTCGCGCGATGCCACGGCATTGAGGGCCTTGCCCTGGGCCGTGAAAATGGCGCCATTGATCGACAGCAACTCGGCACGCTCCATGCCCGGGCCACGGGGGCGCGAGCCGACCAGCAAGGCGTAGTCGGTGTCTTTGAAGGCGGTCATGGGGTCCGAGTGCGCCTGCATGCCAGCGAGCAGCGGGAACGCGCAATCGTCGAGTTCCATCATCACGCCCTTGAGCGCTTTTTGGGCCTTCTCGTCAGGGATCTCGAGCAACTGCAAGATGACGGGCTGGTCTTTGCCCAACATTTCGCCCGAGGCGATGCGAAACAGCAAGGCGTAACCGATCTGACCAGCGGCGCCGGTGACGGCAACTCGGACGGGCTTTTTCATGGGGGGTGGCTCCAAGGAAGGATGAAACAGGTGAGTCGTCGCGGGTTCGACGTCTCAGGGGCGGCTTCAAGCCGCGGTACGCGGCGCATTCTAAGCGGGAAAACCCGCACGGGTCAATTTGTCTTATGTCTTATATAAGAGATATGATTCGCCCAGATTCCCGCCGACTCCAGACCCACCCCACCCCATCGAATATGGCCACTTCAGTCCAGCCCCCTGCTGACCTGACCGGTTCAATGGAGACAGTCACGCCCGCATTTAGCCCCCTGTACCAACAGATCAAGGCGCTGATTCTGCAAAGCCTGCAAGCCGGTCAGTGGAAGCCCGGCGATCTGATCCCCAGTGAGATCGAGTTGGCGGGGCGCTTTCGCGTCAGCCAGGGGACGGTGCGCAAGGCCATCGACGAGTTGGCCGCCGAGCATCTGGTGGTGCGCCGCCAGGGTCGGGGCACCTTCGTGGCCACCCACGCCGAGCGCCAGGTGCAGTACCGCTTCTTGCGCTTGATTCCAGACGATGGCGACGCCGCCGGTCAAGGCCCGGCACAAAGAAGCATCATCGACTGCAAGCGCCACCGGGCACCGGCCGACGTGGCACGCACGCTGGGCCTGCGCACCGGCGACTCGGTGCTCCAGGTACGGCGCGTCTTGTCCTTCGAAGGGGTACCCACCATTTTGGAGGACCTGTGGCTGCCGGGCAACCTTGCTCAAAGTGCCCGTGGGCATGCCCCTGCTGAGCGTCGAGCGAATTGCCTACACCTACCAGGGCGCGCCCATGGAGCTGCGTCGGGGCCTGTACCGCACCGACACCCACCACTACCGCAACAGCCTGAGCTGAGGGCGTCAACGCGCAACCAACCCGCAACCAAGCCGTGGCAATCAGCAAGTCTCCCCAACCCGACAAAGCCGGCTTCAAGGGCAACAAGTCCTATTTGCCCAGCAAGCCTTGCGCCAGTTGCGGCTTGACCATGACCTGGCGCAAACGCTGGGCCAAGACCTGGGATGACGTGCGCTACTGCAGCGAATCGTGCCGCCGCGCGGGGCCTAAAACCAAATGACGACCCGCCGACTGATCTTGCTGCTCGGCGATCAGCTCGATGCCGATTCGTCGGCTTTGAGCGATGCAGATGCGGCGCTCGATGTGGTGGTGATGATCGAGGCGCAGGAGGAATCGACCCACGTGCGCTCGCACAAGATACGCACGGCTTTGTTTTTGTCTGCCATGCGGCACTTTGCGCAAGAGCTGCGAGAGCGAGGCCTCGTGGTGCACTACCGAGGTCTGGACGGCTGCAACGATCTGAGCCTGGCCGCTGGCCTGAAAGCGGCCATTGCACAGCTGCAGCCCCAGGAGGTGATCGGCGTGGAGCCGGGCGACCTGCGGGTGCGCGATCAGCTGCAAGCGGCAGTTCCCAAGGGTCTGCCTTTGCGTTGGCGAGCCGACACTCACTTTGCATGCAGCCTGCCGCGCTTTGCCCAGTGGGCCGGAGAGTCCCGGCAACTGCGCATGGAGTTTTTTTACCGCCACATGCGCAAGGAGCACGGCATCCTCATGGAAGGCTCGCAGCCTGCTGGCGGGCAGTGGAACTACGATGCAGACAACCGCCGCAGCTTTGGCAAAGCCGGCCCCAAAAACCTGCCACAGCCCACCCGGTTTGAGCCCGACCGCATCACCAAGGAGGTGCTGGCCCTGGTCGCCAACCGATACGCCGATCACCCCGGTGACCTCACCAAGTTTCACTGGCCCGTGAATCGGGCGCAGGCTCTCAAAGCGCTCGACGATTTCATTGAGCACCGACTGCCCCTGTTTGGCGCTCACCAAGACGCCATGTGGACCGGTATGACCTGGGGTTGGCATGCGCTGCTGTCAAGCGCGCTGAACCTCAAGCTGCTCAACCCGCTGGAGGTGGTGCGTGCCGCCGAGCGGGCCTGGCGAGAGCGCGGGCTCGAGCTGTCCAGTGTGGAGGGGTTCATACGGCAAGTGCTCGGCTGGCGCGAATTCATGCGCGGCGTGTACTTCTTGGACATGCCCGGCCTCAAAGCTGCCAACCACTTTAAGCACCAACGCCCCCTGCCCGGCTGGTACTGGAGCGGCCAGACCCGCATGAACTGCATGCGCCAGTGCATCGGCCAGACGCTGGAGCACGGCTATTCACACCATATTCAGCGTTTGATGGTCACCGGCATGTTCGGGGTACTGGCCCAGATCGAACCACAGCAGCTTTGCGACTGGTATCTGGCCGTCTACGTCGACGCGGTGGAATGGGTGGAGCTGCCCAACACGGCCGGCATGGCCCTGTTTGCCACTGGACCCCGCTTTACGTCCAAGCCCTACGTGGCCAGCGGCGCCTACATCGACAAAATGAGCAACTACTGCAAGGGCTGCGCTTACGACCCCAAACGTCGCACCGGCGACACAGCCTGCCCCATGACGACGCTGTACTGGCACTTTCTCAAAGGCCACGAAACCGAGCTGGCAGGCAATCCACGCACTGCCCTGATGGTCAAAAATCTGCAGCGCATCGAAGCCGATGAGATGGCCGCGATCGAAGAGCACGCGCAGTCTTTGCTGGCAAACCTGGAGCGCCTGTAACCATGGCGTCAGCTTCGATTGCCTTACTTGGACGATGGATGAAAGCCCGTGATTCAGCCGCTCAGGGGTATTGGTGTCAAAGTGACGACTGGCGGGGCGGTGCCGACACCCCAGTTGCTGCATTGCAATAGAATTTCAGGCGGATCCGCTTCGATAATCAGGCAGTAACAGACTTCATAGAAAGCACAGCATGTCCGAAACAGCGACAACCGCCGCCCGCAAGCGGCCCGAGTTCCGCAACATCAATGCTCTGACCGACCTGCCCAGCTACCGTCTGCCAGCAGCGGGCTGGGTGTCCATCTTGCACCGGGTCAGTGGCGTCCTGATGTTCGCCCTGATGCCCTTCATCATTTGGATGTTTGACACGTCCATCTCTTCGGAAATCTCTTACGCCCGCTTCACCAGCGTCTTTACAGCAGGCATGCTCGGGCTGCCTGGCTTTATCTGGAAGCTGGTGGCTTTGGCCCTGATTTGGGCCTACCTGCACCATTTTTGCGCCGGAGTGCGCCACCTGCGCATGGACATCAGCCACGCCGCGGTCGACAAGCGCTCGGGTGCCAGTTCGGCGCGCGTGGTGCTGGCGATCAGCCTGCTGCTGACCGCCGCCCTGGGCGCCAAGCTGTTCGGCCTGTACTGATCGTTTTCGAAGGAGCAAAAAAAATGGCAGTCAACTACGGCTCCAAGCGCATCGTCGTGGGTGCGCACTACGGCACGCGCGACTGGCTGGCCCAACGTGTCACCGCCGTGCTGATGGCGCTCTTTACCGTCATCGTGCTGGCTCGGGTCCTGCTGAGCAAGGGCCCCATCACGTATGACAGCTGGTCGGGCATTTTTTCGTCGCAGCTGATGAAAACACTGACCTTCATCGTGATCATCGCCCTGCTCTACCACGTCTGGGTGGGCATGCGTGACGTGTTCATGGACTACATCAAGCCGGTGGGCATCCGCCTGGCCTTGCAAGTGTTCACCATCATCTGGCTCGTCGGCTGTGCCGGTTGGGCCATTCAAGTGCTGTGGAGATTTTGATCAATATGACCGCCACCTCCAAACTCCCCAAGCGCAAGTTCGACGTCATCATCGTCGGCGCCGGCGGATCGGGCATGCGTGCCTCGCTGCAGCTGGCCAGGGCCGGCCTGAACGTGGCCGTTTTGTCCAAGGTCTTTCCGACCCGCTCGCACACCGTGGCCGCTCAAGGCGGCATCGGTGCGTCCCTCGGCAATATGTCCGAAGACAACTGGCACTACCATTTTTACGACACCGTGAAAGGGTCAGACTGGCTCGGTGATCAAGACGCCATCGAATTCATGTGCCGCGAAGCACCCAAGGTGGTCTACGACCTCGAGCACATGGGCATGCCCTTTGACCGCAACCCCGACGGCACCATCTACCAGCGGCCCTTTGGTGGCCACACGGCCAACTACGGTGAAAAGCCGGTGCAGCGCGCCTGCGCTGCCGCAGACCGCACGGGTCACGCCATGCTGCACACGCTGTACCAGCAGAACGTGAAGGAAAAGACCAGCTTCTTCGTGGAGTGGATGGCGCTCGATCTGATCCGTGATGCCCACGGCGACGTGGTCGGCGTGACTGCCCTGGAAATGGAGACCGGCGAGGTCTACATCCTCGAAGCCAAGACCACGCTGCTGGCCACCGGCGGCGCCGGCCGCATCTTCGCGGCCTCGACCAACGCCTTCATCAACACCGGCGACGGCCTGGGCATGGCTGCGCGTGCAGGCATCCCGCTTGAAGACATGGAGTTCTGGCAGTTCCACCCCACCGGCGTGGCCGGGGCGGGCGTTTTGCTTACAGAAGGCTGCCGTGGCGAAGGTGCGATCTTGCTCAACAGCAACGGGGAGCGCTTCATGGAGCGCTATGCACCCACGCTCAAAGACCTGGCGCCCCGCGACTTTGTCTCGCGCTGCATGGACCAGGAAATCAAGGAAGGCCGCGGTTGCGGTCCGAACAAGGACTACGTGCTGCTCAAGCTCGACCACCTGGGCGCCGAGACCATACACAAGCGTCTGCCGTCGGTCTACGAGATCGGCGTGAACTTTGCCAACGTCGACATCACCCGCGAGCCCATCCCGGTGGTGCCCACCATTCACTACCAGATGGGGGGCATCCCGACCAACATCAACGGTCAGGTGGTGGTGCCCGATGGCACCGGTAACCAAAAGATCGTCAACGGCCTGTACGCGGTGGGCGAATGCGCCTGCGTCTCAGTGCACGGCGCCAACCGTCTGGGCACCAACTCGCTGCTTGACTTGCTGGTGTTTGGCCGGGCCGCTGGCAATCACATCGTTCAATACAACGACAAGAACAAGACCCACAAGCCACTGCCGGCCGATGCGGCCGACCGCACGCTGGCGCGTCTGGCACGCCTGGATACCGCCACCGACGGCGAATACGCGCAAACCGTGGCCGGCGACATCCGCGCAGCCATGCAACAGCACGCCGGCGTGTTTCGCACCCAGGCCAGCATGGACGAGGGCGTAAGCAAGATCAACGCGATCCGCGAGCGGGTGCAAAACATCGCGCTCAAGGACAAGTCCAAGATCTTCAACACGGCCCGCATCGAGGCGCTGGAAGTGGAGAACCTGATCGAGGCAGCCCAGGCCACCATGACCTCGGCCGCAGCCCGCCGCGAATGCCGCGGCGCGCACACGGTCAACGACTACGAGCGTCTGGCCGACGACCCGCAATTCCCACTCGGCCGCAACGACGCCGAATGGATGAAGCACACCCTCTGGCACAGCGAAGGAAACCGCCTGAGCTACAAGCCGGTCAACCTCAAGCCGCTGACGGTGGAATCGGTTCCACCCAAGGTCCGCACCTTCTGATCGCGCATCTTCCGGAGCACAACCATGGCAAAACGCATTTTCAAGATTTACCGTTACGACCCGGACAAGGACGCCAAGCCCTACATGCAGACCGTTGAGATCGAATTGGCAGGCAACGAGCGCATGTTGCTCGATGCGCTGATGAAGCTCAAGGAACTCGATCCGTCGATCTCCTTTCGCCGCTCCTGCCGCGAAGGGGTTTGCGGCTCCGACGCCATGAACATCAATGGCAAGAACGGCTTGGCCTGTCTGACCAACATGAACACCCTGACGGGTGAAATCGTGCTCAAGCCGCTGCCCGGGCTGCCGGTCGTGCGCGACCTGATCGTCGACATGACGCAGTTCTTCAAGCAGTACCACTCGATCAAGCCCTATCTGGTCAACGACACGGTACCGCCCGAGAAAGAGCGTCTGCAGTCGCCCGAAGAGCGCGATGAGCTCAACGGTCTGTACGAGTGCATCCTGTGTGCCAGCTGTTCGACCAGTTGCCCCAGCTTCTGGTGGAACCCGGACAAATTCGTCGGCCCTGCCGGCCTGCTTCAGGCCTACCGCTTCATTGCCGACAGCCGCGACCAGGCCACAGCCGACCGACTGGACAACCTGGAAGACCCATACCGGCTGTTTCGCTGCCACACCATCATGAACTGCGTCGATGTCTGCCCCAAGGGTCTGAACCCGACCCAGGCCATCGGCAAGATCAAGGAAATGATGGTGCTGCGCTCGGTTTGAGCGCAGCTACCCTGAATCGCCCCACAATGAGCACCCACGCAGCGGCCTTCCCCCTGCTTGACGAGCGCAGCTTGTCCAAGCTCAAGTGGCGCTGCCGCCGTGGGCTGCTGGAAAACGACCTGTTCATCGAGCGTTTTTTCAAAGAGCACGAGGGTCAGATCACAGTGCGGCAGGCCCGTGGCCTCGACGACCTCATGGAGTTGTCGGACAACGATCTGCTCGACTTGTTGCTGCAGCGCAAAGAGCCCCAGCAAATGGACGATAACAGGGCCGCATCGGCGGAAGCCCTGGAGATCTTGAAGGTGCTTCGCCGCCCCCACCCGGCCAGGCCCACCGCCCCACGACAACACGGAACCCAGGAGGAATCGCCATGAAACTCGCCGACAACAAAGCCACGCTGTCCTTCAGCAACGGCAGTCCCAGCATCGACATGCCGGTCTACCACGGAAGCGTGGGGCCCGATGTGATCGACATCCGCAAGCTCTACGCGCAGACCGGCATGTTCACCTATGACCCCGGTTTTCTCTCAACGGCTTCTTGCCAGTCAGCCATCACTTACATCGACGGCGACAAGGGCGAACTGCTCTATCGCGGCTACCCCATTGAGCAATTGGCGGTCAACTGTGATTTTCTAGAGACCTGCCACCTGCTGCTCTACGGAGAGCTGCCCAATGCTGGCGAAAAGTCTGCCTTTACCAAGCTCGTGACCAACCACACCATGGTCAACGAGCAGATGCAATTCTTCCTGCGCGGCTTCCGGCGCGACGCCCACCCCATGGCTGTGCTCACTGGCTTGATCGGCGCCCTTTCGGCCTTCTATCACGACAGCACCGACATCAACAACCCCAAGCACCGCGAAATTGCAGCCATCCGCCTGATTGCCAAGCTGCCCACTCTGGTGGCGATGGCCTACAAATACGGCGTCGGTCAGCCGTTCATGTACCCCAAGAACGATCTGAGCTATGCCGGCAACTTCCTGCGCATGATGTTCGGCGTGCCCTGCGAAGACTATGTGGTCAACCCGGTGCTTGAGCGCGCTATGGACCGCATCTTCATCTTGCACGCGGACCACGAGCAAAACGCCTCGACCTCCACCGTGCGTCTGTGTGGTTCGTCGGGCACCAACCCGTTTGCGGCCATCGCAGCCGGCGTGGCCTGCCTGTGGGGCCCGGCCCACGGCGGGGCCAATGAGGCTTGCCTGAACATGCTCGAAGACATCCAGAAAATGGGTGGCGTGGCCAAGGTCGGCGAGTTCATGAACCAGGTCAAGGACAAGAACTCGGGCGTCAAGCTCATGGGCTTTGGTCATCGGGTCTACAAAAATTACGACCCCCGCGCCAAGCTCATGCAAGAGACCTGCAATGAAGTGCTCACTGAACTGGGTCTGGAAAACGATCCGCTGTTCAAGCTGGCCAAGCAGCTGGAGAAAATTGCGCTGGAAGACGACTACTTCGTGCAGCGCAAGCTCTACCCGAACGTGGACTTCTACTCGGGCATCGTGCAGCGCGCCATCGGCATTCCGGTCAACCTGTTCACCGGCATCTTCGCCCTGGCCCGCACTGTGGGTTGGATTGCCCAGCTCAACGAGATGATTGGCGACCCCGAATACAAAATCGGCCGCCCGCGCCAGCTGTTCACCGGCTCGGTGGCCCGCAGCGTCAAGCCGCTCGCACAGCGCTGATCGTCAGCACCCAGCCCCAAGCCCGCCTCGGCGGGCTTTTCCATTCATTGGGGTCACATTTAATTGGGGTCAGTTAATTGGGGTCAGAATCCAATTTCTTTCCCTGATTAATTGGGGTCAGAGTCCAATTTTTCCCTGAAGCGTTGCGCCTGTGCGCTGTACCCGACTTCGCGAACGTCTCCCGGCGCTCCCATCATGGCGCCGCAGCGGTGATCGTCCACCTCATGCCAGCTGCGGCAAAGGCAGGCGCCTAATCATGGGTAAGCAGGCACCGTCGGGCAGGCCCGCCATCGTGTTTGGAGAATGCCAATCGGTTTTTTAGAGTGCAAAATACGTTACCCATCGCTAAATGCGATGCCCCACCTTCATGAAACGCTCCGAACGCAATTTCGCCCGCCGCATAGACCTGACTTCGCTGCAGCTCTTCGTGGCCGTGTGCGAGCTCGGCAGCATCGGCCGTGCGGCCGAGCGTGAGTTCATTGCCGCATCGGCGATCAGCAAGCGCCTGTCCGAACTTGAAGCGACGGTGGGCACGCCCCTGCTTTACCGTCACACCCGCGGCGTGGACCTCACGCCAGCCGGTGAAAGCCTGCTGCACCATGCCCGCTCGGTGCTGTTTAGCCTGGAGAAAATGCAAGGCGAGCTGAGCGAATACTCCGATGGCGTGCGCGGTCATGTGCGCGTGCATGCCAGCATCTCAGCCATCGTGCAGTTCCTGCCCGAAGACCTCGGTGCCTTCATCGGCCAACACGATCAAGTCAAGATCGATCTGGAAGAGCACCTGAGCGCCGAGGTGATCCGCGCGGTGCAAGAGGGCGCGGCCGATCTGGGCATCTGCAACACAGCGGCAGGCTTTGGTGATTTACAAAGTCTGCCCTACCGACGCGACCGGCTGGTGCTGATCGTGCCGCGCGGCCACGATCTGGCCCGCGGTGGCGCGGTGACCTATGCCGATACGCTGGACTTCGACCAGGTGGGCCTGCACTCGACAAGCTCCATCTATGTGGCTTTGCGCCAAGCCGCCGAGGCTGCCGGGCGAACCATCAAGCTGCGCATTCATGTCACCAGTCTGGATGCCATGTGCCGCATGATAGACAACGGCCTGGGCGTGGGCGTGATGCCCGAGCGGGCGTTCGAGCTCATGCGAGGCGTGGGCCAGCTCGAATCGGTACACCTGAGCGACGCGTGGGCCGAGCGCCAGTTGTGCATGGTCGCGCGGGACTTCTCGACTCTGCCGGTCACGGCGCGCCTGCTGGTCGAGCATCTTCAAAGCCAGCCCATCGACTCGCAACGTCTGGCCGCCTGATTTTTATCTCCTTATCCACCACAGCGCACAAGAAAGACCACCATGGGACGCACACTCTACGACAAGCTTTGGGACGAACACGTCGTTCACACCGAAGAAGACGGCACCACCGTGCTCTACATCGACCGGCACCTAACGCACGAGGTGACCAGCCCTCAGGCTTACGAGGGCTTGCGCGAAGCGGGCCGCAAGGTCTGGCGCATCAGCTCTGTGGTGGCCACTGCCGACCACAACACTCCAACCGACGGCTGGGAAAATGGCTACGACGGACTGACCGATCCGATCAGCAAGGAGCAGATCGTCACGCTGGACAAAAACATTGCGGAGTTCGGGGCCGCGGCCTACTTTCCCTTCCTCTCCAAGCGCCAGGGCATCGTGCACGTCATTGGCCCGGAAAACGGCGCCACGCTGCCAGGAATGACCGTGGTCTGCGGTGACTCGCACACGGCCACGCACGGCGCGTTTGGCGCCCTGGCCCATGGCATCGGCACCAGCGAGGTTGAACACGTGCTGGCCACTCAGACGCTGCTGGCCAAAAAAGCCAAGAACATGCTCGTCAAGGTCGAGGGCAAACTGGCTGCGGGCCTGACCGGCAAAGACATCGTGCTGGCCATCATCGGCAAGATCGGTACCGCCGGCGGCACGGGTTACACGATCGAATTTGCTGGCTCGGCCATTCGTGACCTGAGCATGGAAGGCCGAATGACGGTGTGCAACATGGCCATCGAAGCGGGCGCGCGCGCCGGCATGGTGGCCGTCGATGCCAAAACCATTGAATACGTCAAAGGCCGGGCCATGGCGCCAGGCACCGACCCAAAAACCGGACAGTTTGTTGGCGGCCCCGAGTGGGACCTGGCTGTGCAGTATTGGAAAACACTGCAGTCGGATGCGGATGCCAAGTTTGACGCTGTGGTCGAGATCGATGCCAGTCAGATCCGGCCCCAAGTGACCTGGGGCACGTCGCCGGAAATGGTGTTGTCCATTGAAGACCGCGTGCCCGACCCAGACAGGGAAAAAGACCCGGTCAAACGCGACGCCATCGAGCGCGCCCTGGGCTATATGGGCTTGCAGCCGGGCAAGCCGATCAACGATATCTTTGTTGACAAGGTCTTCATTGGATCGTGCACCAACAGCCGGATCGAAGACATGCGCGAGGCCGCTGCGATCATCAAGAAAATCGGCCGCCGTGTGGCGCCCAACGTCAAGCTGGCTCTGGCCGTTCCTGGCTCTGGCTTGGTCAAGGCGCAGGCTGAGGCCGAAGGTCTGGACAAGATTTTCACCGCGGCGGGCTTTCAATGGCGACAGCCCGGTTGCTCAATGTGCCTGGGCATGAACGCCGACCGGCTCGAGCCCGGGGAGCGCTGCGCATCGACGAGCAACCGCAACTTCGAGGGCCGTCAAGGTGCAGGCGGTCGAACCCACCTGGTCAGCCCGGCCATGGCCGCTGCCGCAGCCGTTCACGGCCATTTTGTCGATATACGCAAATTCGCTTGATCCAAAGGATAGAAACCATGAAAACACTCATCAGCCTGGGCTTGATTTCAGCCGTGCTCGCCCTCGGCGGCTGCAACACCGTGCGCGGCATTGGTCAAGACATCGAAAAACTCGGTTCGGCCATCGAAGGCGCTGCCAAGAAGTAAAGCATCATGCAAAAATTTTCCACCCACACCGGCATCGTGGCGCCAATCGACCGCGCCAACGTCGACACCGACGCCATCATGCCCAAGCAGTTCCTCAAGTCCATCCGCAAAACCGGCTTTGGCCCCCACCTGTTTGACGAGTGGCGCTACAAAGATCCGGGCTACTACGGAAAACCCGAGAGCGAGCGTCAGATCAACCCCGACTTCGTGCTCAACCAGGCTCGCTACAAGGGCGCCAGCGTGCTGCTGGCACGCAAAAATTTTGGCTGTGGATCGTCGCGTGAACATGCTCCCTGGGCCATCGGGCAGTACGGCTTTCGAGCGATCCTGGCACCGAGCTATGCAGACATCTTCTTCAACAATTGCTTCAAGAGCGGCCTGCTGCCTATCGTGCTGAGCGAAGCGCAGATCGATCAGCTGTTCAACGAAGTCGGCGCCTTCCCGGGCTATACGCTCACCGTCGATCTCGAGCGCCAGCGCATCGTCAAAGGCCAGGGCGAAGAAATCGCGTTCGATGTGAACGCATTTCGCAAGTACTGCCTGCTCAACGGTCTGGACGACATCGGCCTGACGCTGCGCCACAAAGACAAGATCCAGAGCTTCGAGGCGCAGCGCCTTGCGGCCAAGCCCTGGCTGGCCCATTCCTTCAACTGAGTTCACCCCTGTGCGGACCGCGCATTCGTCGGCCACTGTCGCGCCCGCCTCCAGGCCCGCAGCCCCAAGGATGCGCGGGCGGCACATCATGAAAGTTTGAAATGAAAATCGCAGTTCTTCCCGGTGATGGCATCGGCACTGAAATCGTTGCTCAGGCCGTCAAGGTGCTCGAAGCCCTGGACTTGAATCTGGAGATGGAGCACGCCTTGGTTGGCGGCGCCGCCTTCGAGGCCCACGGCCATCCGTTGCCCGAATCGACGCTCAAGTTGGCCAAAGAATCGGACGCCATCTTGTTTGGTGCGGTCGGCGACTGGAAGTACGACAAGCTCGATCGCCCGCTTCGCCCCGAGCAGGCCATTTTGGGGCTGCGCAAAAACCTGGGCTTGTTCGCCAACTTTCGACCGGCCATTTGCTACGAAGAGTTGGTCGGGGCCTCGAGCCTCAAGCCCGAGCTGGTCTCTGGGCTGGACATTCTCATCATCCGTGAGTTGACTGGCGACATTTATTTTGGCCAGCCGCGTGGCCGCCGCGTATCACCGGATGGCGCATTTGCCGGGGCCGATGAAGCATTTGACACCATGCGCTACACCCGGCCCGAGGTCGAGCGCATCGCGCGCGTGGCCTTCGAGGCCGCTCGCAAGCGGAGCAAGCGCGTGACCAGCGTGGACAAGGCCAACGTGCTCGAGACCTTTCAGTTCTGGAAAGACATCGTGATCGAGGTGCACAAGGACTACCCGGATATCGCACTGGACCACATGTACGTGGACAACGCTGCGATGCAGTTGGTCAAGGAACCCAAGCGTTTTGACGTGGTGGTGACCGGCAACATGTTTGGCGACATCCTCTCCGATGAAGCGTCCATGCTCACCGGCTCGATCGGCATGCTGCCCTCGGCCAGCCTGAACACCAAGAACCAAGGCCTGTACGAGCCCAGCCATGGCAGCGCGCCCGACATCGCAGGCCAGGGCATCGCCAATCCGCTGGCCACCATCTTGTCCGCTGCCATGATGTTGCGCTTTAGCCTGAACCAGAGCGAAGCGGCAGATCGGATCGAAGCGGCGGTCAAGACGGTGCTGGCCCAGGGCTTGCGCACCGCCGACATTCACAGTCCAGGCACCCAGAAAGTCAGCACGGCGCAAATGGGGCAAGCGGTGATCAAGGCCTTGGCTTGAGAGGACAGTGAGGACAGGCGGCAGCGCCGCTGCCTGCCCCAAGCGGCCAGAACTCGGGCACTCCAGTGCCTCTAGATTGCGGCTGCGCCACCACCAATTGACTGCCTGAGGTCGGTCTGCGCCCCTGCCGAGCCAGGCGCCTACAAGGCTTTGTAGGTCGCCACGCCTAGGGGCCGTCAACCACCGTCGCGACCCCTTGCGGGGCCATTGAATCTCGGACGCGTCATGCACAGAATCGACGCATCCGATTGAAAACAATGACCATGCAGGGCAACACCTTGGCGCTTGCGCCAGACTCTCACACGACGCTCACATCTGCCTCTGGCGCGACCCGCGCCCGCACGGCGCCTGTGAATTTCCAACCAGCGCCAGCAGGCAAAGCCTGGCCTATGCAAGGCCATGGCCCGCTGACCATGGCGCTGCAGCGAAGACCCCCGCGCATCGTGTTTTTGGTGATGTCGGCCGTGGCGCAGCCCGGTACGGTCGATCAACTCGCTCGCGCTCTGGCGCCGCACCCGGTGCTGGTGCATCACGACTTCAGCCAATCGCCCGACTTCAAACTCAGCGCGCCCAATGTGCGTTTTGTAACCGATCCGGTGCCCACCGGCTGGGGGCAGTTTGGCTTTGTCGATGGCATCTTCAAAGGCCTGCGGCACGCACTGGCACACATGGACTTCGACTACCTGCAGCTGCTCAGCCCCACTTGCCTGCCAATCAAGCCCTTGCGTGAGTTTGAGCGACACGTCAACGGCACCCTCGACGCGCACTTTGACGCCATCGACCTGCGCCACGACCTCGACGCCCGCCTGTCGGTGGGCTACCGGGCCTGGACGACCAAAGGCAGCCTGGGGCATAAGCTGGCGCGTCGACTGGTCGCGCTTTACTACGGCCAGAGCGCCGGTCGGCGCGACGAGGCTGGCGTCTGGCTGCGCACGGGCAAATCAAGCTCGGCATGGGCAGCGATGGCCGGCTGGCCACTCAAAGCAATGGGGCAGCGCACCTGGGATCGACGCTTTGGTGCAACGCGACTGAGCCTGCACTATGGCAGCGTGTGGTTTGGCGCGAGACGATCGGTCGCCGAAGGCCTGGTCAAGGCCTACGAACAGCCGGGGCTGCGTGATTACTTCGAGCGCATGCACCTTGCCGAGGAATTTTTGCTGCCCAGCTTGCTGATGCACTTGCGACCGCGGCGTGGCCCCATGAACCATCGGATCGCACGCTTTGACGGCGCTCACCCCAGCCAATTGGGCACAGACCAGCTTGAACCGCTGCGCCGCTGCGCCGCCTGGTTTGCCCGCAAATTCCCGGACGATCCGCAGGCGCCCGTGCGGCATCTGGTGCTCGGTCAGCTCGCCGGCGCGGCCGAGCCGACCCCGATGGCCCGTACCGCCACGTGAACTCGCCTTCCTTGCTCGCAGATCCAGCGCAGAGCGTCAGCGGCCGCCGCTGCAGCGCATCACCCACAAAAAGGCCTGACCCACCCATGCAAGTCGTCATCCTGGCCGGAGGCCTGGGCACACGGATCAGCGAAGAGAGCAGCATCCGCCCCAAACCCATGGTGGAAATCGGCGGCAAGCCGATCTTGTGGCACATCATGAAGAGCTACTTGGCCCACGGCCTGCACGACTTCGTGATCTGCTGCGGCTACAAAGGTCAGGTGATCAAGCGGTTCTTTCGCGACTACGGCCTAGACAGCGCCGACGTGCGCTTTGACATGCGCGAGGGTCAGACCACTTTGCTGCGCTCGCGCACCGAGCCTTGGCGCGTGACGTTGGTGGACACCGGCGCGCAGACCATGACGGGCGGGCGACTCAAGCGCGCCGCACCCTATCTGACCCACCAAACCTTTTGCTGCACCTACGGAGACGGAGTGAGCGATGTAGACATCCAGGCCCTGATCGGGTTCCACCGGGATCAAGGAGCACTGGCCACGGTCACAGCGGTGCAACCCCCCGGTCGATTTGGTGCATTCACCCTGTCTGCGCAAAGCACGCGCGTACCTAGCTTCAAGGAAAAACCCAACGGTGACGGCGCCTGGATCAACGGCGGCTTTTTTGTGCTCGAACCCGACGTGCTGGACCTGATCGAGGGAGACGACACCGTCTGGGAGAGGGAACCCATGGAGAAGCTGGCCGAACGTGGGCAGCTGAGCGCGTATCGCCACGACGGCTTCTGGCAGCCCATGGACACGCTGCGCGACAAGCAAACGCTCGAGTCGCTCTGGAGCGAGGGCCAGGCGCCCTGGCGCCAGTGGTAAGCCATACACACCGTCACACGCAAGCTAGGCACAAGGAGCATCGATGCACATCACACCCACATCGCTCAGCGGCGCAGCCGTGATCGAGCCCGAACGCCATGAAGACGAACGCGGCTGGTTTGCCCGGGTTTACTGCGAGCGCGAATTTGCCAGATACGGCTTGCCCATCCGCCTGGTGCAGACCAACCGCTCGCTGCCCCGCCGCGCCGGCACCCTGCGCGGGATGCACTACCAACTCGCCCCTCACAGCGAGGACAAGCTGGTGCGCTGCGAACATGGCGCCATTTGGGACGCCATCGTCGATCTGCGGCCCCAGTCGCCAACCTACGGCCAATCGCTGGGTATGGAGCTGAGCGCGGACAACGGCCGCATGTTGCTCGTGCCGCGCGGCTTTGCGCACGGCTTTGTGACGCTCACCGACAACGTGGCCGTGAGCTACCAGGTATCGAACTTCTACGCCCCAGGCGCCGAGCAGGGCCTGCGCTACGACGACTCGGCCTTTGAAATCGCTTGGCCGGTGCCCGTCAAGCACCTCTCGACCAAAGACGCGGCCTGGCCCGCCCACGAAACCCCGGTGGTGAACGCATGATCCTCGTTGACACCGCCTTGGCGCGCCGCCAGCAAGAAGGCCGGCCAATCCGCATCGGCGTGATCGGCGCGGGCTTCATGGCACGCGGCATCGTGTTGCAGGTCGTGCTTTCAGTGCCCGGCATGCGGGTGGCCGCCGTAGCCAACCGGCATCTGGCTGCAGCACGCCTGGCCTATGAACAAGCGGGTATGGACCACGCAGTAAGCGCCGACAGCCGGGCCCACCTGGAGCAGGCCATCGCACAAGGGCGCCCTGCGGTCACTGAAGACGCGCTGGCACTGTGCCGAGCCGATGGGATCGATGCGATCGTGGAGGTCACCGGCACCATCGAACACGCTGCCCGTGTGACCCTGGAGGCCATCGCCCACGGCAAGCACGTGGTGCTGATGAATGCCGAGCTCGACGGTACGCTCGGGCCCATCCTAAAAACCTACGCCGAGCGCGCCGGCGTCATTCTGACCAGCGCCGACGGCGATCAGCCCGGCGTGATGATGAATCTCTACAGGTTTGTCAAAGGTCTGGGCGTCAAGCCGGTGCTGTGCGGCAACATCAAGGGCCTGCACGACCCCTACCGCACGCCCACCACCCAGGCGAGCTTTGCAGCGCAATGGGGCCAGAACCCGCAGATGGTCACCTCATTTGCCGATGGCACCAAGATCTCTTTTGAAAACGCCATCGTGGCCAACGGCACCGGCATGCGCGTGGCCCGCCGCGGCATGCACGGGCCCACAGTGGCTGCAGGAACTCCCATTGAAGACGTGGGTCATCTTTACCCCCTGTGGGACCTGATCGAAGGCCCGGGCATCGTCGACTACGTGGTGGGCGCGCGCCCCGGTCCGGGCGTCTACGTGCTCGGCACCCATGAGCACCCCCAGCAGCGCCACTACCTGCATCTTTACAAGCTGGGACAAGGTCCGCTGTACTGCTTTTACACACCCTACCACCTGTGCCACTTCGAAGTGCACAACACCGTGGCGCGGGCAGTGCTGTTCAAAGACGCCACGCTGACGCCGATGGACGCGCCCCGGGTCGAAGTCATCGCCACCGCAAAGCGCGATCTGCAGGCCGACGAAACCATCGACGGCCTGGGTGGCTTCATGAGCTACGGCCTGGCCGAGAACGCCAGCACGGCGCGCCGAGAAAACCTGCTGCCCATGGGCCTGGCCGAAGGCTGCCGCCTGCGCCGCTCGGTGACACAGGACACGGTACTGACCTTTGACGACGTGGAACTGCCCGCATTGCGCTTGTGCGATCGGCTTTGGATGGAGCAAATGCAACGGTTTTTTCCGCAACACATCAACCCACAAAAGGCACAACATGAAACTGCTGGTCACCGGATCTGAGGGCTATATCGGCTGCCTGCTCACCCCTTACCTGCGCAGCCGCGGCCACGACCTCACGGGCTTGGACACGGGCTACTACCGCGACGGCTGGCTGTTCAACGACAGCGTACTGGTGCCGCAGGTCCCCGCCACCATCAACAAGGACATACGGCAGATCGAGGCGGCAGACCTGCGCGGCTACGAGGCCGTGGTCCATCTGGCCGAGCTCTCCAACGACCCCCTGTGCGAAAACTCGCCGGAGCTGACCTTCGAGATCAACCACCGCGGCTCGGTGCACCTGGCCGCGATGGCCAAGGCCGCCGGCGTCAAGCGTTTTGTCTACATGTCCTCGTGCAGCGTCTACGGCATCGGCGAGGGCAGCACACCGGTCGACGAAACCTCAGCGACCCACCCGCAGACTGCCTATGCCAGATGCAAGCTGCTGGTCGAGCACGACGTGGCTGCGCTGGCCTCGAGCGATTTTTCTCCCACCTTCATGCGCAACGCCACCGCCTACGGCGCCTCTCCGCGCATGCGCTTTGACATCGTGCTCAACAACCTGTGTGGGCTGGCTGCGACCACCGGCAAAATCGTGATGACCAGCGACGGCTCGCCCTGGCGACCGCTGGTGCACGTGCTCGACATATGCGAGGCCGTTGCCTGCGCCCTGGAAGCTGCGAAGACCGCGATCCACAATGAGATCTTCAACGTGGGACACGACGCCGACAACCATCAGGTGCGTGACATCGCCCAGATCGTTGCCAGTGTCTATCCGAACTGCGAGGTCGAACTCGGTCAGGCCAGCGACGACAACCGCAGCTACCGGGTCAACTTCGCCAAGATCGCCCGTCAGCTGCCAGGCTTTGAATGCCGCTGGAATGCCCGTCAAGGGGCACAGCAGTTGCACGACGTGTTCGCGCGCATCGGCCTGGATGCGGCGACCTTCAATGCACGCCCCTTCACCCGGCTCAAGCGCCTGAAGAACCTGACCGAAACCGGCCAGGTCGATGCCCACCTGGCCTGGGCTCTCTGAGGCAGGTTCCTGGCCCAAGACAGGGGCACCCAAAAACGGCTATCCTGCCGAGGCTCAATGCTTTCAAACAGGAGACCGTTTCATGCAAAACAAGACCTCAACCCGCCGCCCTTGGATCACCGGCGCACTGGCTGCCTGCCTTGGCCTCATGGGCCTTGCCGGGCAGACCTGGGCACAGAGCAACTACCCCAACAAGCCCATCCGCATGGTCGTGCCCTTCGCCCCTGGCGGCGTGACCGACACCAGTGGGCGCCTGATTGCCGAGCAGCTCTCCAAACGCCTGGGCCAGCAGGTCATCGTCGACAACAAGCCCGGCGCATCGGGCAACATCGGCACGCAGATGGTCGTCAGCGCCGAGCCCGACGGCTACACCCTGGTGCTGGGCTTTGACGGCACCATGGTCATCAACCCGCACGTCTTTGCCAAGATGCCCTTTGACACTGTGCGCGACCTGGCCCCCGTCGGCAAGATTGGTGATGCGGTGCTCATTCTGGTCTCCAACCCGAGCGTGCCGGCCAAGACCCTGCGCGAGGTGCTGGATTTGTCGAAAAAGCAAAGCGGCGGCTTGTCGTACGGCACCTCGGGCACCGGCGGCACACCGCACATCGCCGGCGAACTGCTCAAGATTCGCACCGGCGCCAATCTGGTTCACGTGCCCTACAAGGGCGGTGGCCAGGCGCTGATCGATGTGATCGGCGGCAACATCCCGCTGGTTTACACCGCCATCGCCGGCGCAGTGCAGCATGTCAAAAGCGGCAAGATCCACCCGGTGGCCGTCTCGAGCCTGCAGCGCTCGCGCGCCTTGCCCGACGTACCGACCTTCATCGAAGCAGGCTTGAGCGACTTTGACGTCAGCTCCTGGGTGGGCATCATGGCCCCGGCCAAAACGCCGCGCGCCATCATCGAGCGGCTCAACACCGAACTCAACGCCGTACTGGCCGACCCGGACGTGCGCGAGCGCCTGAACCAGCTGGGCATCGCCGCGACCCCCGGCTCCGCCGAAAAATTCGGCGATGAAATCCGCCGCGACCTGGCGCGCTACGGCCCTGTGGTCAAGGCCGCAGGGATCAAGGCCGAGTAAAGCGCAGTCAGGGGCGAGATTGCACCATGAACATCAGACGTGCAACACGGACGCTGGCCACCGCGGGCCTGCTGCTGGCCTGCCTCCTCCCGGTGGCGCAGGCCCAAAGGGTCTATGACAGCGGCGGCCGGCAACTCGGCCGGGTCGATGCCGAGCGCTACTACGACGCCTCAGGCCGCTCAATCGGGCGGGTCGACGGGCACACCGTCTACGACGCCTCGGGGCGCCAGCTCGGGCGCATCGATGGCGAGCGGGTCTACGACTCATCGGGTCGCCAAATCGGGCGCATCGACGGCGAGCGGCTATACAGCGCCTCGGGCACCGCCATGGGCCGCATCGAAGGCGAGAGAATCTACGATGCCTCGGGCCGGCAGATCGGCCGAACCGAAGGTCTGCGGCGCATGCAGGCCATCATTTATTTTTTCTTCTTCATGTAGCCTGCAAACTGCGAGGTGTCGTGCACAACGCGCCCTCACCAAGCCCGACCGCAAGATTAATCGGACTCTGACCCCAATTAATTCACAATGAAGTCATGGCTTTGATCGAACCGCTGGACGCGCGGCAACCGCCCGCTGCGGAGCGTCTGCCTTGGCACCGAGAATCTTGGTGGTAACTGCTGCAGTTTGGGCTGGCCGTGGCTCTGTTCATTGGGCTGGCCTATCACGGGGCCACGCAAATGGGCTACCAGTGGAAATGGGAGCGGGTTCCACGCTACCTGGTGAGGGTGATCGACGGCGAGTGGATCGTGGGGCCCTTGCTCAAGGGGCTGGTGGTCACGCTTCACTTGGCTTGGCAGAGCGCTGTGCTTGCTTTGCTGATCGGCGCGCTGACCGCCTGGATGCGTCAGGCTCCGTCTCGGGTGGGCCGTGCACTGGCCTGGACTTACATCGAACTGATCCGCAACACACCGCTGCTGGTTCAAATCCTGGTGTGTTATTTCATCTTGGCGCCAGCCCTGGGTCTGGGGCGCGAGGCCACCGGGGTGGTGTGTCTGGCCTTGTACGAGGGTTCATTTGCCGCTGAAATCATTCGAGGGGCGCTTCAAGCGGTGCCCAAAGGCCAGCGCGAGGCGGCCTTGAGTCTGGGCATGGGGGACGCAGACACGGCGCGCGACATCGTCTGGCCGCAAGCGCTGCCCCTGATGCTGCCCCCGCTGGCTGGAGTGCTGGTCAATTTGGTCAAGCATTCGGCCATCGTCAGTGTGATCGCCATTTTTGACCTGACCACGCAGGCGCGCACCATCATCTCTGACACCTTCATGGCGTTCGAGATCTGGCTGACCACGGCGGCGCTGTATTTGTGCATCACCGTGAGCTTGTCGCTGGCAGTCAGCGCCCTGGAGCGGCGCGTAAGAAGGCGCAGATGGTGATAGAGTCTGACCCGGTACTTCACACCCCCAAAACTTTTTTTACCGAGGTGTCTTCATGCGCATTCGCCGTCTTTTACTGAGCTTCGGCCTGGCTCTTGTTGCCGTATTCGGCGCCCTGACCACAGCACACGCCCAACAAGAAAACCTGATCGATACCATCAAGAAACGGGGCAAGCTCCAGGTGGGCTTTTCCAGCTTCGTGCCATGGGCCATGCGCGACAAGCAAGGCAGCTGGGTGGGCTTTGAGATCGATGTGTCGACCAAGCTGGCTCAAGATCTGGGCGTGCAGCTTGAATTGATCCCCACCGCCTGGGATGCGATCATCCCATCGCTGATTTCTGGCAAGTTCGACGTCATCATTGGCGGCATGACCATCACGCCGGCGCGCCAGGAACAGATCGACTTCACAACGCCCTATTCCACTTCCGGACAGGGCGTGGCCG
This sequence comes from Comamonadaceae bacterium, assembly GCA_021299555.1. Taxonomy (GTDB): domain Bacteria; phylum Pseudomonadota; class Gammaproteobacteria; order Burkholderiales; family Burkholderiaceae_C; genus Polaromonas. Next base: position 23,293 of record JAJTGH010000004.1, read on the forward strand.
CGTCCAAACAGCTGGCGGCCAACCTGAAATGGCCCGAGGGCTACAACAGCCCCAACGTCACCTTCACCTGCCGCCGCGGCGTAGCGGGCTGCAAGACCGTGGAAGAAAAATGGCCCAAAGCCACCTTGCGCCAGTTTGACGACGACGCCATTGCGTTTCAGGAAGTGATCAACGGCAACGCCCATGCGGTGATCTCCAGCGAGCCCAAGCCCTCGTTCTTCACCCTGCGCAATTCCGCAAAACTGTTCAAGCCGACCAACGACAACATCGTCAACACCTTCGAGGGCTTTGGGGTGCGCAAAGGCAACCCGGCGGCCATGGCTGGCTTTAACGACTGGATCACCAAAAACCAGGCCTGGCTCAAGCAGCGCCACCAATACTGGTTCCGCACCCAAGACTGGGCGTCTCTGGTTCCCAACCTGTAAGGGCGATCTGGGCGGCGTCGGGGGCTTTTTTTGAGTGCTGGTCATGGCCACTGACGACCGCGATCCGGGTGACCCGGTGATCGCACCGCGTCCAGCGCCCGCCCCCGTACCGCGCAGATGGGGCCGGCTGGACGCTTTTTGGCTGGTGCTGATCGTCTCTGTGGCCGCAGTCATCGGATGGAAGTCCCAGGGCGTACTGAGCTACAACTGGGACTGGTCTTCAGTGTGGCCCTACGTACTCAAATTCGACGCCAAGAGCGCCAGCTGGGTGCCCAACCTGCTGCTGCAGGGGCTGATGACCACGGTGCGCCTGGCGCTTTGGGGCATGCTCATTGCCACGGCCATCGGGCTGCTCATGGGCTGGATGCGCAACCACAAGCGGCTGCTGCCCCGATTGATTTCCAGCAGTTACGTGATGACGGTGCGCAACATCCCTCCAGTGGTGTTCGTCTTCATCTTCGTCTACTTCATCTCCAGCCAGTTCATGCCGGCCCTGGCCTTGGACCGGCGGGTGGCGGCGCTCCCGATGCCGGCGCAAGATATCCTGAGCATCTTCTTCGGCCCGATGAGCTTGATCAACAACTTTTTTCTGGGCCTGGTCTGCCTATCCGTGTTCTCCGGGGCCTACGTAACCGAGATTGTGCGCGCCGGGCTGCAATCGGTCCCGCCCGGCCAATCCGAAGCCGCGCGCAGCCTGGGCATGACCGACACAGACGCCATGCGCTTTGTCATCTGGCCACAGGCGCTGCGCAATGTGCTGCCCTCACTCAGTGGCCAGTTCATTCAGCTGATCAAAGACTCCTCGCTGGTCTCGTTGGTGTCGATTCAGGAGCTCTCTTTCATGGCACAGGACGTGCAGGTATCCACACAGCGCGTCTTCGAGGTATTCATCCTCACGGCCGCGATCTACCTGTGCATCTGCTTCGTCTTGTCGCAAACCTTTGCCTACCTCGAGCGGCGTCATTCACGCACCCGCTGACCCTTATCAAAAAGACCGATCGGCCTGGCCCATGACAACCCCACTGATAGAAATCGAGGGCCTGAACAAATGGTTTGGCCAGCACCATGTTTTGCGCGACATCAATCTGAGAGTCGCTGCAGGACAAAAAGTGGTGATCTGCGGGCCTTCGGGCTCGGGCAAGTCCACGCTGATCCGCTGCCTCAACCAACTCGAGCATCACCAGCAAGGCAGCATTCGCTTTGAAGGCCAATTGATCACCGACAACGTCGCCCACCTGCGGCAGGTGCGGCGCGACATGGGCATGGTGTTTCAGCAGTTCAATCTTTTCGGGCACCTGAGCGTCTTGCAAAACTGCATCCTGCCCCAGGTGCGCGTGCTCGGTCTGAGCGAATCGGCTGCACGCGAGCGGGCCATGCAATTGCTTCAAAGGGTACGCATCCCCGAGCAGGCCGACAAATTCCCCGCACAGCTCTCGGGCGGTCAGCAGCAACGCGTGGCCATCGCCCGCTCACTGTGCATGCAGCCCAAGGTCATGCTGTTTGACGAACCGACCTCGGCGCTGGACCCCGAAATGATCAAAGAAGTGCTCGACGTGATGACCGAATTGGCCGAGTCTGGCATGACCATGCTGTGCGTCACCCATGAAATGGGCTTTGCGCGGCGCGTGGCCGACACCATGGTCTTCATGGACCAGGGCTGCCTGATCGAGCAAGCCCCTCCCCAGGAGTTCTTCAGCCGGCCCCAGTCGGTTCGAACACGAGCGTTTTTATCGAAGATTTTGTGATGCGAGCACTCAAACCACCCGATCGGCAGGGGCGGATCCGGCGTGGGCGCTCTGCTCGAGTGCAGCCGCATCGAATACGCCGTCGCAGCACAGGCGGTGGCACGGTTCCCCCTCTGGTCTGAAATCGGCCGAGATCTGGCAGTTGGTTAGCGACCCCGGGCCAGCGACCAATAAACACGGGTAAACCCTTATATTCCGGACTCCAAAAAGGCACTGCCTCGGCTCAAATTGATTCAAAATAATCTACTTTAGATAAATAATTTGTTACATAAAGGAAGCGCTGCCCATGTCTTTCTTCGACCGCCATCAGGACCTGATTGAAAAGGCTGTGCAGGCCGCCAAAGTGCGGGGGTACTGGTCTGCGTTCTCTGAAATGCCCAGCCCCAAGGTCTATGGTGAGTCTGCACCAGCCGATGGAAAGGCTGCTTTTGAGTTGTATCAGGGTCAAAAATTTGAATTGAATCAGCCCGGGCAGGGTCAGTGGCTCTCGCCCGAGGTTTCGCCCTACGGCGTCAAGCTCGGTGTGTCCTACCCGAAGTGCGATCCGCAGGCTTTGCTCGACGCGGCCAAGGCAGCCATGCCGGCCTGGCAGGCCCTGGGTGCGCGCGAGCGGGTGGGCCTGTGCGTTCAGGCCATCACCGAGCTCAATGCGCGAAGTTTTGAGATTGCGCATGCGGTCATGGCCACCACAGGGCAAGGCTGGATGATGGCGTTTCAGGCCGGGGGCCCGCACGCACAAGACCGCGCGCTGGAAGCGGTGGCTTATGCCTGGGAAGAACAAAGCCGAATTCCGGCCGAAGCGGTCTGGGAAAAGCCGCAGGGCAAGAACCCGCCGATCCGCATGCGCAAGCAATTTGAGATCGTGGGGCGGGGCGTGGCGTTGGTGATCGGTTGTGGCACCTTCCCCACCTGGAACACCTACCCCGGGCTGTTTGCGGCGCTGGCCACCGGCAATGCGGTGATTGTCAAGCCGCATCCGCATGCGGTACTGCCTGCCGCCATCACGGTGCGGGTGTTGCGCGACCTGCTGGCGGCCCAGGGGCTGGACCCAAATCTGGTGAGCCTGTTTGTGACCGACCAGCCCGAGCAGACGCAGGCTCTGGCCACACACCCGGCAGTGGCCTCGATCGACTTCACCGGCAGCAATGCCTTTGGCCAATGGTTGATGGCCCATTGCAAGCAGGCCCAGGTGTATGCCGAACTGGCCGGCCTGAACCATGTGCTGATCGACTCCACCTCGGCCTACAAGGCCATGATGGACAACCTGGCCTTCACCCTGTGCCTGTATTCGGGCCAGATGTGCACCACCACGCAGGCGATCTTGGTGCCGCAAGGCGGCATCGATACCGACGAAGGCCCCAAGAGCGTGCAAGCGGTGCAGACCGATCTGGCCGCCGCCATTGACCGCCTGCTGGCCAAACCCGAGGTGGCTTGCGCGGTGCTCGGCGCCATCCAGTCCACCGACACACTGGCGCGCATTGAAACGGCCCAGTCGGGGCAGTGGGGGCGCGTGGTTCGCCCCTCGGCCGCCTTGACCCACCCGGAGTTTGCTGGCGCGCGGGTGCGCACACCGGTGCTGCTGGCCTGCGACGCAGCCGACGAACAAGCCTATATGCATGAGCGCTTCGGCCCGATCGCCTCTGTGGTGACGGTGCCCAGCACCGAAGCGGGCATCAAACTGTCTGAGCGCATGGTGCGCGAGCATGGCGCGCTGACCGTCGGGGTCTACAGCACCCGCGAGCCAGTGATCCAGGCCATGACCGAGGCGACCTGGCGCAGCCGCGTGGCGCTGTCGATCAACCTGACCGGGGCGGTGTTCGTCAATCAGACGGCGGCCTATTCAGACTATCACGCCACCGGCGGCAACCCGGCAGCCAATGCCAGCTATTCGGATTCGGCCCTTGTGGCCAATCGCTTTCGCGTGGTGCAGCGGCGCCAGCACATCCAAGACTGAAGGACATCCCCATGGCTCTCGATGCTTTGAAGACGCTGCGTTTCGCGCTCGATGGCGCGGTGGCTCGGCTGACGCTGTGCCGGCCCGACAAGCTCAATGCGTTCACCGGCCAAATGCATGCCGAACTGCGCGAGGTGCTCGACGCGCTGCAGCGAGGCCAGGGCCCATTGGCCAGCGCGCGCGTGTTGGTGCTCGGGGCCGAGGGCAAGGGCTTTTGCGCTGGGCAAGACCTGGCCGACCCGGCCGTGGCCTTCAAGCCGGGCGAGCCGCCGCCTTCACTGGGCGCAGTGGTCGAGCGCGATTACGGGCCACTGGTGGTGCGACTGACCGAGCTGCGCATGCCCACGGTGGCCATGGTGCAAGGAATTGCCGCGGGTGCTGGCGCCAGCCTGGCGCTGGCCTGCGATATGGTGCTGGCGGGCGAGTCGGCCGCCTTCATGCTGCCGTTTGCCAAGATCGGCCTGATCCCCGACACAGGGGCCTCGTGGGCGGTGCCGCAGCGCCTGGGCCTGGCCCGCGCCATGGGCCTGGCCCTGACGGGCCACAAGCTGCAGGCGGCCAAGGCCGCGCAGTGGGGCCTGATCTGGGAATGCCACCCCGACGACCAACTGGCCAGCGCGGTCGATGCGCTGTGTGCCCAACTCGTGCAACTGCCCACGCATGCCATGGTGCGCACCCGTCAGGCCATGCTGGCCGCGCAGGCGCACAGCCTGGGTGAGCATCTGGCCTACGAAGCCCTGTTGATGCACGAGCTTGGTCGCAGTGCCGACTATGTGGAGGGCGTCACGGCCTTTCTGGAAAAGCGCGCACCGCGCTTTCACGGCGGCTGAGTCGGGCAAACCTTCATCACGCCATCATGAACCACGCCGAATCTACCTCCGCTGCGCAGGCATTGGCCGAGGCCAGCTCACAGGCCATGTGGGCCCGTGATCGGGCCACCCAGGGTCTGGGCATGTCGATCGACCGCATCGCGCCCGGCCAGGCCGTGATGTCAATGCCCGTGCGGTCAGACATGCTCAACGGCCACGATATGTGCCACGGCGGCTTCATGTTTCTGCTGGCCGACAGCGCCTTCGCTTTTGCCTGCAACAGCTACAACCAGAACGCGGTGGCCTCAGCCTGCCAGATCGACTTTCTGGCACCAGCCCGTTTGGGCGATGTGCTGGAGGCCGAGGCGCTCGAGCGTTCACGTTCGGGCCGCACAGGGATTTATGACATCACGGTGCGCATACGCGGTGGCAAAACCGTGGCCCTGTTTCGCGGCAAGAGCCACCGCATAGACGGCGAGGTCATTGCAGGCCCGCAGGCACGGGGCTGACGCAGCTGCCGCACGAAATCCGAAAAAATTCAGGAGACACCATGCCCGTCAAGACGCCCCGCCCCGGCGACCTGGAGCCGATCGAGAGGGCCAGCCGCGATGAAGTGGCGGCCTTGCAGCTCGAGCGGCTCAAGTGGTCTTTGCGCCACGCCTATGACAACGTCCCGCACTACCGGCGCAAGTTCGATGCGCACGGCGTGCACCCGGACGATCTGCGCAGCCTGGCCGATCTGTCCCGCTTTCCCTTGAGCAACAAGGCCGACCTGCGCGACAACTACCCGTTCGGGCTGTTTGCTGTGCCACGCGATCAGGTGGTGCGGGTTCACGCTTCCTCGGGCACCACGGGCAAGCCGACCGTGGTGGGCTACACCCAGACCGACATCGACAACTGGGCCCACCTGATGGCCCGCTCCATTCGCGCCGCCGGCGGGCGGCGCGGCGACATGGTGCATGTGGCCTACGGTTACGGCCTGTTCACTGGCGGCCTGGGCGCGCATTACGGCGCCGAGCGCCTGGGCTGCACCGTGGTGCCCATGTCGGGCGGCCAGACCGAAAAGCAGGTGCAGCTGATCCTGGACTTCAAGCCCGAGGTCATCATGGTCACGCCCTCTTATTCGCTGGTGATCGCCGAAGAATTCGAACGCCTGGGCATCGCCCCGCAAGACATCTCGCTCAAAGTGGGCATCTTCGGGGCCGAGCCCTGGGGCGAAGGCATGCGAGCAGAAATCGAACGCAAGCTCGGGCTCGATGCGGTCGACATCTACGGCCTGTCTGAGGTCATGGGGCCGGGCGTCGCATGCGAGTGCATCGAAAGCAAAGACGGGCCGGTGATCTGGGAAGACCATTTTTACCCGGAGATCATTGACCCGATCAGTGGCGAGCCGGTGGCCGATGGCGAAGAAGGCGAGCTGGTCTTTACCTCGCTGACCAAGCAGGCCCTGCCCATCATCCGCTATCGCACCCGCGACCTGACCCGTCTGCTGGCCCCCACCAGCCGAGCCTTCAGGCGCATGGGCCGCATCGTCGGCCGCTCAGACGACATGCTGATCGTGCGCGGCGTCAATGTGTTTCCGACGCAGATCGAGGAGCAGATCCTGCGCGAGCCCGAGCTGTCGGGCAATTACCAGATCGTGCTGACCCGCGAAGGCCATCTCGACAACGTGCAGGTGCGCTGCGAGCTGCAGCCTGCAGCAAGCAGCATCGGTGCCGACAAACGTGCTGCCGTGGCACGGTCGGTGGCCGACCACATCAAAACGAGACCGGCAAGGCCCGACGGGTCTGGGACGAGCGGCCGGCCTTGAAGTGATTTCGTTTTATTGAGGAGTTGTTGGATGTACACCCAATCCATGAGTGTTCCCGATGAGGCCGGCAGCCGCACCGTCAAGCCGCTGCCCAGCACCGAACCGGCCGATCGCATGGCGCGCTTTGACGCCTGCATCGACGCAGACGGCCGCATCGAGCCCCAAGACTGGATGCCAGAGGCCTATCGCAAGACCTTGGTGCGCCAGATCAGCCAGCATGCGCACAGCGAGATCGTGGGCATGCTGCCCGAGGGCAACTGGATCAGCCGCGCGCCCAGCCTCAAGCGCAAGGCCATCCTGATCGCCAAGGTGCAAGATGAAGGCGGCCATGGCCTGTACCTGTACAGTGCCGCCGAAACCCTGGGCACCAGCCGCGACGAGATGCTCGACGCGCTGCACACTGGCCGGGCCAAATACAGCTCCATCTTCAACTACCCCACCCTCAATTGGGCCGATGTGGGCGTGGTCGGCTGGCTGGTCGACGGCGCAGCCATCATGAACCAGGTTCCACTGTGCCGCTGCAGCTACGGCCCCTACGCCCGCGCCATGGTGAGGGTGTGCAAGGAAGAAAGCTTTCACCAGCGCCAGGGCTATGAAGCCTTGCTGGTGATGATGCGCGGCACGCCGGCCCAGCGGGAGATGGTGCAGGACTCAGTCAACCGCTGGTGGTGGAAATGCCTGGCCATGTTTGGCCCGCCCGATGCCGACAGCCCGAACAGCGCGCAAGGCATGCGCTGGGGCATCAAGCGGGTGAGCAATGATGAATTGCGCC
>JAJTGH010000110.1:0-11920 GCA_021299555.1 Comamonadaceae bacterium
GGGTCAGCGTGTCTCCAGTGTGCCGCTGGGGCAGTCGGCGGGTGTGCCCCTTTCGGCTGTGGCTTTGTCGACTCACACTGCGAAGGCCGATGCCCCATGAATGCGATCAACTTTCTGGAGACGCGTCAACTCATTGGCAGTACCCAGAGGCCGCGGGCCATTGTCATTGGCAGTGGCTTTGGTGGATTGGCGGCTGCGATCCGACTGCAATTGCGTGGTTGGCAGGTGACAGTGCTCGAAAAGCTTGATGCACCCGGTGGGCGCGCTTATGTGCACCGTGTCAATGGCCATGTTTTCGATGCAGGTCCGACCATCATCACGGTGCCTGCTCTGCTCGAGGAGTTGTGGCAATTGGCGGGTCAGCGACTTTCCGATCATGTCACGCTCAAGTGCCTCGACCCGTTTTATCGGATCCGCTTCGATGACGGGGATCACTTCGATTACAGCGGCGATGTGGAGCGCATGCGTGCCGAGGTGCGCCGCATCAGCCCGAGCGATGCAGCCGGGTTTGAAAACTTCATGCGCGAGGCCGACGACTGCCACCGGCGCGGATTTGAGGTGCTGGGCACCCGCCCGTTCAACACGGTGGTCGATTTGCTGCAGGCGCTGCCCGCGATCGCTCGGATGCGTGGCTGGCGCAGCCTGCACCAGATGGTGGCCGGCCACCTCAAGCACCCCAAGCTTCGCATGGCCATGAGCTTGCAGAGCCTGCTCATCGGCGGCAACCCGTATTCGGTCACCTGCGTCTACAGCCTGGTCAACGCCTTGGAGCGGCAGTTTGGCGTCCATTGGACCATGGGAGGTACCGGTTCGCTGATTCAAGGCATGGTCAAGCTCCTGGAGAGCCTGGGCGGGCAATTGCGCTGTAACGCCGAGGTCGCTCGCATTGATGTGCAAGACGGCCGGGCCAGCGGTGTGACCTTGGCCAATGCGCAGAATCTGTATGCAGATATCGTCGTTTCCAACGCCGATGCGGCCTGGACCTATAAAAATCTGGTCGCTCCAGAGCTGCGCAGCAGCTGGACGGACCGGCGCATCGCCCGCGGCCGCTACTCCATGAGCCTGTTTGTGTGGTACTTCGGCACGGACCGGCGTTACGACGATGTGCCGCACCACATGATGGTGCTCGGGCCGCGATACAAGGAACTGCTCACCGATATTTTCAAGCGCCACCGCCTGTCTGAGGATTTCAGCCTGTACTTGCACCGCCCCAGCGCCACCGACACGTCCATGGCGCCGCCAGGCTGCGACACGTTTTACGTGCTCTCGCCGGTGCCCCACCTCGACAGCGGCACCGATTGGAAGAAACACGCGGAGCCCTATCGCCAAGCCGTTGCTCAAGCGCTCGAGCGCACGGTGCTGCCGGGGCTTTCTCAGCACATTCGCGAAGGGGGCGGCATTTGGTCTGGAGCCCTTGCTGCTGCAAAGCGCTTATTTCCGACCGCACAACCGCAGTGAGGATGTGCCGGGGCTGTTCATGGTGGGCGCCAGTACCCATCCCGGTGCAGGGGTTCCCGGCGTTTTGATGTCGGCCAAGGCTTTGGATCAGGTGGTACCCGATGCACTTGACTATCTCGAGCGTGGATTGCCCTCGCTGGTAGGAGCTTAAATGTTGATGCCAACTGCCCAGACCCAGGCACTGCGCCGCCAGCAGGACTTGCTCGCTTGCGTGGAGATGATGCGCGGCGGCTCCAAGAGTTTTTTTGCAGCCAGCCGGCTCTTGCCTGCCCGCATGCGAGCGGCCAGCATCGCCCTGTATGCGTTTTGCCGGGTGGCCGACGATCTGGTTGATCAGGCTCAAGCTGCCGGTGGCGATATGCATGCCAGCTTGCAGCAGTTGCACCGCCGCCTTGATCAGATCTATGACGACAGGCCCGAGGCCTTTGTGGAAGATCGCGCTTTGGCTGTGGTGGTTCACGAGTACAGCTTGCCGCGCGCCTTGCTTGACGCGCTTCTCGAGGGCTTTGCCTGGGATGCACAAGCGCGCCAGTACCAGAGCATTGAAGACGTTCACGCCTATGGCGCCCGGGTGGCGGGCAGCGTGGGTGCGATGATGTGCTGGATCATGGGCGGGCGCAATGCGGCCACGCTGGCGCGCGCCTGCGAGCTCGGCGTGGCCATGCAACTGACCAATATCGCCCGGGATGTGGGTGAGGACGCCCGAAACGGCCGTCTTTATCTTCCGCGGCAATGGCTGACAGACGCTGGCATTGACCCTGATCAGTGGCTGCAGCAGCCTCGTATCAGCCCGGCACTTTCTCAGGTGGTGGAGCGCTTGTTGCAGGAGGCGGATCGGCTTTATCAGCAGGCCACTTCGGGCGTTGCAGGACTGCCGCGCGACTGCAGGGCGGCCATCTTGGCAGCCCGTCTGATTTATGCCGAGATTGGCCAGCAGTTGCGACGCGATGGCCTCAACCCTGTGGACCACCGCGCTGTGGTGGGTCGCTCGCGCAAACTGGCCTTGCTCAGCCGGGCCTGGTGGCCCTATGCTGCTTCGCCTCAGTGGGCACAGTGCGCGCCTTTGCCGGCCATTGCTTACCTGGTGGATGTCTGCGTTCGGGCGGGGGCGCAGCCACTGTCCATGCGCACGGTCCACATGCTGCGTCGCCCGCTGGGTCAGCGCGTGGGCTGGATGATCGAGCTGTTCGAGCGTCAGCAGGTGCTGCGTCGCACGGCCCGCTAGCTGGCCAGCGGGGATCGCTGGCCCTGTTGTGGGTGCTTGGAGTCCTTGCTCAGCAGAGCGTCCAGCGTGGTTTCTATTGTGGCCAAATCGGCTGGCTTGACCAGATGGGCCGCAAAGCCCGCCGCTTGGCAGCGCTGGCGATCGCTGGCCGACCCCCAGCCGGTCATGGCCACCAAGACCGTACCCAGGCCATCATCCCGAAAGCGTTGGGCCAGCTCAAATCCGTCCATGGTGGGCATGCTCAGATCTACCAGCGCCGCGTGGGGGTGGTGGCATCTTGCCAGGTCCAGTGCGCTGGCGCCGCTGTAGGCCACCCAGGTTTGGTGACCGCTGTATTGCAGCGCTGCACTCAGGGTATCGGCGCCATCGGTGTTGTCGTCGACCACCAAAATCCGCCAACCCGTCACGACTCTGCCGTGTGCTGTGGCTTGTTCACCGTGGGCCGGCGCCTCGAAGGCTGCTGCGTAGCCGTCAATGGGCAATTCCAGCGTGAAGATGCTGCCCAGACCCGGTCCTGCGCTGCGTGCGGTGATGTGCCCGTCGTGCAGCTCGGTCAACTGTTTGGCCAGCGCCAGGCCAATGCCCAGACCGCCCTGAGACATGTGCAGATGGCGATCGACCTGGCGGTATAAATCAAACACATGTGGCAGATCGGTGGCTGGAATCCCGACGCCGTTGTCTTCGATGCTGATCACTGCCCGTTGTGTGAGGATGTGCGCCCGCACACTGATCTGACCTCCGGGGGGGGTGTACTTTGCCGCGTTGTTGAGCAGGTTGACCAGCACCTGAGTCAGGCGCGCAGCGTCAGCCTGTATTCGCACGGCCGATTCAGGCACCTGCACCAGCAGCCGATGGCCGCGTTCGGTCAGGTTCGGGGCACTTAAATCAAGCGCACGGCGTATCACCTCCTGTAAATCGACGGTCTGAAGGCGCAGCTCGATCTTGCCGCGTGCGATGCGTTCGATGTCGAGCAACTCGTCAACCAAATTGCGCAGGTGATCGATTTGGCGTTGCATCATGGTGCAGGTATGCACCACCTGTTGCTCCTGATCGGGCCGATCGAGCAGCATCTGCAAGGCATGGCTGAGCGGCGCCATGGGGTTGCGCAACTCATGGCTGAGCTTGGCCAAAAATTGTGATTTTTGCTGGTCGATTTGTTGCAGTGAGCGCGCAATTTTGCGCCATCTGTTGGCGTGGCCCCGCTGCCGCTCCTCGCCCTGTTGTGCCCGTTGCAACTGCGTCGCCATCAGTATCGAGTTCTCCACGTCCTGCCTGGAGGAGGCGTGCCCGTTGGGTCGATGCGGCGGGGCAGGCAACGGCTGCGGTGGTGTCCGACGCGGTGACAAGGCTAGGGCCAGAGCCCGCGGCGCTGGCTGCGTATTGGGCCAGCCGCCAGCCGCTTGTGGTCCCGCGGTACTTGTCGAGCGATGGGTGAAGTTCATGACTGCGTTCATTTGAACGCAGCCACCGGCCCCAGCAGCAGTGACAGCTGTCACTCCGATGTAATCAAACGTAAGGCGCAGCGGTTGCCAGCGCTGACCTGGTCTGACTTGCGGCCGAGGATGGTGTGCAGACGGGCTCAGGGACGCCGCGGCATGCGCCAGGGCAACATGGCCTGCACCACCGGGTGGACCAGGCGGGGAACGTTGAGTGTTTCGTGAAAGCTGATCAGCTCCTCCCCGAGCAGGCGGCTTTTGAGCACGCTGCGCTGGTAGAAGGGCGTGTCTTCCAACTGCTGCAGCACCTGCACCGGGCCATCGCTGCGCATGCGCCGGCCTATGCCCCAGGCGGTGCGAGGCAATTTTTTTTGCATGGGCGCCTGAAAATCGAGCACCCGCCCATCGGGCATGAAGCGCAGCGCCAGCACGTGAGCCGATGGGTCATCGGGTTCGATGTCATAGATCACCGCCGTACTGCCGTCGGTCAGCTGCCCGCGCGACCAGTCCCAGTGCAAAAAGCCACGCTCGATGGGCTCGTCGCCCTCGTTGGAGTCCAGATAGGCATGGCCCTGCCATTGCTGCCTGGGCAGATCGAGGTCCACTTGCACCCGAGCCTGGGGCGCGATCGGCCCCCAGCGGTGGCGACCGGAATCCTCCAGAGCCGTTGAAAAATTGAACAGACGCTCCGGGTAAAGCTTGACCCGGCCCCGTACTCGGCGCGGCAGGGGCATGCCCACTTCGTCGATGTCGATGGTCAAGGCGTGCCCGTCCCAATGCAGCTGGCTCGGGCCAATGACAAAGTGGCTGGCGTCTCGCTGGCAATGACTGGAGCCGCGCTCGGTCATGCACCAGCGACCGGCACCGGGGCTGTAAAGCGCCACATTGAGCGCGCAGTGATTCATCGGATCGGCCGCGCCGCTGCGTCGTGCCCATGCGTAGTAGGGCGAAAACACGCTGCCCACAAAGGCGATGAGGGTCAGGCCTTGTTGGCCGTCTTCACTCAGTGCATCGATGTACCACCAGAGGTAGCCGCCGGGTGGTACCGTTTGGTCAAAGCGGGGCTGGCCATCAGGGCCGCGGCCGCCAGCCGGCCCGACAGTGCCGCCATCGGCACGCCTGGACCCGGGTGCACACTGCCCCCCGCCAGGTAAAGTCCCTCGATCGGCGTGCGGGCCCCCGGCCGGGCGAAGGCCGACATCCAGCCGTGTGTCGCTTGTCCGTACAGCGCCCCCCCCGTCGCCGGGAACAGTCGATGAAAGTCCTGCGGCGTGGTGCGCTGCATCTGCTCGGGCTGAGGGTTGATTGTCAGCCCGCATTGCGCAAGCAGTTGAAAACTGGTGGTCTGGCATTGTTCGAGGGCCTCCTCGGTCAGTCGGCTGTTGGGTTGGTCTGCGCTGGCCGGAGCGTTGACCAGGCACAGCAGCCGCTCGGCGCCGCTGGGGACACTTCCGGTCCCGCGGTCCTGGGCGCAAACGTAGACAGTGGGCTGCAGTGGCAGCCGTCCTTTGGAAAAAATATCCCGAAACTCACTTTCATAGTCGGCCTGGAAAAAAACATTGTGGCGGTCCAGGGGCACGCCAGTGGTGCGGGCGTGGACGGACCAGGTCAGCGCGGACAGCGAGCGCTGGGGGGCCTTGCCCGGGACCGCGTTTTGCACTGTGGAGCCCAGTAGACCAGCGCGAAGTGCAGCTCCATCCCCATTAAACACCACGCTGTCGGCCTCCAGGCGCTGACCGCTCGACAGTTCAACGCCCGTGACCTGCCCGCCTTGGACCAAGATCGCCTTGCAGTGCTGTCCATAATGAAACAGTGCCCCGCGCTGTGTGGCCAGGCGGGCCATGCAGCGTGCCAGCTCATGCATGCCGCCTTGCACGGACCAGACGCCCTCGAGTTCGACTTGGGCAATGAGCATGAGCGTTGCCGGTGCATGCCAGGGCGATGAACCGCAGTACGTGGCATAGCGTGCAAACAACTGGCGCAATCTTGGGTCGCGAAAATGTTGACCCAGGCTGTCCCAAAGGCTGCGCATCGGGCCCAGGCGAGTCAAAGTGGCCAGACCGCGGGCGCCGAGTTGACCCCCCAGCCCCATCACGCTGGGCGCTGCAGATCGGATGTAGGGGCCCTCGAGTGCCTGGTAGACCTCGCGCGCCATGGCGCAAAAACGCTCAAAGCGGCCGGCCTCCTGGGCCCCGGCAAATGTTGCAACCGCCTCGAGCGATCGGCGTGGATCGGCAAACAGATCGAGCGTGCTGCCATCGCTCCAGAAGTGGCGGGCCAGGATGGGCAGGGCCGTGATACTCAGTTCGGCCTCCAGAGAGGTACCGGCTGCCGCGAATATTTCATCAAATACCCAGCGCATGGTGAAAACGGTCGGCCCGCTGTCGATGGGCGCGCCGTCGACCTGGATCTGGCGTATCTTGCCGCCTGGAGCATCGGCCGCTTCAATCACGGTCACGTCCAGACCTTGACGGGCCAACTCGAGTGCGCTGACCAATCCGGCCATACCAGCGCCTATCACCACCACACGGTGGTCAGCCATGTGCTGTCTGAGCCTCTGGTTCATCTGGCCTGGGCCAGCTTCCTTCGTGCTGCAGCACACGCATGCGCACGAACATCGACTCGGAGAAATACCCCTTGCTGTAGGCTTGCTCCACCGCTTTGCGATGGGCGCCGTTCATGGAGTAGCCCAACATGGCGGCCGTGTCTTGCCAGACGCTGAAAGTGCATTGGCGCAGCAGCGGCGCCTCGCCCAGGCCCATGGCCAGCAGGCAGCCCGGGCTGCGCCGCAGGTCCGACTCGGTCGCCGGCGCCTGTTTCCAAAACGACATGGCTTTGGCCGGTCGGATGCTCGCGCGCGTGAGCGCTGCCAGCAGCTGCGGTTGAGGCTGATCATGCACCAGCTCGGGCAGCGGCGAGAGCAGGGGGCTGCGTTCCCAGGCCTGACCGTCCCATGCGCCACGCGCAGATTCGACAGACATCAGACCGCTCCAGAAATTTTGCGCCCTGTCTCGGTAGGCCGCCACGGTCGGCCCCCTGAGGAACTCGAGCGCGTGTTCCGCCTTTTCAAACAGTGCGACCAGACCTTGGTGGCTGCTGCTCGGTCGCAATGAAAAGCCACCCTCGCTGCCACTGCCCATGACCTTGCCAAAGAGCATGCCCGGCGTGCCTTTGAGTGCCGCCGTACCCTGCATCAATTTCAGCCAACCCCAGCGTCGCTGGTTGGGAAGATAATTGATCAGCAGCACAACCACTACGCCACTTAAACTGGATGCGTCGTTGGCGGCGAGGGTTGGCATGGCTTGAATAAAAAGAGCCGGGACGTTGGAGCGTCCCGGCTGTAAGAGCAAGACCTTACCGCTTGACCGCAGGAGCGGCAGCGGAGGCTTGCAGGGCAGCTTTTGCGGCTTTGACCGGTGGGGTATCAGCCAGTTGGGTATCGCGTCCGAGTTCGGGATGGTCTTTGAGCATGCCGGCTCCAAACAGGGGCTTGTACGCACCCTGATGACAGGTGGCGCAATTGAGTTTGGCCACGTCACCCAACTCACCCTTGCGGTGGGCAGGGAACACATCGGTCAAGGGCGTGAGATAGTTCAGGTTCAGGTCGCGCGCCATACGGATGCCATGCCAGGCGGTCACGCGTTGGGGCGGACCACCTTCCCATTGGGCGATGCTGCGCGTGTTGTGGCAATACGTGCAATTGACCCCCAGAGATGATGACATGTGCATCATCAGCCCGAAGGTCCACTCGGCCTGTTTGATCGATTGCCGATTGCCTGTAGGCAAAGCCGTGTTTCCGTTGACCCGAATTTCCTCTTTGCCCAGCAGGAAGGGGGTAAAAGGGTCGTTGGGCAAAGAGGACAGTCCAACGGTTTTGGCGGCCTTGTTTTGACCGGCCGTGTCACCGATGAAGTTGGCACCCTTGGGCTCGTTGTCTGCAGTGAACCAGATGTCTTTGGGAACTGGGTTGCCGCGGTGGCAGGTGTAGCAGGTCACACCGGTCTGGGACACGTGGCTTTTCCAGTCGGTATTGATGTGTTGCGTCATCTCGACCATCTTGCGAGCCACCACCTTGGTGTACTTGCTGTCGTCCGCAAAGTTCGCGGGGTTGTGACAATAAGCGCAGCCTTGCTCTGGTGCAATCCATGCGGTCATGTTGGCCATCAGTCGGGTGAACTGACCCACGCTCAGATCGCCCAGCACCTTCACATTTTGGTAGATCTTTCCGGCTTTGGGGCCTTCGGCATCGGCCGGTGGCGCCGCCTCAGGCACTTCATTGGCCGCAATCGATTTTTCCACGGCTCTGGGGTTGTAGACCTGCACCATGCCACTGCCGGCGTAGCCATGCTGAACGCTGGTTGCCGGCGGTCGCTCGCAGGCGCTGAGCAACAGCACACTGGCCAGTCCCAGCAGCTTTGCAGCAAACATGAGTGAATTTTTGCTCATGGCTTGACTCCAGAAGGTAGGACTTGAAGGGCCGGGTCAGTGACAGCAGGAAAGACCGTGGGGTGTGGGGGTGCCACGCCGTGCTTGACGGCCCACAGATACCAGTTGTCGACCACAGTGCCGGTCAGCGGTCCAGCGCCAGAACAGGGCAGCGCGCTCGCTGGCGGTACCGCGGTCGACGATTTGCTCGATCTCGCGTTCCCCGCCATAGCGGCCAACGGCCAGGATCGTGGCACCGTGCATGGCAAACAACAGCACCGAGCCGTACAAAAATGCGATCGACAGGGCGTGGAAGGGGTTGTAAAACAGGTTGCCGTAGCGCAGCGAGAAGGCAGCTGTCCAGTCCAGGTGCGGGAAGATGCCGTAGGGCACTGCCTCTGACCAGCTGCCCATCAAAATGGGACGAAACAAGCCCAAAACCAGAAACAACCAGATGGCCGAAGTGAAGGCATAAGGAATGTGCATGCCCAGACCCAGCTCACGCGCGCGGCGCCAGGTTCGGGCCCACCACAGCATGACCGAGGTCAGCAAGAAGAAGCTGGCCAGCAGGTACCAGCCACCCTGATTCATGGGCGGAATTCCCAGGCCGTATTGGGGTGCTGGCGGTTCGAGTGCCAGCCAGAAGAGCTGGCGGATGAACTGTATCGGGTCCCAGTTGACCTGGGCCAGCATGTTAAAGCCGATGATGTTCAGGGCCATCGTGCCAAACAGGATCGAGGCGACTCCCAGGCCGCCCAGGTAGATCGGTCCGAGCTGGGCATTGCCCAACTTGCCCAGCCAGTAATTGAGAAAGGGCTGGCCGGTGCGCGGGCTGTTGCCGTGTCCGAGGTCGACACCGTGGGAGACCGGACCGACCGCACTGACGGTGGTGAAGAGGTTTTGGTATTGAGCCATGGTCAGATCTCCTTGCTCACTGGATGGGCCACTGCGACCAGACCGGCAGATTCAGCCACCAGCCCCACCACTCGGGCCATCCGCGGGTCCAGAACGGGCCGCTGAGCACGATGCACAGTGCGCTGAACATGCCCGATGCGAGTGCCAAAAACAGGCCGACGCGGTGTATGCCCAGCGTGCCCACCGAGTAGCCAATGATGTCCCTGAAGAAGGTGTCCTCATGCTCTGGCGTCTTGACCTCCTGGCCGCGGCCCGGGTTGGTCGAGGAGAGCACCAAACCACCGTGCAGCGACAATGCAAACGTGGTGGTGAAAAAGAAGCTCACGGCGATCATGTGCGCCGGGTTGTAGTGAAAATGCAGGTACTGGTAGCCCACGTTGGAGACCCAGTCCAGGTGGCTGAAGATCCCGTAGGGGAAGCCATGGCCCCAGGCGCCCATGAGCACCGGTCGGATGACCACCAGGGTGAAGTAGGCAAAGATGGCAACGCTAAAAGCCACTGGCACATGAAAGCCCATGCCGAGTTTGCGGCAAATCTCCACCTCGCGGGCGGCCCATGAGCCAAAAGCGCCGAGAGCGCAGACTGTGATCAGTTGCCAAAGTCCGCCTTCGGCCAGGGGCGCGAACCGCAGCCCGTAAGACAAGTCAGGCGGAGCAATGCTGATTTGCCAGAGATTCCAGGTGGGCCCCATGGCCGCACCCCAGAGAATCAGGGCCGTTCCCAGCAGCGCAAAAAATGCGGCGGTAACGCCAAAAAAACCAACGTAAAACGGGCCTAACCAAAAATCGAACAGGTCGCCACCGAGCAAAGTCCCGCCGCGGACTCTGTATTTTTTTTCAAAGCTGAGCATGGCCATGATCGGCTCTCCTGTCGCTTGAGAGATGAGGTTGTGTCGGGGTACGGCGCAGGTGCCCAAAAGACACCTGCGCCGATTCCTGGGTCAGGACTTGGCCGCAGGAGTGGCTGCGGGCAGTGGTGCGTTCTGTGCTGCAACCGGTGCTTTTTTCGCTCCGTCGAGCCAGTTGAACTTGTTGGTGCTCAGCAAGATGAGGTGAATCATCGCTGCCAGGCCAAACAAGAACACGCCTTGGACCACCATCGCGCGCAGGGGGTCGTAAAGTCGCCAAACTCTCCACATGGTTTTTCTCCTAAATGATGTGAGACATGAATGTGTAAACCGCGGCATGGACGCCCGCAAAGATGCTGCTCTTTTGTTCTGCACCGGGCAGCCAGCTTTGCCAATGCACGCCAACGAGCTGGCCCAGCAAGGCAATTGCAAGCAGCAGGACAAAGCAGGGCACGACGATCAGCGCAAGCATGAGCCTGTCTTCACGTCGGGCTGGCTTATTGCTGGAATAAGACATGTCGTTCATGGGGTTCTCCATTCAATGGCCGTTGATGCTTAGAACCAGGGGCGCCACGCCCACACCAAGGCATGGGCGATCACGGCAACTGCCGTGAATCCCACCAGACCCTGCATGTAGTAGGTGTGGAACTCCTGAGCCTCTTCGTCGGTCAGTCCGGAAATGGACGTGCGATTCGACATACGAATGCTCCTTCTCAATTACGGCCGCAAGGCCGGTCGCTGCGCGCAGCCCGCGCAGCCTGGGCGTCCGCAGCACTGTGCCGCGGCATGGGGGAGACGCCACGCCACAAGCGGGTGTCAGGAACATCGTGATGGGCATTCATGCTGGCTCTCCCAGACCCAGCGCTTGGCCGGCGCTGCGGACATGCGCTTCGGTGACTTCTGGCAAGTCGAGGTTGCGCGCCACGAGCTCGGCCTGATCCCGCAAACGCTTGGCCGCCGAGATCTGAACCAGCACCGGTTGCCTGGACACCAGATCGGCCAGCGCCGCCTGGGCCTGTTGCTGCCAGGGCTTTTGCGCTCTTTCACGCGCCAGTGTGGGCTCGACCTTGTCCATGTCACTGCCCAGTGGCAAGATGTGAAACAGGGCATCAAACAGCGCGTTGCACACCTCTTGAATCAGGTAAGTGGCGCCGCTGTAACCCATAAAGGGGGTGCCTGTGTGGCGCCGAATGATGGCGCCCGGAAAGGAGGCTGGGATGAAGGCCGCCCGCATTGGACTGCTCGAGCCCACCTCGCTCATGTACATGCGCTCGTTGTAGCTGCCAAACAAAATCAGCGGCATCTGCTTGTGAACCAGCTCACGCACCTTGGCGTTGTCTGTCTTGGCCCCTGGCATCCTTGAGACAGCAAACTTGCAGGGCAGGCCCATTTCTATTTCGAGGAAATTCTTCAGGCCACGGACATAGGTGTCGGTGGCCACGACGGCAAAACTGGCTGTGGCAAAGAAGTCCTGCGTGACCGATCGCCACAGATCCCAAACCGGCTTGATCGTGGTGTGGCGCTCGCGCTCAATGAAAGGCTCGGGGTCGAGGTCCAGCAACCGGCCCAGCATGCGCAGGAATTTGGTGGTGCTGTGCAATCCGATGGGTGCCT
>JAJTGH010000110.1:11964-12995 GCA_021299555.1 Comamonadaceae bacterium
GGCCAGGTGGCTGCCCAGTGGGAAGACCAGGTTGATCTCGGCTCCGATGCCCTGCACCAAGCGGCGAATCTCGGCCAGGTCGCTGGCGCTGTTGAAGGTGCCGTAGCACGGGCCAATGATGTTCACCCGAGGCCGCTCGCCCGCTTTGCGCTCGCGCTTGGGCACTTTCTTCATGCCGTACTCGGTCCATAGCCACAGCATGGCGCGGTTTGCGCACTGCCATTGGTCTTCGTCGATGGTGCGCGGCAAAAATCGCATCAGGCCGGTGCCCTCTGGCGTGACGCCCCCGCCGATCATCTCGGCGATCGAGCCAGTCACAACCACGGAGGGCAGGTCGGGGTCGAGCGAGCCGTGCGCGCGCTTCATGGCCCCTTCGGTGCCCTCCCGGCCCAGCTGCTCTTCGGCCAGTCCGGTGACCACGATCGGCAATTCGTGTGGCGGCAGGGCATCGGTGTAATGCAGCACCGAGGTCACCGGCAGATTCTCGCAACCCACCGGCCCGTCGATCACCACCTGCAGGCCTTTGATGGCGGTAAAGACGTAGACGGCACCCCAGTAGCCGCCTGCACGATCGTGGTCAAGCACCAGCGGCGACTTGCTGGGCAGAGCCGGTGGTGCTTTGGGTGTGCTCATGAGCCCATCTCCTCGGCCTTGGCTTTTTTGCGCTTCTTCTCGGCCATGCGCCGCATGTCGGCCTTGAACTCCGGGTGCATCACGGGTGGTTCTTGCCAGACCCCGGCTTCATCGCCAACGCCCACGCTGCCAAAGAAGTCCTTCATGGCATCGAAGCGGGCCTGATTGCCCATGGCCGCGTTGATCACCTGTATGAGCGAGCCCACGCCGGCCACACCCATGAGGGGCCGCGCAGAGATCAGGTTGGTGAAATACAGCGAGGGGATGCATGCCTCTTTTGCAGCCTGCACCACGGGGGTGGTGCCCACAGCCAATTGCGGCTTGAACTCACGGACTGCAGCGATGTCTTGCTCCAGCGAAGCGCGAAACTGCACATGCACTCCTTTGGACTGCAGCCA
>JAJTGH010000110.1:13015-16731 GCA_021299555.1 Comamonadaceae bacterium
GGACTGCAGCCAGGCGGCGTCGTGTGCGTTCCAGGGCGTGGCCGGGCAGGCCGAACCCACATAGGGAACCTCGGCGCCGCACTCAATCAGCAGACGCGCCACCAGCAGCTCAGAGCCCTCATAGCCGCTGAGCGTGATGCGACCCTTGATCTTGGCTTGCGAGAGCAGACCGCGCATGGCCCCCAGGGTCTGGTTGCGCGCCAGATCGATCTTGTCGGCGGCCACGCCGCAGGCCTGGCCCATGGCGCCGAGCCAATCGTGCGTGCCATCAATGCCCACGGGCGCCGAGCCCACAATCGGGCGGCCGGCCGCCTGGAATTCGCGCACGCTGGCTGTGTAGAAGGGGTGAATGGCCGCCACCGCGGTGCAGTCCAGGGCACTGTAGAGTTCGCGCCACTCGCGTGTGGGCACCGTGGCGCCCACGGTCAAGCCCATGGGCGAAATCATCTGCCCGATGATCACCGGGTCGGCCGGAAACATCTCGCCGAGCAGGCTGATGGTCGGCAGGCCCGAGCGTGCCTGCCGGGGCTGGGCCACTGGGCCGGCCATAGCCTCTTCTCGGGCATAACGCAGCATGGCACCGGCCAGCACATCTTTGGCCTCGGCGTGGGTGGGCACGCCAAAGCCGGGCACATCGATGCCTATGATGCGCACACCGTTGATGTCTTTGGGCAGCAACTGCAGCGGCACACCGCTGGCCGTCGGCACGCACAGGTTGATGATGACAATGGCGTCGAGTTTTTCGGGGTCTGCTTCAAGGTGCACGGCCTCGCGGATGTCCTCGAACAGTTTGCCGGTGACCAGCGTTTCCGAATTGAAGGGCACGTAGCCCACGCTGCGGCGAGCGCCGTAGAAGTGCGACGTGAAGGTCAGGCCGTAGACGCAGCATGCAGAGCCCGACAAGATGGTGGCGGTGCGGCGCATGCGCAGACCCACGCGCAGCGAGCCAAAGGCTGGGCACATGCTTTGTGGCTGGTCGTGCGGTCCTTTGGGGTAGTCCAGGGCATATTGCTCCAGCACCCCGCTCTTTCCGGCGCTGGCCGCGGCCTTTTGCAACTCGTCCTTGCCGGCATGACAACCCAGGCCCTGCTCGGAGGTGGCTGCCGGGTTGGGCAGTGGGGTGATCGGGATGGACTTCATGGTCGGCTCAGACGGTTTCGTAGACCACTTCGAGGCTGGGCTTGACCACGTGCTGCTTGCCCGTCATGTCGACCTCGGTGGCTGGCTCAAGGACCACGTCGCGTCCCACGGCCGAGGCGCTGAACAGCGCCAGCAATTCGTCTTGCGACAGCGGCTTGGGTCGCTGCGGCGGCGCTTCGGCCACGTTCAGGGCCAGACTCTCGAACAGCGGACCCCATTCGCCACCGGGCTTGCCGATGATCTCGTAGCTGGCGCTTTTGCGCCGGATGTCGTCGTCGGCCGGAATGGCGGCGAGCACCGGTATGCCGGCCTGTTCGGCAAACGCGGCCGCTTCGCCGGTGCCGTCGTCCTTGTTGATGACCACACCGGCGACGCCCACATTGCCGCCGAGCTTGCGGAAGTACTCGACCGCTGAACACACGTTGTTGGCCACGTAGAGCGACTGCAGGTCGTTGCTGGCCACAACGATGACTTTTTGGCACATGTCGCGTGCGATCGGCAAGCCAAAGCCTCCACAGACCACATCACCGAGGAAATCGAGCAAGACGAAGTCAAAGCCCCAGTCGTGAAAGCCCAGTTTCTCAAGGGTTTCAAAGCCGTGGATGATGCCGCGCCCGCCGCAGCCGCGACCGACCTCCGGACCACCGAGCTCCATCGCGAACACGCCGTCGCGCTTGAAGCACACATCGCCGATCGATACCGGCTCGCCGGCGAGCTTTTTCTTGGACGACGTTTCGATGATGGTGGGGCAGGCCTTGCCGCCAAAGAGCAAACTGGTGGTGTCGCTTTTCGGGTCGCAGCCGATGAGCAGCACTTTTTTGCCCTGCTGCGCCATCATGTAGCTCAGGTTGGCCAGCGTGAAGCTCTTGCCAATGCCGCCCTTGCCGTAAATCGCGATGATCTGCGTTTCTTTGGTCGGGGCGCCGGTGGCCACTGGAGCAGGTTCCTGAGCCGCTTCCTGCCGCAGCTTTTGCACGAATTGGACCGTTTGGGCGTTGCTTGGTTGGCTCATCAGTGTCTCCAGTCGAGGATCATCTTCAGACAGGTGCCATCACAAAAAGCCTGTTCGTAGGCCTCGTGCGCATGCCCCGGGTTTTGGGTGTGGGTAATCAGGCCCTCGAGCGACAGGCGCCCGTCGTGCACCAGTGCGGTGGTGGCCAGCAGATCGGCGCGCTTCCATTCGGACGCGACCCGCAGGGTGGCCTCGCGCATGAAGGCCAGCGGGTAGGCGAAGCTGATGTCTTGCTTGTAAAACCCTGCGAGCACCAGCTCGCCGCCTGGCTTGAGGCGTCCGATCAATTGGTTGACGATGGACGCGTCACCGCTGACGTCATAGATGGCGGGGTAGTCTTTGCGGTCGTCGTCTTGGGGGTCGATGACGCTGTAGCCCTGGGCCCCTTCGCGCCGCTGGGCGTTGGTTTCCCAGACCACGGGTGCGGGTGCGCCTGCGGCCACCGTCAGCCGTGCAAGCAGTCTGCCCATGATGCCGTGGCCAATGATCAAGGCCGGTGGTGCTGCCGGCTCGCGTGTACCGCCCATGGCCACGCTGTGGTAAGCGGTGGCGGCCAAAGCGAGCAAGGTGGCGTTTCGCTCGAGCTCAGCTTGCACCTTGACCACCCGAGCGCACGATGCCACCAGGCGCGAACCGGCGCCGCCAAACAGGTTGTGCACGCCTTCAAAGCTGTAGGAGCCGGGCACGAACACCCGGTCGCCCAGATTCAGGCCGTCGGTGCCCTCGGGGTGCTTGCTGACCACGTGTCCGGTGGTCTCGTAGCCAGGCACCAGGGGATAGCCCATGCCGGGGAAGGCCGGCATGCTGCCGTCCCACAAGAGGCGCTCGGTTCCCGTGCTGATTCCACTGAAGTCAACCTCGACTTCCACCTCGCCGGGGGCGAGGCCACGAAGCTCAAGTGTCTGTACAGACAACTGCCGGGGATTCTGAAACACGATGGCCGATGCGTTCATGATTGCATTCTTGAGTTGACATTGCTATGTGTCAACTTAAATTGACTATATTGGGGTGAAACTAGGGTAAACACTGATTAATCGGGGCTGGTTGTGGCGTTTTCAGGACTTGCGAGCCAGCAACAGGGTGCCGTGCAGGGGGACCGGATTGGCAATGGTCCTGACCTCGCCAAAGCCCGCTTGGCGGATCAGTGCGCTCAATTCGGCCGCGGTGCGAAGGCGGCCCCGGCCCATGGCCAGCAGGTAGAAGTGAAAGTAGGCGTCGCTGCGTGAGGGCTGCCCGCCTGGCTCGGCCATGGGCTCGGCCAGCAGCAAATGACCGCCCTGAGGCAGGGCAGACCAAATGGAGCGCAGCAGGCCCACCACGGCCTCGTCCGCATGGTCATGGGCCACCCGCAGCAAGGTGATCAGATCAGCCCCCTGGGGCAAGGCATCGTCGCGAAAGCTGCCGCCATGGCATGCGATGCGTTGGGCCAGCCCGGCCTGCGCCACCCGCTCTCGGGCCAGCTCGGCCACCCCGGGTAGGTCAAACAGCATCAGTTGCAGGGCGGGGCGTGGCGGGCCAGCGCCATGACCCAGCCGCCTTGGCCGCCGCCGACGTCAAGCACCAT
>JAJTGH010000111.1 GCA_021299555.1 Comamonadaceae bacterium
ATCCACAGTCGGCGACGGTTGTCCATAAACACTGACCTGACGCGCGACCCTCTGCAGGTCATGCGGCGCGGGCCCGGTGCGCCAGGCCGTATCAAAGTTGTAGAGCTGAACATGCGCAAGGTCAAGTGCAACAGCGATGTGGCTCAGACCACTGTCCACCCCAATCACGCCGGCACAAGTACCCAACTCATCGATCAATGCATCAAGGGGCATGCGAGGCCACACTGAGGCATTGGGACACTCGCGAGCGATCAATACGCAGCACCGCTCCTCATCGTCCGTTCCATGGGGCAACACCAGGTCATAGCCAGCGGCATCGAACAACTTCGCAAGATCCACCCAGTTTCGGTGGGGCCACTGCTTGTCAGATCGCGATGTGCCATGGACAAGAGCGACCCGTGGTCGTCTCTGAAACGAATACGCTGCTTTTGCAGAGTCATCTTGCCGATCAATCAAGCGTCTTTGCAAGCCAAACCGATCACTGCCTGACACCTCATAACCGAGCGCGCGCGCGCAGATCAAACGGGAACGACGTACAGCATGCACATGCGGATCCAAAGCGATCGCCACGTCTGCCACCCAGCGGGTCGGCACCTCATACGATGAACCTTCGGTTTGATTGGCCATCGCATAGCGCCGTCCCCCGGGCGCGACACGCGCCAGGCGCGCCACCAAAGCCGACTTGGTCAAGCCCTGAAGATCGATGATGGCGTCATAAGTGTCCTGCCGCAATTGCTCCTTGAAAGCACGCCATTGCCCGCGCGTTCCCGCACTCAAGGGCGTCTTTGACCATTGCCGCAAATTGACCTCCATCACGCGACGAACACCATCGCATCGCTTGACCAGGGGGGCAAAGCCGCGTTCCACCACCCAGTCGATCTCTGCCTGAGGAAAACTGCGCAAGATATCCTGAACAGCAGGCATGGCGTGAACCACATCGCCCAGCGAAGACAGCTTGACGATCAGGATGCGCATGCTGCGGTCGCGGTCAATGCGCTGCGCCTTGGATCTTTGCCTCGGGCTTGACGCGCCTGAGCAGAGCCAGCATGTCAGCCTCAATGCGTGCCAGGGCCTGTTCGGTCTGCCCTTCGAAACGCAGCACCAGAACCGGCGTGGTGTTGGACGATCGAATCAGGCCAAAACCGTCGGGCCAGTCCACCCGCAGTCCGTCGATGGTCGACACCTGCGCCGGGGCCATGAACTGCCGGCGCCCCAGTTCAATGAGCTCGCCGACCAGCCGGTGGGGCTCGCCCTCGGCACAGGCCACATTGAGCTCAGGCGTGCTGTGGCTGCTCGGCAGAGCATGCAGAACTGCCGACGCATCTGCACTGCGACTCAAGATTTCCAGCATGCGGGCACCGGCGTAGGTGCCATCATCGAAACCATACCACCGCTCTTTGAAGAAGATATGACCGCTCATCTCGCCGCCCAGGGGCGAATCGAGTTCACGCATCCGAGCCTTGATCAGTGAGTGGCCCGTCTTGTACATCAGCGGCCTGCCGCCAGAGGCCTCGATGGCAGGCGCCAGCTGCTGCGAGCACTTGACATCAAACAAGATGGACGCGCCCGGCGCACGGGACAGCACATCCCGGGCAAACAGCATCAACTGCCGATCGGGAAAAATATTGTGTCCATCCTGAGTAACGATGCCCAGACGGTCTCCATCACCGTCGAAAGCCAGGCCAAGCTCGGCATCGGTGCTTTGCAAGGCCGCGATCAGGTCACGCAGGTTTTCGGGCTTGCTCGGATCGGGGTGGTGGTTGGGAAAGTTCCCGTCGACCTCGCTAAACAGTTCATGCACCTCGCAGCCCAGAGCTCTGAAAACGCCGGGCGCCGAGGCACCCGCAATGCCGTTGCCGCAGTCGATCACGATCTTCATGGGCCGAGTCAATTTCACGTCGCTGGCAATCCGTTCACGGTAAGCGGGCAGCACATCGATGCTGCGCACCGAGCCCGGTCGAAGCGCCCGGGACCAGGCCTGGTCTTGCATCATGGTTCGCAAGCCTTGAATCTCATCGCCATAAATTGCCCTGCCGGCCAGTACCATCTTGAACCCGTTGTAATCTTTTGGGTTGTGACTGCCGGTCACCTGAATCCCACTTGAGCACAAGGTGCTCGCCGCAAAATAGAGCATGGGCGTGGTCGCGGGGCCGATGTCAATCACGTCAACACCCGCGCCGATCAATCCGTCGATCAAAGCGCGACTGAGCTCGGGCCCAGACAAGCGCCCGTCTCGCCCGACTGCCACCACCGTCTGTCCCTGCCGCAAAGCCTGGGTACCAAAGCTCAGGCCCAGCGCACGGGCCACGTCCTCGTCGAGGGTCGCGGGCACCACCCCACGAATGTCGTATGCCTTGAAAATCGATGGGTTCAATTGCATGAAGTTTTCCTTGGCGCCGGTGGCTTGAACTCCCAAGCCAAACCCGCGGGGTGCATCTGGCATCCAACGATTGGGTGCATGAGAACCGGGATATTTTAGGTGGCCGCTGTCGGAGGCCCGAACGGCTCATCAGCATTCAGCCGGCCCCTTGAATCGGCTTTTGTGTTGCTGACACAACCGGGCCCAGGCGCGGTACACCGGTCACGCGGCGTATTATGGCGACCCCTTCAGGTGACAACGGTCCAACGGTCTTTTGTTTCTGAGCGCACTCCTCCCCCAGCCCCATGCCGAACGCGCCCAAGCACAATCAACTCAAAAATGTCACCCCTGAACCCATGGTGCAGGCTCACCACCTCACGCCCCTGGGTCCGGTGCGTCTGCTGGCCAGCCCGCAAGGATTGGCCGGGCTTTGGTTTGACGACCAGAAACACCGACCCACTGAACTCGACGGACTATGGCCAAGTGATTCAAACCACCGACTGCTGCGACAGGCGATCGAGCAACTGGATCGATATTTTTCAGGGCAACTCAAGCGATTTGACCTACCGCTCGATCTGAGCGCAGGCACGGCCTTTGAGCAAAGCGTGTGGCGGGCCTTGCTGGGGCTTGCGCCGGGGCAAACATGCACCTACGGTGAACTCGGGGCAGGCATGGGCCGACCTCAGGCGGCGCGGGCCCTTGCTTCATCTCGAGGGCGTTTTTTGAAATCAGCGGATCTGCCCGAAGGGTCTGTCTGGGTCCCGCAGTTCGTGGCCCTGGGTGCGATCTGGGGTTCCTCCTTTTTGTTCATGCGCCTGGCCGTGACCGAATTTGGTCCGATACCGACCGCCACTTTGCGTGTGACCATCGGGGCCCTGTTTTTATTGCCGTTTCTGTTCTGGCGGGGCCAGTTCGGTCTGCTGCGCAGGCGGTGGCTGCCGGTCATGTTCGTCGGGCTGCTCAATTCAGGGATTCCATTTGCACTGTTCGCTTTTTCACTGCTGACCATCACGACCGGACTGTCGTCCATCATCAATGCCAGCGTGCCCATGTTCGGCGCGCTGGTGGCCTGGTTTTGGCTGGGCGAGCGACCCGGCGTTTGGCGGATTGCGGGACTGATACTGGGCTTTGTTGGCGTGGCCTTGCTGACCTGGGATCAGGCCGGGGTCAAATCGGGCAGCTCTGGGATTCACCCGATCTGGGCCATTGCGGCGTGCCTGGGTGCATGCATCAGCTATGCGCTGTCAGCGAGTTTTTCGCGGGTTTACCTGCAAGGGGTGCCACCCCTGGTGGCAGCCACCGGCAGTCAGATCGGCGCCACATTGGGCATGGCCCTGCCCGCCGCTTTGCTGTGGCCGGCACAAGCACCGGGCCAGATCGCCTGGCTGTCGCTCTTGGTCCTCGGGGCACTGTGCACCGGAGTGGCTTACCTGCTCTATTTCGGCCTGCTCAGCGGGACATCCCCATCACGCGCGCTGGCCGTCACTTACCTGATTCCGCTGTTTGCCGTGAGCTACGGCATTGTGCTGCTCGGCGAGAAAGTCACCCCAGGCATGGGCCTGAGCGCGGTCATCATCTTGCTAGGCACCGCAATGGCCACGGGCATGATCGACCCAAGCCGCTTGCTGCAACGGTTCAGAGCGGGCGCGGGCTAACTCCCCCGGGTTCCTACGCAGCACAAAAGGGTCCGATCAACCGACAATCGGGCATGTGACACACATCGGTTGCACGGGCTTGATTCTCTCCGGTGGCGGCGCCCGGGCCGCCTACCAGGTGGGCGTGCTTTCGGAAATTGTGTGCATCGGTCAGGACTGTGGTGGCGACACCCGCTCTCTGTTTCCGGTGATCTGCGGCACGTCGGCTGGCGCCATCAACGCAGCGGCTCTGGCTTGCATTGCAGACGACACACCCACGGCCGTGAAGGCCATGACCGAAGTATGGAGCGGTTTTAGCGTCGATCAGGTCTACCAGTCGGACCTGCTCAGCGCGATCGGTTCAGGGGCACGCTGGATGTCGCTTTTTTCTATGGGCTGGCTGATCAAGCAGAAAAAGTTGCGGCCGCAGTGCCTGCTCAACAACGCGCCACTGGGCAAACTGCTCGAACAGCGCATCGAGATGGGGCGGCTGCCCGAGGTGCTCAAGACGGGCGCGCTGCAGGCCCTGGGCATCTGCGCGTTCAACTACGGCAGCGGCGAGCACACGACGTTCTACCAGAGCGCGCAAGCCATCCGGCCTTGGCAGCGCAACCAGCGCAAGGCCTTGCGCTGCGACCTCGATCACCGTCACCTGCTGGCCAGCGCCGGGATTCCGCTCGTGTTTCCAGCGATCGAGTTGCCCGATGGCCAGAGCCAGAGTTGGTTTGGTGACGGTTCGATGCGACAAATCGCACCCATCTCCCCGGCCATACACCTGGGCGCCGACCGCATCTTGGTCATCGGCGCCGGCCGCATGCTCGAACCGCCCTCGGCAGCGCCGGCCAGCAGCGCCTACCCCAGCGTCGCGCAAGTGGCCGGCCATGCGCTGTCAAGCATTTTTCTTGATGCAATGTCAGTGGATGTGGAGCGGCTGCGCCGCATCAATCAGACCTTGCAATGGATCGAGCCTGAGCAGCGCGCAGCCAGCGGCCTGCGACCGATCGAATTGCTGCTGATCGCTCCATCGCAACGCCTGGATACCCTGGCCTGGGTGCATGCGCGAGAGGCACCCCTGAGCGTACGCGGCTTGCTGCGCATACTGGGTAGCCGGCCCGGCCAGATGGAGGGCCAGGCAGGTACCCTGCTGTCTTACCTGCTCTTTGAATCGTCTTACACCCAAGCACTGATCGGCCTGGGCGTGAGCGATGCTCGGGCACAGGCCACTGAGATCAGGCGCTTTTTTGGCTGGCGCACTCCAGCGGATCCCACCTAACCCGCTGGCGCCGCTTCCATGCACTGAGCGCCCCAGGAAATGACAGCGCGCGCGCCAGAACGATCACAACAAAGCAATCGCCCTTGCAAACCGTCTGCAGATTAAAAAGGTGGCTCGACTCGACAACGATGCGATTTCCCATAAGCATGGCCTATGATCGTTGCCGGACTCAGACGCTGTCAATTGGCCTGCGTCCATCAAAAAACATGCGTCCACATCCATGAAAGCCTGCGCTCCCAAGGATCATCTGCATTTCCCGAACGAGGTGCAACTTCAGGAGGCGCGAGAAGCGGCCTTCGCACAGACCATGGACTTGGTCTTTGAGCGCCACCCTTTTTACCGGGAGCGGTTGGCAAACCTGAAGCTCAAGCGGGCAGACTTTCGCACGCTGGCCGACCTGCAGCGCCTGCCCCTGACCACCAAGGCCGAGTACATGGCCACACCGCAGCGCTTTGTTCTTGAAAATGAGGGACTGCCACTGGAGATGCAGACGGTCTGGGACACGATGTACACCACCGGCTCCACATCGGGCCGGCCCACGCCCTTTGTCTCCACCAGCTACGACTTCTTCAACATCCTTGAGTTGCAGCGCAACATGCTGCTGCTGCGCGGAGTGACCCAGCAGGATACGATCGCCAACCTGTTTCCTATCACGCCCACACCACACGGTGCTTGGATCCGGGTGCTGCATGCTGCTGCCAGCCTGAACGTTCCTGTGATCTCTGCCATGCCAGGTAACCCGTCACCCTACTTTCACCTGGGCAACGGACTGGACCAAGTGGTGCACTTGATCGGCAACAGCGCCGCCACCATACTCTGGGGTGTACCGAGCTATATCCAGCGGCTTGTGATGCGGGCGATTGAATTGAAACAGCGTTGGCCAGCAGTGCGCCTGGTCTTCGTGACGGGTGAAGCACTGCCCGAAACTGCTCGCTCGCAGATGCAACAGGCGCTGGAACAGGTGGGGGCAAAAGCAGCACGCATCAGCATTTCGTATGGAGCGACCGAGATGCAAGGCGGCATGGTTGAATGCGCACCCGGCGCAGGCCTGCACAACCCACTGCCGACGCAAATGCTCGTGGATGTGGTGGATGCACAAACCGGCCAGAGCCTGCCAGATGGACACAGCGGTGCCGTCGTGCTGACCCATCTCAACCGGCGCGGCACCTTATTGCTGCGTTACGCACTCGGTGATTTCTCGGTGCGCACTCAAGTGCCTTGCCCGCACTGCGGGGTCGTGACAGACCGGCTGGTGCAAACGCCCAGACGCGTCGATGCCATGGTCAAAGTCAAGGGGATGCTGATCCATCCCGAAGCGATACTCACCAGCTTGGACCAGCAACTCGGAGCCACACCTTACCTTCTGAGCGTGCGCAGCGTCGCACCCGATCAGCCCCTCAGTGGCGATCGCCTGGTGCTGCAAGTTGAAGGGCCTCGAGACCCCGAACGGGCCACACTGCTGACCGATCAAGTCAAACAGGCCTGTGGCGTCACCCCAGAGGTTCATTTCGAGGCCACCGGCGCACTGGCAACCTCAGCAAGCGGCTGGAAGGCCAAAAAGTTTGTTGACCTGCGCGCGGCACACTGATCGGCGATAAGCGCCCGTGCGGGCCAGGACCGAAGCTCAGCGCTTGCCCAAATAAAGCCGAGCCACCCGCTCGTCGTCGATGAGGCGGGAGGCTCGATCCTGAATTCGCAGGGTGCCCAATTCCATGACGCCACCCCGATCGGAAATAGACAGGGCCTTCTTGACGTTTTGCTCCACCATCAAGATCGCTTTGCCCTGCTCGCGCAGCAAACGCACATTGTCAAAGACAGCATCGACCATCTTGGGAGCAAGTCCGATGGATGGCTCATCGAGCATGATCAGCTTCGGATCCTGCAGCAGTGTGCGTGCAATTTCCAACATGCGCTGCTCACCACCAGACATCATGCCGGCAAACTGTCCCGCACGCGCTTTGAGTATCGGGAACAGATCAAGCACTCGATCGATGCGTTCGGCCAAGACGGTCCGATCACGAACCAGATAGCCCCCCATTTGCAGGTTTTCTTCGATGGTCAGACGCGGAAAGACGCTGCGATGCTGCGGAATGTAGGCGATGCCTGCCATCAGCAAACGGTCCGAGGGCAAGCCCCAGACATCTCGTTGCGCGAGGAGAACACGCCCCGTACGCGCTGGCACCAAATTGAAAATGGCGCGCAGAAGGGTCGATTTGCCCGCGCCATTGTGACCAATGATGGTCATGATCTCGCCCGGATGCACCTGCAGGCTCACATCCTGCAAGATCATGCGGCCGCCGTAGCCCGCGCTCAATGCCTCAATGCTTAGAACCGGGGTCATCCGAGGTAGGCCTCCACGACCCGCGCGCTCGCCTGTACCTGCGCGGGCGATCCACGTTCAAGAACCCGCCCCTGGTGCATAACGATGATGTCCTGCGCCAGCGACATGACGAATTCCATG
Organism: Comamonadaceae bacterium; assembly: GCA_021299555.1. Taxonomy (GTDB): domain Bacteria; phylum Pseudomonadota; class Gammaproteobacteria; order Burkholderiales; family Burkholderiaceae_C; genus Polaromonas. Next base: position 7,728 of record JAJTGH010000111.1, read on the forward strand.
TTGTGTTCAACCAGCAGAAAAACCCTCGGCCGCTCGGCATACATGGTGCGGATGAAGTCAGCCAGAACCTCAAGCAAGGACGGGTTGACTCCAGAAGCAGGCTCATCGAGCAGGAAAATCTCAGGGGCGGTAATGAATGTCGAGACAGTTTCGAGCAAGCGACGCTGACCAAACGACAGTTCGGCCGCCAGCGCCCCAGCGTAGTCCTGCAAGCGCACCAGCGAAAGCAGGCGCATGGCCTCATCACGCAGGAGATGTCGATGACCCGCCGAACGCGTAAAAACCTGAGCGATGGATGCCCCCAAACCCTTGGGCTGAGCCGCAAACAAAATGTTATCCAGGCAGGTTTCCTCCAGCAGGACACGGCACTCCTGAAAAGTACGGGAGATGCCGGCAGCGGCGATGCGGTGTGACGCCCAGCCCGTGACATCGCGCCCCCCGAGCACCACGCGTCCAGAATCAGGGATGACCGTTCCAGCAATCGCATCGAACAGCGTGGTCTTACCGGCACCATTGGGGCCAATCAAGCCATAAATCCCAGGCTGCTCAATCGTGAACTCGGCGCCGTTGAGCGCCTGAATGCCACCATAGGCTTTGCACAGCCCCTGAAGTTGCAAAATGCTCATGAGCGCCCCTGGCGTTGTGCACCCATACGGGCCCAGAGCCTGGCAAGCAAGCCGGCCAAGCCAGCCGGCGCAAACAGAGTGATCAGCACCAGCAAGCCACCAAAAATGACCAATCGCCATTCATTGGCCAACCGCAGCCACTCAGGCAATCCCACATAGAGCAAGGCGCCAAGCGCTGGCCCCATGAGCGAGCCGGCACCGCCGATGATGACGATCAGCACGGTATTGATGCTCTCGAGCATATTGAAGCTCGCCGGCGCTGCCACCCGCAGAAATGACACATGCAGCACGCCTCCCAAACCGGCCAGCGCGGTTCCCAGAGCAAACACCACGGTCTTGTACATCAGCACATTGACGCCGCGCGATCTCGCCAGGCGCTCATCCTGCCGAATCGCCGACAGGATGCGACCGAGATTGGAGCGCACGACCAAGTACTGAACGCCGAACACGAGCAGGGCCAAGGCCAGGGCCAGGTAGTAGAAGTTGGGCAACTGCCCGAACGTGATCAGCTCGTCACCCCAGGCCATGGGACGCGGCCTTGGAATACCTGCAAAGCCGGCTGCCCCGCGCGTCACCGCATCCCAATTGTTCATGACCGCATGCAGCAGCAAGCCAAAGGCAAGGGTCACAATCATGAAAAAATGACCGCGAAAGCGAAAGCAAATCACGCCGATGACCACGCCGGCCAGGCCTGCGGCCACTGTGGCTGCTCCCAGCGCGCTCCAGAAACTCCAGCGTGCATCGACCATCAGCACCGCTGCCGTGTAGGCGCCCAAGCCCGCAAAACCCATGTGACCGAGCGAAACGAGTCCGCTGTAACCGAGCATGAGGTTCAGACCCACGGCCGGTATCGCGTATACACACATGAGCACAAGCATGTGCAAGAGATAGGGATTGTCCACGGTCAACCGTGGCGCCAAGAGCAGCGCGACCAAGACCAGCAAGCCAAACAAGCTGGCAACAACACGCTTCATGGCCTCAATCCTCGCCTCGCATGCGCTGGCCAAACAAACCCTGGGGCCTGACCAGCAAGATGAGGACCATCACCATGAAAGCGATTGAATCACGGTAATCGGTCGGAAGATAAAGGGTCGAGATCGCCTCGGTCAGACCCAGTACCATGCCGCCAACAACAGCTCCGGGCACGCTGCCCATCCCGCCGAGCAAGATCCCCGCCAGGCCCTTGATCAGCGGCACGTCACCCATCTGTGGGAAGACCAGGAACAGCGGCCCGACCATGGCGCCGCCCACACCGGCGAGCATGCAACCGATGGCAAAAGTACTCCATTGCACACGCCGCACAGGAATACCCACGACCACCGCCGCCTCCTGACTTTGGCTGGTCGCTCGGATGGCCGTACCAAAACGCGTGTACTTGAGAAAAAGTCCCAATGCAGTCACCAGCACCATCGTGATGACGATGATGCCCAAGTGATGCTGACTGAAACGCAAATCACCAATCTGCACCAATCGGTCTGCCGATGCGACCTTCCATTGCAAGGCACTTGCGCCCCAAAGAGCCACCACCAGGTTTTCCAAAAAAAGAATCAGCCCGAGGGAAGCAATCACCTGATTTCTCAAGTTGCCAGACAAGGGCCGAAAAACGCCGCGCTCCAGAAGCACGCCGATGATCGCCAGGGACATCACTGCCAGCACGATGGCCAGCAAATAGCTTTCAGCCACCCGGTAGTAGAAAAAGTGCCCCAAATAACCACCCAGGGTGAACAGCACACCGTGGGCGAAATTGACCACATGCATCACCCCGTAAATGAGCACCATCCCCAGGGCCACCAGCACATAGATGGACCCCATCATCAGGCCGTTGATGACCTGCTCGAGCAGCGCTTCACCCATCAGCGCCCCCGCAATAAGCGCTTGACATCAACCTGCGCCGCAACCGGCCTTGGCGCTGTCGGGATAGAGGATGCGTCGGCTCCCGTT
>JAJTGH010000112.1 GCA_021299555.1 Comamonadaceae bacterium
CCGGCTCGAAGCCATCAAGATCGAGCAGGAGCTCAAAGAGTTGCGCCAGGAGCAGGGCAAGTTGGAAGAAATTCTGGGCAGCGCCGCAGCATTGCGTCGGCTGATGGTCAAAGAGATCGAGGCCGATGCCAAAACCTTTGCCGATCCGCGCCGCACCCTGATTCAGGAAGAAAAGAAGGCCGTTGCCGAGGTCAAGGTGGTCGATGAGCCCGTGACCGTGGTCGTCTCTGAAAAAGGCTGGGTGCGTGCGCGGCAGGGCCATGGCCACGATGCCAGCAGTTTTGCCTTCAAGGCGGGCGACGCGCTGTACGGCACCTTCGAATGCCGCACCGTGGATCAGTTGCTCGTTTTCGGTAGCAACGGCCGTGTTTACAGCGTGCCGGTTGCCACGCTGCCCGGTGCGCGCGGCGACGGTCAGCCCGTGACCACGTTGATCGAGCTCGAGTCCACCACGCAGATCGTCCACTACTTTGCCGGCCCGGCCAGTGCCACTTTGCTGCTCAGCGGCTCGGGCGGTTACGGCTTCATGGCGTCGGTGGAAAACATGGTCTCGCGCAACAAGGCGGGCAAGGCCTTCATCAGCATCGCCGACGGTGAAACCGTTTGCGCTCCCAGCCATGTCAGCGGCTCGAGCGCCACGGCAACTGCAGACAAGCAGCCCTTGGCGGCCGCCAGCAGTGTCTGCTGCGCCAGCACGGGCGGGCGTGTGCTCACGTTTGAGATCAGCGAACTCAAAACCATGGAAAAAGGCGGCCGCGGCCTGATGCTGATCGACCTCCAAGCCAAGGACACTCTCGCAGGCGCTGCCGCCTACACCCGCAGCGTCAGGATTGTGGGCATCGGCCGCGGCGGCAAAGCGCGAGAAGAGACTCTGGAAATTCGCAGCCTGAACAATGCAAAGGCTGGCCGGGGCAAGAAAGGGCGGGTGGCCGACCTCGGTTTCAAGCCCACGGGCATCGCCCGAGTTGAGTAAGCCATGGCTTGCGGTCAGGACGGTCGGTCAAACACCACAATTTGTGCGGTGGGCGCGTGTCCCTTCGGCCTGACCCTGATCTAACCTGTGAGGCCAGACCCATCATGAACGATTTCCTTAGCGAGGCGGCCGTCCAGTTGAGCGAGCATTGGCTGGATCGGCGACAGCTCGAGTCTTTGCCGCCTCATTGCCGCCCTGTCACTCGCGCCCAAGGCTATGCGGTGCAGGCCCAGTGGTCTGGCCGGGTGGGTGCCGTCGGCGGCTGGAAGATCGCCGCCACCAGCGTGGCCGGGCAGCGCCACATCGGCGTCGATGGCCCGCTGGCCGGCCCCGTCTTCGCGAGTCGGGTGTTTGCCAATGGCGCGAGCGTCTCGCTGGCCAGCAACCGCATGCGCGTGGCCGAGTGCGAGGTGGTATTTGGTTTTCGACGGGCCATTGATCCGCGACCTGAGATCTGGACGCGTGAGCAGGCGCTGTCCGAGCTTGCAACGGTGGGTCCAGGCATCGAGCTGCCCGACTCGCGCTTCGTTCACTTCGAGCGGGCAGGTCTGCCTCAGCTCATCGCCGACTGCGCCTGCTGCAACGACATGGTCCTGGGCGCACCCATCGCTGCCGCGGGCCTGGAGGTGCTGGCGCAGTTGCCGGTGCGCGCTCAAATGAGCGACGGCCGCTCGTTCGAAGGCGTGGGCCGCAACGTCTTGGGCGATCCGGTGGAGGCCTTGCTCTGGTTTCTCAACGAAATGAGCGAAGCGGGTCAGCGCATCGAGGCCGAGCACTTTCTCACCACCGGCGCCTGCGTCACGCCCATTCCGATTGAGCCCGGTCAGTCTCTGCAGGCCGACTTTGGCTGGCTGGGTCAGATGAACGTCGGATTCGATTGATCGCCCCCCCGCCGTGCGCCAGCCTGCGCGTCAAGCCACGGGCTCGAGCACCTCTTGCACGGTCTCGATCACTCGGTCGGGCCCACAGGCGTGGACCGACTGGCCCATGTTGTAGCCATAGGGCAGCAGCCAGACTTTGAGGCCAGCGCGGCGGGCGGTGGCCGCGTCGATGGACGAGTCGCCAACGAACAGGGCGTCTTCTGGATGGACCGAAAAGCGCTGCAAGCAGTGTAGCACGCCTTGGGGGTCTGGTTTTTTGGTGGGTAAGGTGTCCCCCGAGATCACCAGGTCGAACAGGCCCTCCAGGGCGTGGGCACGCAAAACCACGTCGGTGTAGCGGCCTTCTTTGTTGGTGACAACAGCCAGGCGGCAGCCGTGGGCGCGCAGTGTGATCAGCGTTTCGCGCACGCCGGGATAGAGCCGGCTGCGGGTGCCGCATCGGCGTTCGTAATGTCTCGTGAAAACCGCCGAAATATCTGGCAAATCCGGGCTGCGCCGCACATCCTGCACGGCGCAACTGCGGCTGTTCGCCAAGGCCGAGATCAGCAACTCGCGGGTGCCATGACCGATCCAGGCATCGACCCGCGTTTGTTCCACCGGGTCATGGCCCAGATGCTGCAAGGTGTCGTTGACCGCGTCAGCAATTTCGGGCGCGGTTTCGATCAGGGTGCCGTCCAGGTCGAACAGCACCGCTTTCCACGGCGGCGCCATCAGGTCAGCCCCAGCGCCCGCTTGCGCCGGCCCATCCACGGGTCCTGGATCCTGCTGCGCAGGTACTCAAAACCGATGCCCCCTAACCTGCGTCTGACCGTGGAGTTGCTGGCGCTGCCGCAGCCGGTGATGGCATGACGTTCTGACATGACAGGCGTTGGCTTGGATCGCGAGCTTGAGCGCAAAATCGGTATCGCGTCTGTGGGTTTTATCTGCGAGCCATGCGCCCCAGACAGCTAGGCCACCTCGACGATCATCTCGATTTCCACGCAAGCGCCCATCGGGATCTGCGCCACGCCAAAGGCGCTGCGGGCATGCGCCCCGGTTGCGCCAAAAATCTCGCCGAGCAGTTCGCTGCAGCCGTTGGTGACCAAATGCTGCTCGGTGAAGTCCGGGGTGGAGTTGACCAGGCTCATGACCTTGACGATGCGCCGCACGTGGGTCAAATCCTTGCCTTGGGCCGCCAGCGCGGCGTGCAAGCTGCCCAGCAGATCTATGGCCACGGCGCGCGCCGCTTGCTTGCCGTCTTCAGTGCCCATGGTTTTGCCCAACTGCCCGACCCAAGGCTTGCCCTGTTTTTTGGCAATGTGGCCGCTGAAAAAAATCAGTGGGCCAGACTGCACAAAAGGCACGTAGGCCGCAGCCGGTGCGGCCACAGGCGGCAGATGAATGTTGAGCGACTTGAGCTTGTCATAGGGTTGGGTCATGGTGACTTTCAGAGTTGGAAGATTGAATTGGCCAGGACCATGGCGCCAGAAAATATTCTACGGGCCATGCCGGGCCAGCCGGTAAAATGAGTAACTGAGATTGTGCCTTCGGCATGTGGTGCAAACAGACCCCCCAGGCTCGAAGTTTTACCCCGAACCTTCTCTCATCACGCAAATTCATCCGTGAAAAGTTTTCTTGCTTTGGCCCGCCAGATCGATGCTCTGAGCCGTGCTGCGGCTGTGGTGGCCGCCTGGCTGGTTCTCATTTGCGCTCTGGTGTCGGCCGGTAATGCGATGTCGCGCTATACCCTGGACCTGTCTTCCAATGCATGGCTAGAGTTGCAGTGGTACATGTTTGGTGGCACGGTTTTGCTTGGCGCGCCCCACCTGCTCAACAAAAACGGCCACATCCGGGTGGACCTGCTCTACACCCGGCTCAATGATCGTCAGAGGGCATGGCTCGATCTGGGCGGCTTGTTTGTCTTCTTGCTGCCGTTTTGCTACTTCATGGTGATCTACTCCTGGCCCTGGTTTGTGGAGGCCTGGAATATCAATGAAACCTCGGCCAACGCGGGAGGCCTGATCCGTTGGCCCGTCAAGCTTTTGCTGCCCGCCGGTTTTGCGCTGCTGACCTTGCAGGGAATTTCAGAAATCATCAAGCGCGTGGCGGCCCTGCGTGGCGACATCTCCCTTGACAGCCACTATGAAAGGCCGCTGCAGTAGCCATGAACCCGATCGATTTCATGGCGCCGGCGATGTTCGCTGCACTCGTGGTGTTTTTGTTGCTGGGCCTGCCGGTGGCTTTTTCTCTGGCTGCCCTGGGTCTGGCATCGGGCCTGGTGGCCATCGAGATGGGGCTGTTTCCCACCCAGTTCATGGCCAATTTGCCGTACCGGGTGTTCGGCATCCTGTCCAATGAATTGCTGCTGTCGATCCCATTTTTCACACTCATGGGCGCCATCCTGGAGCGAAGCGGACTGGCTGAAGATTTGCTGGAAGGCTTTGCCCAGTTGTTTGGTGGACTGCCCGGTGGCCTGGCTTATGCCGTGATCGTGGTCGGTGCCATTTTGGGCGCGATCACCGGAACGGTGGCCGCTTCGGTCATTGCCATGGGGGTGATCGCCTTGCCCATCATGCAGCGTTATGGCTACAGCCCGCGCCTGGCCACAGGCGTGATCGCAGCCTCAGGCACGATCACGCAGGTCATTCCGCCTTCTCTGGTGCTCATCGTCTTGGCCGACCAGTTGGGCAAATCAGTCGGTGACATGTATCTGGGCGCGGTCGGTCCGTCCGTGGCGCAGATCGTCATTTTTGTGGCCTTCATTTTTGTGATGTCGATGATTCGGCCCAAGTCCATGCCGCCTCTGCCGCCCGAGGCCCGCACCCTGCGTGGATGGGCTTTGGCCAGCAAGGTGGCCATGGGTGTGTTGCCCTCATCGGTTTTGATTTTCGTGGTTCTGGGGACGATATTTGTGGGTCTGGCCACGCCGACCGAGGCCGGCGCCATGGGCGTGGTCGGCGCCATTGCCTTGGCTGCGTTGCATCGCCGGCTGAACTGGAAGATGGTGCGCGAGGGGATGGAGTCGACCATGGAGATCACCGTCATGGTGATCTTCATCCTGATCGGTGCGACCGTCTTTACCCTGGTGTTTCAGGGGGTAGACGGCGCGATCTGGGTCGAGCACTTGTTCACTGCGGTTGGCGCTGACGACGCCGTGACCTTCCTGATCGTGGTCAACATCATGATCTTCATCCTGGCCTTCTTTCTCGATTTTTTCGAGATTGCGTTCATCGTGGTTCCGCTGCTGGTGCCGATGGCCAACAAACTGGGCATCGACCTGATCTGGTTCGGTGTGCTCATCTGCGTGAACATGCAGACCTCGTTCATGCACCCACCGTTTGGCTTCGCGCTTTTTTATCTGCGGGGCATTGCGCCGCCCTCGGTCAAGAGCACTGACATCTACATGGGAGCCATACCCTGGGTTTTGTTGCAACTGCTGCTGGTCGGCGTGCTGATTTTCTACCCCGAAATCGTCACCGGCTTGCTCGACAAGCCGGTTGGGGGCAACCTCGATGCGGTCGAGATCCGGGTCGAAGAGCCGCCGGCCGCCTCGGGCGGGGGTGCTGGGTCTGCGGCAGGCCAGGGCTCTGGTGCGCCTGCGGCCGTCGATCCGGCCGACTACTTCAAGAGCAAGTAAGGCCGAGCGCCCTTTTGGGATCAAGCTGCAAGGCTGACGAGCAAGCCGAACCGCTACACGCGAAAAGGCCCCGGAGGGCTGCGCGTCTGCGCGCCCACCGGGGCCCGTGTTCGCCCGCCGATCAGAGCTTCTGGCGGCCCACGAACGTGTCAAAGCTGTCCTCGGCCACGCGGAACCAGGCCACCTGATCGCGCTGGAAGGCCAGCATGTGCTCGTACATGCGCTTGAAGGCCGCACTCTTGGCCGACGCTTCGGCCATCAACTCCTGGTTGGCTTTGAAGCACGCCTCGAGCACCGATTGCGGGAAGGGTCGCAGAACGGCACCACCCTGGACCAAACGCTTGAGGGCGGCTGGATTGAGCGCGTCGTAGCGCGCCTGCATCCATGAGTTGGCCTCTGCAGTTGCCGCATACAGGGCATGGCGGTAGGCTTCGGGCAGGGCGTTATAGGCCTTGAGATTGACCTGAAAGCCCAGCGCAGCGCAGCCTTCATTCCAGCCGGGGTAGTAGTAGTAGCGTGCAACCTTGTTCAAGCCCAGTTTCTCATCATCTGCCGGTACTGTGAATTCGGCGGCATCGATGGTGCCTTTTTCCAAGGCCGAATAAATCTCGCCAGCCGGCAATTGCTGGGTCACGACACCGAGCTTGGCCAGCACCTGTCCGCCCATGCCGCCGGTGCGGAACTTCAGTCCCTTGAGGTCGGCCACGTCCTTGATTTCCCGCTTGAACCAGCCGCCCATTTGCGAGCCGGTGTTGCCCGCGAGCATGTTGACCACGCCCACTTCGCGGGTGAAATCATTGAACAGCTTGTCGCCGCCGCCGTGCATCCACCAGGCGTTGTACTGGCGGCTGTTGAAACCGAAAGGCACGCAGGTGCCAATCGCCCAGGCCGGGTCTTTGCCGATGTAGTAGTAGGGTGCGGTCTGGTTGCACTCGATGGTGCCTTTTTCAACCGCATCGAGAACCTGCAGAGGGGGCACGATTTCACCAGCGGCGTGCACGCTGATCTGAAACCTGCCGCTGGTGAGCTGGCCGACCCGTCTGGCGATCAATTCAGCGGTACCAAAAAGTATTTCAACGCTTTTCGGAAAGCTCGAGGCGCAGCGCCAGCGAACCACATCAGATTGAGCAATGGCGGGTGCTGACAGGCTGGCCGCGCCTGCGGCTACGGCGGCTGCACCACCCTTGGTGAGGAATTCACGACGACTCATGGCTTATCTCCTTGTGAGGATGTCAGTGTTTGCTTGTAGACGCACGGTGGGGTGCGACACGCAAATTTTTGCGGGTGAGGCTTTTTACTACAAATTAACAACCTTCTGTCCTAGGGGTGACCATGAAGACAGTGGGTTGTTCGGCGTTCGAATCGCGCGGGCAGGCTGCACTTGCGAGGAGCCATCGGCCCTAAAGACACTCAAGCGCCTGGAGCCGCCGCGCTTGTGTTGGCCGCGACTTGCGTCACGGTGACGGCCACGCTCAGTTTGTGGCTGGCGCTGCCCTGTATCACGCCGCGCAGTGGCGATACGTCCAGAAAGTCACGCCCGCGGGCCAGCGTGACATAGTCCTCGCCCGGGCAGCGGTCGTTGGTCGGGTCCAAGTCCAGCCAGATGCCAGGCCTGCGGACATCAATTTGGCCATCAGGTCCGGCGTGCGGGCAATACACCGAGGCCCAGGCATGGGATGCATCGCTGCCGATCAGCCGGCTTTGCCCGGGTGGCGGCACCGTCAACAGGTAGCCGCTGACGTAGCGCGCGGCCAGCCCCATGCTGCGGCAGCAGGCCACCAGGATGTGTGCGAAGTCCTGACACA
>JAJTGH010000113.1 GCA_021299555.1 Comamonadaceae bacterium
ATCGACCCAGCGCTGGAAGGGCAAGTCAGCGACGTCGCAGCGCAGCAAAAGCAGCTTCTGCAGCAGTTGCTTCCTGGCCAGTTTGGCGTGGTGTTGGGTGCCGAGCTGGCTCGCTCACTCGGTGTGCGGGTGGGAGATGCGCTGACCTTGATCGTGCCCGGTGGTCAGGTCACGCCGGCAGGTGTCGTGCCGCGCCTTAAGCAAATGACCGTGACCGGCACCTTCGACTCGGGCCATTTCGAGTATGACGCGACCCTGGCGCTGATTCATCAGGACGATGCTATGCGCCTTTTTCGGCTAGAGGGCCCCAGCGGCATCCGGGTCAAGCTGCGCGACCTGCATCAGGCCAGGGACGTCGCTGGTGAGCTCATGGGGACTTTGCCGCAGGACCTGGTGGTGCGAGACTGGACGCGGCAAAACCGAACCTGGTTTGCCGCTGTCCAGGTCGAAAAGCGCATGATGTTCATCATCCTCACGCTCATCGTTGCCGTGGCCGCATTCAATTTGGTCAGCACTTTGGTGATGACGGTGACCGACAAGCGGGCCGATATCGCGATCTTGCGCACCCTGGGGGCCAGCCCGGGCAGCATCATGGCTGTCTTCATGGTGCAGGGGGCCATGGTCGGGGTGATGGGCACGGGCGCTGGATTGCTCTTGGGTCTGTCAGTGGCCACCCAGATCGATGTGATCGTTCCCGCGCTCGAGCATTTGCTGGGCGCGAGCTTTTTGCCGCGCGACATCTACTTGATCAGTCGCATGCCCAGCGATCCCCAGGCTGGTGACATCGTCCCGGTGGGGCTCATCTCACTGGTTCTGGCTTTTTTGGCCACGCTCTACCCGAGCTGGAGAGCCAGCCGGGTCAACCCGGCGCAGGCCTTGCGTTATGAATGATCAGACGACCCACGATCGCGCCCGGGCAGAGCCGGTGTTGCAAGCCCAAGGCTTGACCAAACGGTTTGTGGAAGGCCCGCTGGACGTGCAGGTGCTGCAGGGCGTGGATTTGCAGGTCGGTGCCGGGCAGACCCTGGCCATCGTCGGCGCTTCGGGTTCGGGCAAGAGCACTTTGCTGCACCTGCTCGGCGGGCTCGATGCGCCGACCAGCGGTCAGGTCCGGCTCATGGGGCAGGACCTGTCGAGCCTGTCGGGCACCGAGCAAGGTCGTCTGCGCAACCTGCACCTGGGTTTTGTTTATCAATTCCATCATCTGCTGCCGGAGCTCAGCGCTGTGGAAAACGTGGCCATGCCTTTGCTCATTCGCAGACTGCCAAGGGCCCAGGCGTTGGAGACGGCGGCGGGCGCGCTGGCCGCTGTGGGTCTGCCGCAGCGCTTGCAGCATCGCCCGGCCGAGTTGTCTGGCGGGGAGCGTCAGCGTGTGGCCATGGCCCGCGCCTTGGTGACTCGGCCATCCTGTGTGCTGGCTGATGAGCCGACCGGAAATCTGGACCGTGGCACCGCGCAGCGCGTGTTTGAACTCATGCTGCAGCTGGCCCGTGAGCAGGCAACGGCCTTTGTGGTCGTGACCCATGATGAGGCGCTGGCGGCGCGCTGCGATCGTCGGCTGCGCTTGGTCCAGGGACGCTTGGCAGCCGATGGTTCGGGTGCGGGCAACTGACTCAACCCCGACTTGCGTCTGCAGCGTTGCAGCCCTACAGGATGCGGTTGAACCAGAGCATGGACAGACCCCTTTTTGAGGTCTTGCGCCGTGCCCGCGTAAAAGTACTCAGCCTGTGTTTTTGCAGAGATGGCCTTGAGCGTTTCTTCATCCAGACGCACGCGCATGGACCAACCTTCAAAGCCGATGGTCTCGCCGGTGACCGTGCCAACGCCAACGGTGTAGACCTTCACCCCATAGTCGGCCGCAAGTTTGGCCGCTTCCATCGGCTCGACCCCCGTGGTGCGCTGGCCATCGGTGAGCAAAATGATCGCAGCCGATCCGTTGGAGCCTGGGGCGACCGGCTCGTAGGTTTTTTTGCCCGGCTTTGCCTTCTCATCCAGGCTGCTGCCCTGGGGCCGGCTGCCGTATTGCATCTTGGCCAGATCGATATCGGCATCCGGGAACAATTCGGCCAGGGACATCACGATCCCGTTGCCGATCGCTGTGCCGCGCTGCATTTGGAACTTATCGATGGCAGCCACCAGATCCTCCCGGCTGAGCGTGGCCGGCTGCACCACGGAAGCCGTACCGGCAAAGGCCACGATGCCGACTTTGACATGGCGGGGCAGGTCGGTGAGAAAGGCCTTGGCAGCGTTTTGCGCGGCCACCAGCCGGTTGGGCTCTACGTCGGTGGCACGCATGCTGCCTGAGACATCCATGGCCAGCATGATGGTCTCTTGCTGCGAGGGCAGCCGGATGGTGGCAAAGGGCCTGGCCGAGGCCAGCAGCAGCGCCGCGAGCGCCAGCAGAAAAAGCAGTGGGGGCAGGTGTCGACGCCATGCCGAGCTGCTGCCCATGGCCAGGCGGACCATGGTCAAGCTGGCGTAGCGCACAGCGGCTTGCTTTTTGCGTTTCAAGAGCCACAGGTAGAGCAGCACCAGAGCCGGCAGAACCAGCAGCAACCAAAGCAGGTCAGGCCAGAGAAAGGTCATGTGTTGGGCTCGGGTTTGAGTTCCATGGACGGGCGATCGAATCAAGCCAGCGCTTTTTGCGGGCCCCGAGTGCGAACACGCTGTCGGCGAAGCTGGCAAAAACGCACCAGCGCATCGAGCAGATCATCGTCAGTGCGCAACTCCAGCGCGTCGACCCCGCTTTGCGCCAGGGCTAGGCGCAGGCTCTGTTCGCGGTCGCTGGCAAGCTCGGCAAAGCGTTGACGAAATTTGCGGTCGTGCGTATCAACCAGCAGGTATTGCCCGGTCTCGGCGTCGCGCATGGGCAACAGACCCAGGTCTGGCAGTTCCATTTCCAGCGGATCGAACAGGCGCACGGCCACCACATCGTGCCGGCGCGCCAGCAGCCCCAGGGCAGCTTCCCAACCCGGCTCGCTGATGAAGTCAGACACCACGAACACGCTGGAGCGGCGGCTGATGTGGTGCGCCGCGGCCCGCAGCAGATCTTGCAGCCGCGTCGCTTGCTCTTGCAAGGCGACTTGCGGGCGATGCTGCAAGCGGTGCAGCAGTTGCAGCACCTGCATCCTGCCGCTTCGGGGCGGCAGCACCGCCTCCACGGCCGAGCCGTAGAGCATGGCGCCAACGCGATTGCCCTGTCGGGTGAGCATGCGAGCGAGCATCGCAACGAAATCGCGACTGAGGTGGGTCTTGAGCTGCAGGCCCGAGCCGAAGTCGACCGAGCCGCTGAGATCGAGCAAGAACCAGGCGGTCATTTCGCGGTCTTCGGTGTAGACCCGAACATGCGGCTGATCCAGCCGCGCCGTCAGATTCCAGTCGATGTGACGCACGTCGTCGTGGTGCTGGTACTCGCGCAGGTCGGCCAGATCGATCCCATGGCCGCGCATCAGGGTGCGGTGCTGCCCTTGCAGCAGGCCATCGAGTCGGCGCAACACGGTCCATTCAAGCCGCCGCAGCGTCGCCTCGGCGCGCCCGTAGCCGCTCGCGCCGACTTCGGCGGTCGGCGTTGGCGCAGATGGGCGCCCGCGCAGCAGCTTAGGCAGCCAATTTGCCATGTTCAAGTGGTTTGGCCGGCGCGGGGATTTTGGCCATGATGCGCTCGATCACGGTGTCGCTGCTCATGCCTTCGGACAGGGCCTCGTAGGAGAGCACGAGCCGGTGGCGCAGCACATCGGGCACCAAGTCCACCATGTCTTCGGGCAGGACGTAACTGCGCCCGCGCAGCAAAGCCAGTGCGCGGGCACCTTCGGTCAGGGCGATGGTGGCTCGCGGGCTGCCGCCGAAAGTGATCAGGCGTTTGAGGTCCGCCAGGTCATGGCGTTCGGGCTGGCGCGTCGCAGAGACCAGGCGCACCGCATAGTGCAGCAGCGATGGGTCGACGTAGACCTGGCGGCATTGCGATTGCAGCGCGTCCAACTGTTCGATGGTGGCCACCGCGGTGACATCGACGCGCGGGCCGATCACGCGCTCGACGATCACGTATTCCTCGTCGTCGCTTGGGTAGTCGACCAACACCTTCATCATGAAGCGATCGACCTGGGCCTCGGGCAGCGGGTAGGTGCCTTCGGTCTCGATCGGATTTTGTGTGGCCATCACCAGAAAAGGGCGGGGTACAGCATGCGTCTGGCCCGCGATGGTCACCTGGCGCTCTTGCATGACTTCGAGCAGGGCGCTTTGCACTTTGGCCGGCGCCCGGTTGATCTCGTCGGCCAGCAGCAAGTTGGTGAACACGGGCCCCAGCGAGGTGCTGAAGTCACCGCTCTTTTGGTTGTAGATTCGCGTTCCCACCAAATCCGCCGGGACCAGATCGGGCGTGAACTGGATGCGTTTGAACTGGCCCTGAATTGTTTCAGCCAACGTTTTGACCGTCAGTGTCTTGGCCAGGCCCGGCACGCCTTCGACCAGCAGATGGCCCTGGGCCAGGATGGCGATCATCACCCGCTCGAGAAAGCGGTCCTGACCGACCACCACCCGCTTGACTTCGTAGAGAATCTTTTCCATCAATTGGGCGGTCTCTGTGGACTCTTTCAGGGCAGAGGTCATGGTTGTTCCTGTTCAGGGGATGGGACTGGCTGCGATTTAAAAGGGGGACAGGCCAACGGCCGATGCGGCATTTTCGATCGGCACTGCAAAGCCGATGCCAATGAAGGTACGCTGCTGGGATGGGTTGTAAATGGCCGTCACAATGCCCACCACCTGTCCGTCCATCGTCACCAGAGGGCCGCCTGAGTTGCCTGGATTGGCTGCCGCGTCAAATTGAATCAGGTTGCGCATTTCATTGGAACCTTCAGGGGAGCGAAAGGCTCGCCCCAGGCCCGAGATCACGCCGGCCGAAGCCGATGGTCCGATGCCGAAGGGAAAGCCAACCACCAAAATCTCGTCGCCCGGGGCCAGATCTGCGGTTGAGCGCATGGTCGCGGCGTTCAGGTCATCGGGTATCTTGTGCGCTTGCAGAACCGCCAAATCGTTCTCTGGCTGAGCCCCAGTGACGCTGGCCGTGGTTTGCAGGCCATCAGAAAATTCGATGCGTATCGTGGTGGCGCCCTGCACCACATGAAGGTTGGTCAGGATGATGCCCTTGTCAACAATGACCACGCCCGTACCCACGCTGCGCTGAACCAGCTCGCCCGTCTTTTTATCGGTGTCAAAGCCGGTCACGCGCACCACCGAGGGCAAGATGGCTTCATAGGCCTTGGCCGCCTTGGATGGCAAGGGCACGGTCTCCAGAGTTTTGAGCACAGCCCCATCGATGTCTTTTTGGGTCAACGCCCTGGGGATCTGTCCACTCAAGGCCAGCAAGCTGGCCAGCGTCACGGCGGCCAGCAGGCCAATGACGGCCCAGAGCAGCCGCGGGTCCGAGCGGTCGGCAATGCGCAGCCAGCGGCGGGCGCGTTCGGGCATGGCCGGCGCCGCGCCATGTTCGGTGGAAGCAGCCGGTGCCAAGCTGGCGCGAGAGCTGCTGTAGAGGGCGGATCTTCGCATCGGATCACCTTAGGGGCCAATTTGACGCACAACAGGGGGACGCACAACAAAGAAGCAAAACAGATTCGCGGCAAGGACGATCTCGGCACCGCGCTCAGAAGCCGGGCCCGCCCGGTCTGCACCTGCGCCTTGAGCGCCGTTGGGCTTACGGTATCACGTTCGCGCCGCTTTTGCTGTGCCGGCCCGCTGTCTTGCAGCGCACTTGAGGCATGATGTGCCCATGGTTTGGATGGATACCCACTGCCACCTTGACGCCCCCGAATTGGCCGCTGACGTTGATGCGGTGCGGCAGCGTGCGCGTGCCGCCGGCGTCAGCCACTGTCTGATTCCGGCCGTATCGGTCGCAAATTTTGCAGCGGTGCGAGAGCTGGCGCACCGTTTTGGGGACAGCTATGCCCTGGGCATACACCCCTTGTTTGTCGCTCAGGCGACCGATGCCGATCTGCACAGGCTCGAGCAGGAGCTGTACGCCCACGCCTGCGACCCGCGCCTCGTGGCGGTCGGAGAGATCGGGTTGGATTTTTTTGTGGCGGAGCTGGGCAGCGATGCCATGCGAGCCCATCAAGAGCACATTTATCGAGAGCAGTTGATTCTTGCGCGCAAGTTTGGCTTGCCGGTTGTTTTGCATGTGCGTCGTTCGGCCGACAGGCTGCTCAAGCACCTGCGTCAGTTGGCCCCTTCTGGGGGGTGGAAGGGGCTTGTTCATGCCTTTAACGGCAGCGCGCAACAGGCTCAGGGCTTTATAGAGGTCGGGCTCAAGCTCGGTTTTGGCGGGGCTTTGACTTTTGAGTCGGCCCGGCAACTCAGGCGCCTGGCCAGCACCTTGCCCCTGCCGGCACTCGTTTTGGAGACCGACGCCCCCGACATTGTGCCGCGCTGGCTGTACCGCACCTCGGCCGAGCGCGCGGCTGGTTGGCCGCAGGGGCGCAACGAGCCGGCCGAGTTGCCGCGCATTGGTCAAGAACTGTCACGCCTTAGGGCCATCTCCGAGCGTCAATTGCGCGAGCAACTTAGCCACAATGCGCTGCAGGCTCTGCCTCGGCTCGGCGCGTTGCTCGAGCCGATCGGGCCCTGAAGTGGGATCCATGCAGAGTCTGTTGCAGTGGGGTTAAAAATTTCTTCGCC
This sequence comes from Comamonadaceae bacterium, assembly GCA_021299555.1. GTDB lineage: Bacteria > Pseudomonadota > Gammaproteobacteria > Burkholderiales > Burkholderiaceae_C > Polaromonas. The sequence goes on from JAJTGH010000113.1 coordinate 6,670, forward strand.
TGCCAAGCCCTCGGCCCTGCCAGAGGTCAGTTTCTCTGACGACGGATTGGTCCGTCACCTTCATTTGGGAACCCCCTGGATCCAAGGGTCCATGCTGACCGAACAGCCCTATGACTTGGCACTTGAATATGTGCAGCGCATGATGGTTTGGCTTTTGTTTCGGCCTGCCACCGAGGTCGCCCAGCGCCACGCCATGCAACTGGGCCTGGGGGCCGGCGCGTTGACCAAGTTTTGTTTTAAAAAATTGCGCATGCGAACCACCGCGATCGAGCTCAATCCTCAGGTGGTTCAGGCCTGCCGGCTCTGGTTCAAACTGCCGGCGCCCTGTGACCGGCTGCAGATCGTGCTGGCCGATGCGGCCCAGGAAATCCGCAAGACCCAATACCTCGGCGCAGTCGATGTCTTGCAAGTGGACCTCTACGATCACGAGGCGGCAGCGCCGGTTCTTGACAGCATTTCGTTTTATGCAGATTGCCACCGACTGCTGGCTGAAGATGGGGTGATGACGGTCAACCTTTTTGGACGCGACGCCAGCTTTGAACAGTCGCTCGACAAGATGGCCGACGTCTTTGGCCGGTCGGCTCTGTGGACACTGCGACCGACCCGCGAAGGCAACACCGTGGTGCTGGCCCAGCGCCAACCCAGTCGGCCGGATCGCCCGCTCCTGGTGCAACGGGCCCAGGTCATCGAGTCGCGCTGGGGCCTTCCGGCGCAAAAGTGGCTGCGCCTGATCCAATCGCTGGCCTGAAGGGTGGCCCGTCCCCCGTGCGCAGGGCACCGATCTAGGTGTAAGCCACATGCCAAAAATCTCTATTTTCCATGCACAATCGGTCGGTTGCGTGAACTTTGAGGAGTTGATCTCGTGAATATAAAGAGCCAGAAGGATTTCTTTTCCGGTCTGATGTTCATGGTGCTTGGCGCGGCCTTTGCCTGGGGCGCCACCAAGTACAGCATCGGTACCGGTGCGCGGATGGGTCCCGGCTACTTTCCTTTGATGCTGGGTGTGCTGTTGGCCATCCTGGGCGCGGTGGTGGCTTTCAACGGACTGGTCATCGAGCGGGTCGGTGGTGGCAAAGTCGGCAAGTGGGCCTGGAAGCCGCTGATTTACATCATTGGAGCCAATCTGATCTTTGGTGTCTGCCTGGGCGGTTTGCCTTTCATTGGATTGAAGTCGCTCGGGCTCATCACCGGCATTTACGCTTTGACCTTTGTGGCAAGCATGGCCGAGCCTGGCTGGAAGGTCAAAAACACATTTTTCCTTGCAACGGCGCTGGCCGTGATCAGTTACCTGGCCTTCATCAAATTGCTCAAGCTGCAATTCCCTGTTTGGCCTGTTTATTTCACAGCCTGAGCGGCTAGCGAGGAATCGAGACCATGGATCTTATTGCCAATCTTTCGCTGGGTTTTGGCGTTGCTTTCACGCCGATCAACCTGCTGTATGCCTTCATCGGCTGTGTGTTGGGCACGCTCATCGGTGTGTTGCCTGGCATCGGACCGGTGGCCACCATCGCCATGCTGCTGCCGGCCACCTATGCGTTGCCGCCGGTTTCTGCCCTCATCATGCTCGCCGGCATTTACTACGGCGCTCAGTACGGTGGCTCGACGACGGCCGTGCTGGTCAATCTGCCGGGGGAGTCGTCCTCTGTGGTCACTTGTATTGACGGCTACCAAATGGCTCGCAAGGGCCGCGCCGGGCCAGCCTTGGCTTCGGCGGGCATTGGTTCATTCTTCGCCGGCTCGGTCGGCACTTTGATCCTCGCCGCCTTCGCTCCACCGCTGACCGAGGTGGCATTCAAATTCGGCCCGGCCGAGTATTTTGCGCTCATGGTTCTGGGCCTCATTGGTGCGGTGGTGCTGGCCTCGGGCTCTCTGGTCAAGGCCATCGCCATGATCATCCTGGGCTTGCTGCTCGGCCTGGTGGGCACAGACGTCAACTCGGGCGTGGCCCGCTTTTCCTTCGACGTCCCAGAATTGACCGATGGCATCGGCTTTGTGGTGGTGGCCATGGGGGTTTTTGGGTATGGCGAAATCATTGCCAACCTGGCGCAGCCTGAACATGAGCGCGAGGTGTTCACTTCCAAAGTGACCGGTCTCATGCCCACCAAGGAGGACTTCAAGCGCATGGTGCCTGCGGTTCTGCGTG
>JAJTGH010000114.1 GCA_021299555.1 Comamonadaceae bacterium
TTTCGCGCACCAGGCAGAACAATTGGTCGCTGAGCGCGACAAGCTGATCGCCGCCTTGGATGCCATGGCCTCAGTGCGAGCGTTCAAGAGCGATGCGAACATGGTGCTGGTGCGCATTGAGGGCGCGGGCGATCGAGCCGGGGCGGTGTTCCAGGGTCTCAAAGAGCGCGGGGTGCTGGTGAAAAACATTTCTAAAATGCATCCCTTGCTGACCAATTGCCTGCGTCTGACGGTCGGCACCACCGAACAAAACCAGCAGTTGCTCAAAGCTCTGCGAGACAGCCTATGACTTCCAACGCCCCGGCCGCACCACGCATCGCGCAGGTCAGCCGCACGACCGCCGAAACCAAAATCACCGTCAGGCTCAACCTCGATGGCACTGGGCAGTCGCGCCTAGCGACAGGCATCGGTTTTTTCGACCACATGCTCGATCAGATTGCCCGCCACGGCCTGATGGATCTGGACATCGTGGCCGAGGGCGATCTGCACATTGACGGGCATCACACCGTGGAAGATGTGGGGATCACCCTGGGGCAGGCCTTGGCACAGGCCGTTGGCGACAAGCGAGGCCTCAGGCGCTACGGCCATGCCTACGTGCCGCTCGATGAGGCCCTCTCGCGCGTGGTGGTCGATTTTTCCGGTCGTCCGGGCTTGGTTATGCACGTGCCCTTCAAGAGCGGCATGATTGGCCAATTCGACACACAGCTGGCCTACGAATTTTTTCAGGGGCTGGTCAATCACGCCTTTATCACCTTGCACATCGACAACCTGCGTGGTGAAAACGCCCACCATCAGGCCGAGACGGTGTTCAAGGCCTTTGCCCGGGCGCTGCGCATGGCCCTGGAAATCGACCCCCGCGCGCCAGCGGTCATAGCCTCTACCAAGGGCTCACTCTGAGCGCGCTTGCGACCTCTGCCGTCCTTTTTGGCTGACATGGCGTCGAAAACCATTGCGATCGTTGACTACGGCTCGGGCAATTTGCGTTCGGTCTCGCAGGCCGTGCAGCATGTGGCGCGCGGCTCTTCTTGGCACGTGATGGTCACCAGCGATGCGAATCAGGTCATGGCCGCCGACAAAGTGGTGCTGCCCGGGCAGGGGGCCATGCACGATTGCATCCGTTCGCTCGACGCTTCAGGCCTGCGCTCGGCCGTGATGCACGCTGCTTCCTCCAAGCCGCTGTTTGGCGTTTGTGTGGGCATGCAGATGTTGCTCGATTGCAGCCATGAGGGGCTGGGCGGTCAACCCACTGCCGCTTTGGGTCTGATTCCTGGGGAGGTCGTGCGATTTGACCTGCAAGGCCGCCAGCAAGCCGACGGCAGCCGGTACAAAGTGCCGCAGATGGGCTGGAATCAAGTCGGACAAAACCGCGATTCATCGGGTAAACCCCATGCCCTGTGGGCCGACATCCCCAACAACGCATGGTTCTATTTCGTGCACAGCTATTTCGCTTGTCCGTCTGATGCGCGCCACACTGTGGGCGAAGCTGACTACGGTGGACGCTTTACCGCTGCCCTGGCTAGGGATAATATTTTCGCGACCCAGTTTCATCCTGAAAAAAGCTCCGAGCACGGTTTGACCCTTTATCGCAACTTTCTGCGCTGGCAGCCCTGATCGGCTACGGCCTTGTCTTTTCCGACTCTTGCCCCTCTTTTTTCATGTCCGGCTGAGCCCCATCACCATGCTTTTGATTCCTGCCATTGACCTCAAAGACGGCCAGTGTGTGCGCCTCAAGCAAGGCGACATGGATCAGGTCACCACTTTCGGTGAAGATCCGGCCGCCATGGCCCGCACTTGGGTTGACCAGGGCGCGCGGCGCCTGCATCTGGTCGACCTCAATGGCGCTTTTGCCGGCAAGCCAAAAAACGAGCAGGCGATCCGCAAAATCCTCAAGGAAGTGGGCAGCGAGGTCGATGTTCAACTCGGCGGCGGTATCCGCGACCTGGACACGATAGAGCGTTACCTGGACGCTGGCCTGCGCTACGTCATCATCGGCACGGCGGCGGTTAAAAACCCGGGGTTTTTGCAGGACGCCTGCACCGCGTTTGGCGGGCACATCATCGTCGGGCTCGACGCCAAGGACGGTAAAGTGGCCACCGACGGCTGGAGCAAGCTCACCGGCCACGAGGTGGTCGATCTGGCCAAGAAGTTCGAAGACTACGGCGTCGAGTCCGTCGTCTACACCGACATCGGCCGCGACGGCATGCTCAGTGGCATCAACATCGAGGCCACGGTTCGGCTCGCTCAGGCGCTCTCCGTCCCCGTGATCGCATCCGGTGGCCTTTCGGGCATGGCCGACATCGAGGCGCTGTGCGCTGTGGAAGATGAAGGGGTCGAGGGCGTGATATGCGGTCGCTCCATCTACACTGGTGACCTTGATTTTGCCGCCGCTCAGCTGCGCGCCGACGAGCTCGGCGGCTGAGCTCTGGCGCGGTCCCGTTTTTGATGGGTGCCTGTTGGCTGGCGCAACCTTTTCAATTCATTCATGCTTGCCAAACGCATCATCCCTTGTTTGGACGTGACCGGTGGTCGCGTGGTCAAGGGCATCAACTTTGTTCAGTTGCGTGACGCCGGTGATCCGGTGGAGATTGCCGCGCGTTACAACGAACAGGGCGCTGACGAACTCACCTTCCTGGACATCACCGCCACCAGTGACGGGCGCGATCTGATCCTGCCCATCATTGAGGCGGTGGCCTCACAGGTGTTCATCCCCTTGACGGTCGGCGGCGGGGTGCGCAGTGTCGATGACGTGCGCCGCCTGCTCAATGCCGGGGCGGACAAGACCAGCTTCAATTCGGCGGCCATTGCCAACCCGGATGTGATCCGCCAGGCGTCCCAAAAATACGGCTCCCAGTGCATTGTGGTGGCCATCGACGCCAAGCGGCGCACCGCCGAGCAAGAGCAGCGTCTGGGCGAAGGCGGCCAGAGCGTGGGTCCGGGCTGGGACGTCTACAGCCACGGTGGACGCAAGAACGTCGGACTCGATGCGGTGGCCTGGGCCAAAAAAATGGCCGATTTGGGCGCTGGCGAAATCCTGTTGACCAGCATGGACCGCGATGGCACCAAGAGCGGCTTTGATCTGGAGCTGACCCGCGCGGTCAGCGACGCCCTCAGTATTCCCGTGATCGCCTCGGGCGGGGTGGGCAACCTGGACCATTTGGCCGATGGCGTGCAGCAAGGGGCTGCCGATGCAGTTTTGGCCGCCAGCATTTTTCACTACGGCCACTACACGGTCCAGCAGGCCAAGCAGCGCATGAGTGAGCGCGGCATTCCTGTGCGGCTTTAGGATCCATCATGCAATGGCTCGATCAAATCCACTGGGACGCGCAAGGCCTGGTGCCGGTCATCGCCCAGGAAAGCGGCTCGGGGGATGTGCTGATGTTCGCCTGGATGAACCGCGAGGCCTTGGCCAAGACGGCCGAGCTCGGACGCGCGGTGTACTTCAGCCGATCACGCGGCAAGCTGTGGTTCAAGGGCGAAGAGTCCGGGCATGTGCAGACCGTGCATCAAATCCGCCTCGATTGCGACAATGACGTGGTTTTGCTGCAGGTCACTCAGACCGGGCATGATCCGTCCATTGCCTGCCACACCGGCCGGCACAGTTGTTTTTTTCAGCGTTTGGAGGGTGGGCGCTGGCTCCCGGTTGAGCCCGTTGTCAAGGACCCTGAGCAGATTTACAGGAAGTGACCATGGCCTCCAATGACAGCCTCGCGCGCCTGGCAGCCGTGCTCGAAAGCCGCAAGCTGGCCAACGGCGGTGACCCGCAGGCCAGTTATGTCTCGCGTCTGTTTGCCAGGGGGCCTGACGCCTTTCTCAAGAAAATCGGCGAAGAAGCGACCGAGGCGGTCATGGCCGCCAAAGACCTGGACGCAGATCCCGGCGACCCAGCGCGAAGCCGTTTTGTCGGCGAGGTGGCCGATTTGTGGTTTCATTGCATGGTTGCGTTGGCCCACTATGGCCTGAGTCCGGCCGATGTGATTGCAGAACTTGAGCGGCGCGAAGGTCTGAGCGGGCTGGAAGAAAAAGCGCTGCGCAAAGCCCTGGCGCGGGAGTCCGATGTGCCATGAGCCGGTGCCCACCCTGAGCTGTCGCGATGTCTTTGACCGAACAACCCCCCACGCCGCAAATGCTCCGAAGCTCGGGCGATCGCATTCTGATGCATGTGCTGTACGGATTGCACACCCTGGCCTGGTTTTCCGCCGGTGTGCTGGCTTTGGTGGCGCTGATCATCAACTACATCCGGCGCAGCGACGATCCCGAATTGCTTTACCAAGCCCACCATCGCTACATGATCGCCACTTTTTGGTGGACGCTGCTTTGGCTGATTGTTTCTGCACCCTTGTGGCTGCTGTTCATTTTCCCCGGCTGGCTGGCCTACCTGGCCGTGCTGATCTGGTACCTCTACCGTTGCCTCAAGGGATGGCTGCGCTTTAGGGATGACCGACCGCCGACCGACTTTCCCACCGATCCAACCACCCCGACATGAGCACTGCCACTGATAACTGCATTTTTTGCAAGATTGCTGCGGGCCTGATTCCCAGCCGCAAGGTCTATGAGGACGATGAGATTTATGCCTTCCACGACATCAATCCGTGGGCGCCGGTGCACTTTCTCATCATTCCGCGTGCCCACATCGCCTCCATGGCCCAGGTGGGCCCTGAACATCAGGCACTTCTGGGCCGTATGATGGTGCTGGCTCCCCGCTTGGCGCTTGAGCAAGGCTGCAAACCTTATCCGCAGGGAGGTTTCCGAATTGTGACCAACACGGGTGCCGAGGGTGGCCAGGAGGTGCACCACCTGCACTGGCATGTGATGGGCGGGCCGCGGCCCTGGCTGCGCGGTTGATTGACCTCGCGGGCAGTGGCTGTCCCGGCACGCCCAAGGGTCTTGTGGCCGCCTTGGGTTCGGCAAGACCGATAGAATGGCGCATCTGGAGTCGGAATCTCCGACGAGAAATGCAGGAGTAAAACATGGGTACTTTCTCCATCTGGCACTGGCTGATCGTGCTGGCCATCGTGGTCGTGGTTTTTGGCACCAAAAAGCTCAGAAATCTGGGGTCTGACCTCGGTGGCGCGGTCAAGGGCTTTAAAGATGGCATGAAAGACGGCGGCACTGCGCCGGCCCCTGAGGAGCCGGCCAAGCCGGCAGCGCAAGTGGCCAACCAAAGTGCGGCGACAGTCGACGACAAAAACACCATCGACGTGCAGGCACGCCCGAAGTCATGAGGCGGCGGCGCGTGCCTGAGCGCATGGCGCCCCATCCGAGTTTTTCATGATTGATCTGGGCATCTCAAAAATGGCCTTGATCGGCGCTGTTGCGCTGATCGTGATCGGGCCGGAAAAACTGCCGCGCGTGGCTCGTACGGTGGGCACTTTGTTGGGCAAGGCGCAGCGCTATGTGGCCGATGTGAAAAACGAGGTCAATCGCTCCATGGAGCTCGACGAGCTCAAAAAAATGAAGGAAACCATGGAGTCGGCCGCCCGAGATGTGCAGGGCTCTGTGCAGTCCACAGCCAACGACTTTGAGCAATCCTGGAACCAGGCCACCGCATCCCTGGAGCAAGCGGCCACGCCAGTCGATGTTCCTGCCATGGTGGTTTTTCCAGAATACAAGCATCCCGGCAAGAAATGGCGCATCAAGCAAGGCGCCACGCCCCAATGGTTCAAAGCGCGCGCAGGTGTGCGCACGCGGGCGCAGTCCGGGGCTGCGCGGGTGGCCCGTTTTCGGCCCCGTTCCTCAACGCGTGACTGATCGAGCACCAGGGGCCACTTTCCTGACGACATGAGCGCACCGCAAGACAACAAGCCCGACGAGTTGGCCGGCACAGAGCAGCCCTTTGTGCAGCACCTGATGGAGCTGCGCGACCGGATGATCAAAGCCATTTTGGCCATCGGTCTGATGGCCGCTGCCCTGGCCGTGTACCCGGGCCCGAGCACTCTCTACGATCTCCTGGCGGCTCCTCTGGTGGCGACCCTGCCGGCAGGCGCCACCCTGATTGCGACCAATGTGATTTCGCCTTTCGTGGTGCCGATCAAGATTTTGTTCATGGCCGCTTTCCTGCTGGCCTTGCCGGTGGTGCTCTATCAGGTCTGGGCTTTTGTCGCTCCCGGCTTGTATTCGCACGAAAAGCGGCTGGTTTTGCCTCTGGTGATCTCCAGCACCTTGCTGTTTTTCATCGGCGTTGCGTTTTGTTACTACTTTGTTTTTGGTCAGGTCTTCGCCTTCATTCAAAGCTTTGCTCCCAAGTCCATCACGGCCGCGCCCGACATCGAGGCCTATCTGGACTTTGTCATCGGCATGTTTCTGGCCTTTGGCTTGGCTTTCGAGGTGCCTGTGGCGGTGATCTTGCTGGTGCGCATGGGCATCTTCTCGACCACCCAGTTGCGCCAATGGCGTGGCTATTTCTGGGTCATTGCCGCCGTGGCCACGGCACTGGTCACTCCACCCGATGCAGGCTCCATGCTGATGCTGCTTGGTGTGGTCGGTGCGCTCTATGAAATTGGCATCGTGGCCGCCCAGTTGTTCGTCAAGCACACCAAGACGGCTGAGCCTGCCGACCCTGCGCAAGAGCCGGTCGATCCGGTGGCCCCTGGAGACGCGCCCAAGAGCTAAGCGCGGGCCTGCCGATCAGCGCGGCAGCTTAGGGCCCGGGCGCTTGCCCGGCGTGATGCTCAGTTCACTGCGGCGATCGCCGCGCTCGATGCTCAGCTGCGCCGGCTCTCCCGGCTTGAGCGTGGCCACCGCGCTGAGCAACTCCGGGACATTTTTGACCGGTTTGCCGGCCACCTGAGTGATCACATCGCCAGGTCGCACGCCGGCCGCTGCGGCGGGGCCGTTTTGCAGCACACCGGTGATGATCACGCCCTGCGTGGCCTTCACATTGAAGACCTGGGCCAGCTCGGCGTTGAGCTCCTGCGGCTCCACGCCGATCCAGCCGCGTGTGACCTGGCCCTCGCGCACGATGGAATCGAGCACTTGGCGGGCAGTGGACACCGGGATGGCAAATCCGATGCCCATGGAGCCGCCCGAGCGCGAGTAGATGGCTGTGTTGATGCCCAGCAAATGCCCCTGCGTATCGACCAGCGCCCCACCCGAATTGCCCGGATTGATGGCCGCATCGGTTTGAATGAAGTTCTCAAAGACGTTGATGCCCAGCTGGCTGCGCCCCAGGGCACTGATGATGCCGCTGGTGACGGTCTGGCCCACGCCAAACGGGTTGCCGATGGCCAGCACCTGATCGCCGATCTCCAGCG
>JAJTGH010000115.1 GCA_021299555.1 Comamonadaceae bacterium
CCAGAACATCGCCCGCATCGATGGCGGCACCGGTATCGATACCCTCGCGCTTGACGGGTCAGGCCTGTTCCTGGATTTGGCACTGCTGCGCGAACCGGCCGTGATCGACATTGAGCGCATCGATCTGAGCGGCTCGGGCGACAACGCGCTGCAGCTGGTGCTCTTTGAGGTCTTGCAATACGGCGACCACAATGTCTGGAATGCCGGCAATACCGGCGGAGCCGACATGACCCTGGGCGAGGCCCTGCCCGACATCGAAAAGCGCAAACAGCTGCGCATCGAAGGCAACACCGGCGATCAGCTGATTCTGGGCGACTTTTCCAGCTGGAGCCGTGCTTCCAATGACATGGTCGATGGCGCTTCCTACGGCGTCTGGAACCATTCCAGCGCGGGCGCCCAGCTGCTGGTGCATTCGGCTGTGACGGTGCGGGCGATCCCCGCGGTTGTCGTTTCCGGCACAGAACTCGATGGCGGGCTGAATTGGTCCGAAGCCTATGGCGGCGGCGGTGCCCTGGTACGGGTTTCCTTGACCGATACCGGCGCGGCCGTGGGTAACGCGCTTGGCCTGAACTGGGGCGCTCAGACGGTGATCAGTGCGGCCCTGTCGTCCACCGACCTGAGCAATGGCTATGCCGATGTGCTGGTGCCGACGGCCACCCTGACCACGGTTACACCGGCAGGAAATTCGGGGACGGTCGCGGTCTCAGCCGACCTGCTGAGTGCGCCCAGCGCCGGCGCCTTGATTTCTCGATCCAGTGCCCAGAATGTGGCGGTCAGCTTCCCTGGACCCACCATCGAGCTGACTTCCTCGGCCAGCGTGCTGGCCAATGGCGCATCGGCAACCATTACTTTTACCCTCAATCAGGCCAGCCTGGACTTTGACAGCAGCGATGTGACTTTTTCGGGCGGCACCTTGACGGCATTTGCCGGCTCTTCCGGCCTTGGCGATGCGACCAACGGTTTTTCTAAGTACGCCGCCACTTTCACGTCAAACAGCGCCAGTGCCAACGGTGTGATCAGTGTGGCGAGCAACCGCTTCAGCGACACCACCGGCATCTTGTTCAACACCGATGGCGCTGACGCCAATAACACGCTGACGATATCCAGTACCCATACCGCGCTGAATCACGCCCGCATGGCCTGGGAGGTGAGTGTTACCGGCAGTGGGGTGTTGGCCGACAACAGAACCCTCCGGTCTGGCTGGGCATCTGATCTGACCTTGAATGGTTCCTTGGCTGGGACCGGTGTGGCATCGGTCGCGGTGGAAATTCTCAACAACAGCAGCGTGATCAAGACCCATACCTGGACGGGTGGCTACGTCAGACTGGGCGGGGACTATGCGGTCAACGGCGGCACGCTCAGCGCACGGGCTGTGGTTAATGGCGTGAACTATATCTTTGCCAGGGGCCGTAGCGGTACCGAATGGCAGAATGAGGTCACTGTGAGCAGCACCTCGCCCCTGGTGCTCGACCTTAACGGCGATGGCGTACAGACCTTGGGTCTGGAAGCGGCACTGTCCTTCGACCTGCGGGCCGATGGCAGCGAGCAGCGCAGCGGCTGGGTCGACGCCCATGACGGTCTGCTGGCGCTGGACCTCAACAGCACTGGACGCATCGACAGTGGCGCCGAGCTGTTCGGCAACCACAGCGCCTTGCCCACCGGCATCCTGGCGCGCAACGGATGGGAGGCGCTGGCCGCATACGACCACAACGGCGATGGTCAAGTGTCAGCCGCCGATGCGGTCTTTGAACAGCTCAAGGTCTGGGTCGACGCCGACGGCGATGGCGTCAGCGCTGCGGCTGAGCTGCACAGTCTGCCCAGCCTGGGCATCACGGCATTGGATCTGTCGTATGAAGAGGGAATCATTGAGCAAAACGGCAACCGCCTGGAAGGGCAGGGGCGAGTGCACAAGGAAGACGGCAGCACCCTGGGTATGACCGACGTCTGGTTCATTTCGGCCATCACCGAGCCGGCTGCCGATGGCGCGGTGGGCTTGGAGGGGCCACTTGCCTTGCCTGCATTGGGCGACTTGCTCGATCTCTCTCAACCCCTGCTGCTTTTGCCCGAAGACCTTCAGGCGCAGCACCTTGGGCCGCTGGATCAGGTCGCTCCCTCAGCGCCTGGGATCGATGCCGCCGCCCCGGCGGAGCTGCCTTCGGTGCAGCCCAGCGAACCTGAGCTCTGCACTACACTGACAGAGCACCGGATTCTGGTCGCATGAGTCGTTCACCGAAAACCTCTTCAGCAAAGACAAAAGCCAGCAGCAAGGCCGAAAGTCGGACGGATCGACAGGCCGCAGGGCAGGCCGTTTCTGCGCCGGCATGGCCGCCGGTGGGCGCTGCGCAGGCTGGATCGGCGCCGGAGATCAGCCGGCTGATCGAGCAAGGCTACGCCCGGCGCCGGGCCGGTGATCTTGTGGCCGCTGCCGAGCTCTATCGCCAGGCCGCCAGCCTGCCGGGCGCGCCGGTGCAGGCCTTTTTCAACTGGGGCAATGCTCTGCACGATTTGGGCCGCTTTGCCGAGGCCCAAAATGCTTTTGAGTCGGCGCATCAGATCGACGCCGCTTTTGTGCCGGCGCGCATGCAACTGGCGCGCTGCGCCGCCCGGCTTGATGATCTTGCATTGGCGCGCACGCACTTTGAAGCGGTGGTGCAGGCCGAGCCCGGCGGCTTTAGTGCTTGGCTGGAGTTGGGCCATGTGCTGCGCCGCCAGGGTGAATATGACGCCATGCTGGCCGCTTACCGGCAGGCGCTGGCCGTGGCGCCGCAGCGCTGGGAGGCTTTGCTCTCAATGGCGCGTGGTCTGGAGGAGGCCGGCCAGTTCGAGATGGCGGCGCTTGCCTACCACCGGGCGGTGCTGGTGGGCGGTGCCGCAGCCCAGGCTGCCCCCGGTGCAGCCCCTGTGGCCGATGGCCCCCGGCCCAGCCAGCTGCCCCGCATCATTCACTGGCGCATGGCGCGTTTTCGGCTCGAGCGCGGCGATGCGGCTCGGTCGCTGGAGGCCATGCGGCAGGCGCTGATGGCCCAGCGCATCGAAAGGCAACAGGTGCCTATTGATGCCAACGAACTGGCCGAGATGCAGATCGACCTGGGTGAGATCTTGATGCGCCTAGGCATGGAGCCCGAGGCACACCGGGCTTTTGAGCGGGCCAGCGCAGCTACCGCCGAGCCCACGCTGACGCGGCTGGCCGAGACCTCGTTTCGCTTCAATTTGTGGCAGGAAGCGCAGCAGGTTCTGCAGCGCGCAGTGGCCCTGTATCCGAGCAGCGCCTTGGCCCATTGGAATCTGGCCCATGCCTATGCCGAGAGCTGGCAGATGGACGAGGCCTTGGCGACTCTGGCCCGCGCCGAGGCCTTGGCGCCGCAGCCGGGTGCCCAGTCCATGCGCGCCTCCATTGCCGGCCGCCTCGGCGATGCCGATACCGCGCTGGCTTTATACCGGGAACTGGCTGAGGCCGAAGGCCCGCAATCGCGCATGCGCTCGAGTGCAGCCATGTCCTCGCTGTACAGCGACCGCCTGAGCGAGCAGCAGGTGGCCGACCTGCACCGCTGGCTGTTCGCGCCTCTGGGCCAGGGTGCGCGTGCGGCCAGTTCTTTTGTCAACACCCGCGATCCCGAGCGGCGACTCAGGGTCGGACTGGTGACGGCCGACTTTCACCATCAGCATCCGGTCAACATCTTCATGCAGCCGATCTTGTCGCGGCTCGATCCGGCGCAGCTGGAGCTGACGGTGTATTTCACCGGCGTGTCCTACGACGACCAGACCCGGCTGGCGCAAAAGCGGGTGGCCCACTGGGTGGAGTGCGCCAAACTGCCCGACGCCGAACTGGCCCAGCGCGTCGAGCGCGACGGCATCGATGTACTGATCGATCTGGCCGGCCACACCAGCATGAACCGCATGGCGGTGTTTGGCCGGCGCGCCGCGCCCGTGCAGATGAGTTACCTGGGCTATCCGGGCTCCACCGGTGTGCCCAACATCGACTGGCTGCTGGCCGATGCGGTGGTCGCGCCCAAGGGCAGCGAGGCGCTGTTCAGCGAAAAACTGATCCGCCTGCCCGGCGCGGTGTTCTGTTATCACCCCGAAGTTGACTATCCCTTTCCCGAGTACGGGCCGGCGCAGCAGGCGCGCAGCCTGACCTTCGGCTCCTTCAACAACGCGCCCAAGCTCACCCCGCGCACCATCGCCCTGTGGGCGCGGGTGCTCAAGGCAGTGCCCGATTCACGGCTGCTGCTCAAGGCGCCGAGCTTCAAGGATCCGGGGGCCATCGCCTCCTTTGAAAGGCGCTTTCAGGCCGAAGGCATAGACAGCGCGCGCCTGGAATTTCGCGGGCCCGTCGGTTTGAGCGACATGATGGCCGAGTATGCCGACGTTGACATCGCGCTCGATCCGGTGCCCTACAACGGCGGCACCACCACGCTGCAGGCGCTGTGGATGGGCGTGCCGGTGGTGGTGCTGGCTGGCGCACATTTTGTTTCGCGCATGGGTGCCAGCTTCATGAGCGCCCTGGACCTAAAGGACTGGGTGGCCCAGGACGAGGAGGCCTATGTGCGCATCGCTGCGGCCATGGCCAGCGACCACGCCGCCCTGCTCGAGCTCAAACGCAGCCTGCGCGAGCGACAGGTCAAGGCGCGTGCCTGGAACATCGAGCGCCACGCACAGGCGGTGCAGCAGGCCATCCGAAAGGCCTGGCGTGCGTTCTGTAAGCCGTGAGCCCGCCGCTGATTTTTGTCACTGCCACCCGCAGTCCGCGGTCGCAGTTCGAGTCAAATTCCCCGCTGAGCCGCTCGCTGTTGCGGGTCGGCGCGCTGACGCCCTTGAAGCTGCGCTTGTTTGACAACAATCGCAAAGCCTTGGGAGAGTGCTACAACCAGGCCATTGATGAGTCGCCAGACAACGCCTGCCTGGTCTTCGTGCATGATGATGTCTACATCGACGACTGGATGGCCGGTGCGCGCGTGGTTGAGGCGCTGCAACGCTTTGACATCGTCGGCGTGGCGGGCAACACGCGCTGCCAGGTCGGCCAGCTCACCTGGTACCTGGAGTCCGGACATGAGATCGCAGGTCAGAGGCAGGCCGGCGTCTTCGACCACCCCCACCTCAGAGGCGCGATCAGCCACGGTGCCCAAGGCAGTGCAGAAATGACGTGCTACGGGCCAGCCCCTGCGGCCGTCGAATTGGTCGATGGCGTCTTCATGGCAGCGCGGGTCGATCGCCTGCGGCAAACCGGCGTTCGTTTTGACCCGGCTTTGGGCTTCCATTTTTACGACCTAGACTTGTGTCGCGCCGCACGCAAATCGGGGCTTCGCGTCGGCGTCTGGCCCATCGCCATCACCCATCACAGCCGGGGAGGGTCGGTTCAGTCGAAGCAATGGCAACAATCGCGGCTGCGCTACCTGGAAAAATACCCTTCGAATCCAGCCGTCCCGGGGACCGGCCGGATCTGCGATTGATCAATCGGCTTTCGCACCCGAGGTCTTGACCACCCTGGCCATGCGCTCAAAGTCCTGCCGCAGCAGCTGGGCGAAGGCCTCGGGCGCCATGCTGCCGCCCTCTATGCCCTGGCGGTTCAAACGCTCGATCACCTCGGCTCGCTTGAGGACTTTGCCCATTTCGGCGTTAAGCTTGTTAACGATGTCGGCCGGCGTGCCAGCAGGCGCGAGGAGGCCGAACCAACTGTCAAACACATAGCCAGGCAGGGCGGCAGCGATCGGATCAACCCCCGGCACAAAGGGCGAGGCCTTCCCAGAGGTCACGCCCAGCAGGCGAACCCGCGGGTCTTTGGCAAAAGGCAGCGCGACATTGTTCGCATTGATCATCACCTGTGAGCGGCCGGCCAGCACTTCGGTCATGGCATCGCCCGCGCCCTTGGTCGGGATATGGGTCATGTCCAGTCCAGCCATGCCGTTGAAGTAGGCCATGGCCAGATGGGTGGCGCTGCCGCTGCCGGCCGTTGCATAGTTAAGCTGACCCGGCCGGGCCTTGGCATAGCTGATGAATTCAGCCACACTCTTGGCCGGCACACTGGCGCTGACCACCATGATGTAGCTGGTATTGCCTATATAGGCAGCGCCAACAAAGTCCTTGACCGGGTCGTAGTTGAGCTTGGAGTAGAGCGTGCCGTTGATGTTGTGGCTGGCTGCTGCCAGGATCAGGGTATAGCCGTCAGGCGCCGACTTGGCCACGAAATTGGAGGCCACCGTGCCGCCGGCGCCGGGACGGTTTTCAATGATCACCGGCTGACCCAGGGCGGCGCCCAGCTCATTGGAGATCGAGCGAGCCAGAGTGTCTTGCACGCCACCGGTGGTAAACGGAATGACCAACCGTATCGGCTTGACCGGCCAGGGCTCGGAGGCGTGGGCAGCCCCCGCAAGCAACGCCGCACCCAGCAGCAGACACCGACGGGCCCAAGTCAAAGACCCTTTGTAAGACCTTATGCTCATTGCAAATCCCCTTTGAGTAACTGGATCATCCGAGGTTTTCAGACCGGACCGGCCAGAAAAGCCTTCACCTCTTTCACATAGGGCAAGGTCTGCGTTTGCGGCAGAAAATGCCCACCTTGCATTTCAATCAGGCGCGCCTGCGGCATCAGGCGCGCCAAATCCCGGCTGTGGCTGACCGGCACGATCGCATCGTCGCTGGCGCCTACGATCAGCGCCGGCGCGCCGATGCGGCCCAGCTCATCGGCGCGGTCAAAAGTCAACAGCATATCAATGCGCGCCAGGGCGGTGGCCAGATCGCCTTGGCTGGCCGCATCAAAATCGATCGGCGCCGGGCTGGCCAGATGGGCCTCGTACCAATCGGCCGGATGGCCGAGCAGCTTGGCGATGGCGTTGTAGGCGGCAAAACCGGCACGCTCGAGCACCACCCGGCGCGTCTGGAACAGGTCACGAAAACGCCGGTCTGGCCGCGCCCAGGTGGCGCTGAGCACCGTGCGGTCGACCCGCCGCGGATGGTCCAGCGCCAGCACCTGCGCCACCAAGCCGCCCGTGGAATGGCCAACAAAATGGGCCGAGGGCAGTTTTAGTTCGTCGAGCAGCGCCAGCACTTCAGCCGCAATGTTCGCAATCGAATGCTCGGCAGCCGGCGGGCTGCGCCCCATGCCCGGATGATCGAAGGTGATGCATTGGTAACTGCGCGACAGTTGCTCCACCACCGGAGCCCAGAAGGCCCCAAGCCCACCGAGACCGGCAATCAGCACCACAGGATGTCCCTGGCCTTGAATCTCAAAATGCATGAAAACCAGGAAAATTCGCAGGCCCCACAGGTGCGATGCCCGGGGCCCCAAGGCTGCATGGTGCCCGGGACGAGTTTCGAACTCGTACGCCCCATTTCTGGAAGCGGCGGATTTTAAGTCCGCTGTGTCTACCGATTCCACCACCCGGGCCGCCCACCATTGTCGCCAAATTCGAATGCGGCGCCCGAGGCAGGTTGAGCACTTGCAGCGGCCTGGCGCATCGGACCATATGCTTATGCGATACACCCACGCTTTGAACTCTTAGAATCGGCCCACCAAACCCCAACCAAGGAGACTTTGCCATGACCGCAATTCGCACCCTGCGCCACCTGCTCACGCCACTGGCACTTGCCCTGTTCGCGCTGGGCGGCGCGCAGGCACAAACCGAATGGAAGTTCAACAACAGCTATGCGCCCACACGCCCGGAGTCGGTACAAATCCGTGCTTTTGCGGCCGATGTGGAAAAGCGCACTGGCGGCAAGATGAAGATCTCGGTGTCTGAAGGCGGCGCACTGGGTCTGAAGGACGCCGACGCCCTGCGCTTCATGCAAGTGGGCACCCCCGAGTTGGGCTTCATCTGGCCGCCGTTTGTCGGCCGTGACGCGCCGGCCCTGGCCAATCTGTATGTCTATGGTCTGGTCGCCAGTGCCGACGAGCACCTGAAGGCGCTGCCCGCACTCAAGGCC
>JAJTGH010000116.1 GCA_021299555.1 Comamonadaceae bacterium
GCCAGGTTCCAGGCCACCGAGGTGCCCACCACGCCGGCACCGATCACGATCACATCCCATGCACCCAAGAGGTACTCCTTAATTGGTCCGGTCCCGAGAGCAACGGGTTGATAGCGAATGAATACTTTTTGATCGATCCGGAGTCAACGGGCTTCTTTGTATTGTCGATGCTTCCTGTTATTCTCGCAGCCAGCCTCGTGTCCCTGGGCAAATGGCAACACACTGTCGGGGCTTTGGCGATCTTGCCTGCCTTCCAGGGCCGACAAGATCGAGGTACTTTGATCTACCAACTATCCGCAAGGAATGACGTGATGAAACTCAATCGCAGACTCGCATTGGCCCTCGTTGGATCGGCCGCCGTGCCTGGTGGCGCCGCGATCGCCCAGCAGCGGGTGTTTTTTGGTATCGCCACCGGTGGCACGGGCGGCACTTACTACCCCCTGGGCGGCATGCTGGCCCAATTGATTTCCAACAAGGCCAGCGTGGATGGCCGTAAGATCACCGCCACCGCCGAAGCGGCGGGCGCATCGGTGGGCAACGCCAAGTTGCTGGGAACCAAGGACATCGAATCGGCCTTTGTGGCAGCGGACATCCTGGACGCGGCTTACAACGGCAAGAACCAGTTTGCCAACGCCCCGATCAAGAGCCTGCGCGCCCTGGGCGCCTTGTACCCCGAGACCGTGCAACTGATCACGCGCGCCGACTCGGGAATCAACAGCGTCAAGGACCTCAAGGGCAAGAGCATCTCCTCGGGTGCGCCAGGGTCCGGCCAGTACCAGCTGGTCACTGATTTGCTGCGTGTCAACGGAATCAACCGCAACGAGGTCAAGGAAGACAGCTCGTCGTTCACACAAGCCGTCGACAAGATCAAGGATGGCAACTTGCACGCCACCCTGATCACCGCCGGTGTGCCTGTGGCTGCCGTCACCGACTTTGCCCAAAGCCATGCGCTTAAGGTGATCCCGCTGGCGGGCCCTGAAGTGGCGGCCTTGCTCAAGGAGCAGCCCTATTACACCCAGGTGCAGTTGCCGGCCAATACCTACAGAGGTCAGACCGCTGCGGTTCCCACGCTGGCGGTGATGGCGATCTGGGCCACGCACGACGGCGTGCCCGAGGGCGTCGCCTACGAAGTGACCAAGGCGCTGTACGAGAACACCGCCATCATGGGTCAGGTTCACGTGCAGGGCAAGAACATCTCCCTGGCCACGGCAACCTCGGTGGCGGGCGTGCCTCTGCACCCTGGCGCCGCGCGTTACTTCAAGGAAAAAGGCCTGCTCAGGTGAGGCCCTGGCAGCTTGGCGCCATGGTGGCGCTGACGCTGTCGTTTTCTCTGGCGGCGGGCGCCTGCGAGTTGGTGTTGTCCGAACACCGCAGCGGCAGGGCCCTGCTGCGCCTGCCCCTTGACCCACTCGCGCCAGCGATGCAGATCGAATTCACGCACTCGGTGCTGGGAACTGCCGTGGTCGACCACTACGCTTGGCGCGCCGGCCCGAGCGGTTGGTTTGCCCAGTTGGTTCAGGAAAGCTTTGAGGGCGAGGGATATGGCCTGCCCGCTGCGGCCGGGGAGGGCGAGGTGCTGGTTCGCGACGGCGCACGCTGGCGTTTGTACTTGCAGCGAAAAGTCGACCCCCTGGTGGTCCGACCCCTGCCAGCGCAGCGCATGCGGCTGCGAGTCGCTCACCAGGCGGATGTTCTGCTCGGTTCATTGAGCACCCAATCCATCAACATGCAAGTGCAGGACTGTCCTGCACCAACCAAGGCCATGTCCACACCATGAGTGCGACACAAGCAGAAGTCGATCGCCTGATCGAGCAGTTCGATCCAGAGTCCAATTTCCGGCGGCTGGCCGGCCTGAGTGCGGGCATCGTGCTGGTGCTGGCAGCGGGTCTGTCTGCCTGGCATTACTACACCGCAGGCTTTGGCCTGCACAATGAGATCGCTCACCGCGCGATACACCTGACCGTGGTGCTCGGGCTGTGCTTTCTGGTGTTCCCGCGTCAGCGCCGCCTGAGCGGTCACTGGGAATGGACAGTGTCGCTGGGTCTGGCGGGCTTTTACCTGTTCATGGGCTTGAGCCTTTTGAACAACCTGTCCGAGCCTGTCGGTCTGGGGGCCAAGGCGGCGTTCGTCGCCGTTCTGCTGGCCATTGCCGGCCTGTCGTTGCCGTTCAAGGCGTATGACGGCAGCAACCACAGCATTCCCTGGCGTGACTGGGTTTTTGCCATTCTGGCCGCGGGCTTTTCGCTGTACCTGCTGGTGTTTTTTGAATCGATCTACATCCAGCGTCCGGGTCAGCACACGCCGATCGACCTGATGATGGGAGTGATCGCGATTGCGATGGTGATCGAGGCCACGCGCCGAACCATGGGCATCTTCTTGCCGCTGCTTGCGATTGTCACGATCTTGTATGGATTGCTTGGGCCCATGCTTCCCGGGGGCCTGGCCCACCGCGGCTACAGCATCGGACGCATCGTGGCGCACTTGTACAAGGGCACCGAAGGCATTTACGGCATCCCGGTGGGGGTGGTAGCGACATTCGTCTTTCACTTCGTTTTATTCGGGATCATGGCGCAGCTGACCGGGTTGGGTCAGCTGTTCGTGAACCTGGCCACCATCGCGGCCGGTCGCTACTCGGGTGGGCCGGCCAAGGTGAGCGTAGTGTCCTCGGGCCTGTTTGGAATGATCTCGGGCTCGGCGATTGCCAACACCGTGACCACAGGCGTGATGACGATTCCGATGATGAAGAAGGTCGGCTTCTCGCCGCGCTTTGCCGGTGCGGTGGAAGCCTCGGCCTCATGCGGCGGGCAGGTCACGCCGCCGATCATGGGCGCGGCGGCCTTCATCATGGCCGAGACCCTGGGCATCCCCTACAACGATCTGATCCTGGTGGCGCTGGTGCCTGCGGCCTTGCATTACTTTGCGATCTTGTTCATGGTGCATCTGGAATCCAAGCGCCTGAAGCTCATGGGCATGCCTGCCTCGGAGATTCCATCGATTGGCAAGGTGCTGGTGAGTTCCTGGCATCTGTTCATCCCGCTGGTGGTGATGGTGACCTTGCTGTTGATGCAGTACACGCCCTTCCTGGCGGCTTTCTGGGGCATTACGCTCACGGTGGCTTGCTCCTGGATTCCGCGCCTGCTTGGTCCCCTGGGCCGGAATATGAGCGGTATGGCCGTGGGGCCACGCGCCTTGGTGCAGGGCTTCGAGATGGGGGCCAAGTCGGCACTGGGAATTGGTGCAGCCTGCGCCTGCGTGGGCTTTGTCCTGGGCATCACCACGCTGACCGGAATGGGGTTCAAGTTCTCGGCCTGGGTGCTCGATGTCTCCGGCGTGGCGGCTCAGGCGGTCATGGCGCTGGACGTGTTTCAGTGGTTTGAACTCAAAGAGGTCACCATCTTGTTTGGCCTGATGTTCACTGCCGCCGCATGCATCATCATGGGCTCGGGCGTGCCCACGACACCCACCTACATCATCCTGGCCGCGATCGTGGCCCCTGCTTTGGCGCAATTGGGGGTTCCGCAGCTGGCAACGCATTTCTTTGTTTTCTATTACGGGGTGCTTGCCGACGTCACACCGCCCGTGGCCTTGGCCGCATTTGCCGCTGCGGGTATTGCGCGCAGCGAGCCCATGTCGACTGGTCTGACCGCGTTTCGTCTGTCCATGGGCAAGGCGCTGGTACCGTTTGCGTTCGTCTATTCGCCAGTGCTTTTGCTGGTGGGCTTTACCTGGTCGGGCTTTATGCTCGCCGCCGTCTGTGCGATGGTTGCAGTGATGGGCCTGGGCGCGGCGTACACCGGTTACGTGGCCCGACCCGTGGGCAAGCTCGCCTTTGTACTGCTCAATGTGTTTTCACTGTCGCTGGTGTTTGCCAATCCCTGGGTGGCTGCGGTGAGCCTACCGGTGGTCCTGGGTCTGCTGGCCTGGCATGCGCGGCCCTTGGTCGGATCGTCTGGGAGCTGAGTCCCATCCGCGTATTTCTGTCCGGCACCTTTGGCACCTTTGGTCACAGGCGCGACCTGCCGGCCAGACGGTGTTTGCGTCGTCGTCAACGGCAGGTCTTTGTGGTGCTGGCCCTTCGGGCGATCAGGCGACCCGACCGAGTGCCCGCAACACCTTTTCGGGCGTGATGGGTTGACTCCAGACCTGAGCGTTGAGCGGCGCCAGGGCATCGTTGATGGCATTCATCACTGCCGCAGGCGCGCCGGCCGTTCCTGCCTCGCCAGCGCCCTTGGCCCCGAGCTGGCTGCTGCGCGTCGGCGTCTGCACATGGGCCACATCGATGTCGGGCATCTCGCCGCTCATGGGCACCAGATAGTCGGCCATGCTGGCGTTGCGCATCAGGCCTTCATTGTCATAGAGGCACTCCTCGAACAGGGCACCGCCTATGCCCTGCACGATCGCGCCACGGATCTGCTCGTCGACCAGTTTTGGGTTGAGCACACGGCCACAGTCCTCGACCGCCCAGTGCTTGAGCAACTTGACAAATCCGGTGTCGGGATCGACCTCCACATAGGAGGCTTGCACACCGTTTGTGAAGATGAAGGGGTAATCGCGCTGGGCGTAATGGCGTGTGACCATCAGCTCAGGCGTGAAATCGTTGGGCAGAGTATCTGAGCGGAAGTAGGCGATGCGGCCCAGTTCGGCCAGGGGCAGAACCGGCTCGAGCGAACTCGCGTCAACCACCTGGCCACGGCGAATGGCCAGCCCAGCCACGTCGCGCTTGAGGATCACGGCTGCCACCTTGAGCAGGTTGGCCCGCAGTGCCTGTCCTGCCAGCAATACCGCCTCACCGCCCACGCCCGCACCGCGTGAGGCCCAGGTACCGCCGCCATACGGCGTGACGTCGGTGTCCGACAGAACCAGTCGCACCTTCTCCAGGTCGACACCCACCGCATCAGCGGCGATCTGACGGTAGATGCCGTCGTTGCCCTGGCCCTGCTCGCCGACGCTCACGCTCACGCTGATCGCCCCGGATGGGTCTAGGCGAATGGTGCAACCGTCCTGCGAGGCAATCCGAGCACCACCCACGCCGTAAAACGCTGCGCTGGGATTGGTCAGCTCGATCAAGGTGGCAAAGCCGATGCCGCGGTAGATGCCTTGTTTGCGAAGTTCGGCGATCTCGGCCTTGATTCTGGGGTAATCCATCATCTGCTCGATCTTGCGCAAGCAGGCCTCGTGGCTGAGCACTTCGAGCTTGATGCCACTGGCTCCGGTGGCCGGGTAGGCATCGTCCGGGATCACGTTTTTCTTGCGCAGCTCCAGCGGGTCCATCTTGATGGCGCGCGCGGCCAGATCCACCAGGCCCTCGGTGACGGCGCAGGCAATCGGATGGCCCACACCCCGGTACTGGCAGGTCGGGGTCTTGTTCTGAAACACCACCTTGAGGTGCGCGCGGTAATTCTTGTGCTTGTAGGGCCCGCCCACCAGATTGACCACCTGATTGCCCTCAATGGCGCTGGTACGCGGGAACATGGAGTAGGGGCCGATGCCGGTCAGGTCGTCGATCTCGAAAGCCAGGATCTCTCCGGACTTGTTGGCCGCAAGGCGGCCCTTCACCCGGTGGTGCCGGGCATGGATGTCGCTGATGAAGCTCTCGATGCGGTCGGCCACAAACTTGACGGGTCGGCGGCACATGATGGCCAGCGCCACCGTGGCGAAGTCATCCGGATAGGCATGCACCTTGATGCCGAATGAACCGCCGACCTCCTTGCACACCACCCGCACGCTGGATTCGGGCAGGTCAAATTGGCGCGCGTACAGGTCCTGCATCATGTGCGGGGCCTGAAACGAGTGGTAGACGGTGAGCTTTTGGTCGGCGGCGTTCCATTCGGCGATCTGGCAACGTGGCTCCAGTGTCACCCCCGTGTGGCGACCAAACTCGAAAGTGGTTTCCACGACCGCATCTGCCTTGGCAAAGGCTTCGTCCACGGAGCCCACGTCGAGGCTGCGCGTAAAGCACAGGTTGTCACCGAGCTCCGGGTGAATCAGCGGTGTGGCGGCGTCCAGCGCGGTCTCCATGTCCACGACGGGCGGGAGCTGCTCGAATTCAACATGTAGCAGTTGCAGCGCATCTTCGGCCTGTTCACGGGTTTCTGCAACGATGGCCACCACCGGCTCGCCCTGCCAGCAGGCCCGCTCGAGCGCCAGCGGGTACTGCGGTGCCGACTTCATGCCCGCCAGATGTCCAAGCACGGCTACCCAGGGCTTGCAAATCTTGGCCAGGTCGTGGCCATCGGCCACCAAGATCACGCCGGGCATGCCGCGCGACGCTTGGGCATCGATGCGTGTGATGCGACAGTGCGCGACTGGACTGCGCCAATACACCACATGGGCCATGCGCGGCAGCTCAATGTCGTCGATGTAGGTGCCCTGGCCCTGCACCAGCTTGCGTGCGCTTGGGCGCTCGACACTGCGGCCGATGTAGCGTGGGTCCTCGGTCAGTTCATGCAAAGGCCGATCGGCCTGGTCTACGCGGGGCCGCTCCTCGACCTCAGGGCCGCCCTGGGCTTGCGTCTGCAAGGGGCTCAAAGTCTGTGTATTCATGCGTTCACCTGATCGGTAGGCTGGCCAGTGCCCTTCTGGGCGCGTGCAGCCAGGGTTTCGCAAATCGCATCCACGATGGCGTGATAGCCGGTGCAGCGGCAGTAGTTGCCGCTCATCCATTCGCGTACCTCGGTGCGCGTGGCATCGGGTCGGGCCTGCAGCAATTCCTTGGCTGCCATCACCATGCCTGGCGTGCAAAAGCCGCATTGCAGTGCGTTGTGGCGGATGAAGGCCTCTTGCAGGTCGCGCACGTCGCCATCTTCTGACAGGCCCTCGATGGTGCGAACCTTGCACCCCTGCGCCTGCACGGCCAGAGTCAGGCAGCCACGCACGATGTGACCGTCGAGCTCCACCGTGCAAGCGCCGCACACGCCGTGTTCGCACCCCAGGTGTGAGCCCTTGAGGCCGAGGTCGTTGCGGATGAAATCGACCAGGTGCTGGCGCGGCTGGACACTGCGCTGTTGCTTTTGGCCGTTGACCTCGATCTGGAGGCTGTGAAGTTCTGCCATGTGAGTCTCCGGTGTCAGGCTGTGATTGCACTGCGGCTGGCGTGCGCCGCCGTCAGCAGTCGACGCGCCAGCACGGTGGCCAGGTGCCGCTTGGTCGCCGGCGCGTGGGTCAGATCGGGCAACGGGTCGAGCTCGGCCTTCAGGGAGGCCACCGCGATTTCCACGGTGCCAGGCGCGCACAGGAACGGCCCCAATGCCCAGAAAGCACAGGTTCACCTTCTGCGCAACCGTGCCCTTGAACCGGGCGGCCACCGCCAAGCCGGCGACGGCATAGTCCCCGTGGCGTCGGGCCAGTTCATCAAAGCCGTACCAATCGGCGGCCGTGGACACAGGCAGATCGGCGCCGGTGACGATCTCCCCTGGCTCCAGTGCGGTGGTGTAGAGATCCTGAAAGAAATCGGTGGCCGACACCCGTCTGGCCCCATCGGGGCCTTGCAGGTGCACGGTGCCGTCGAGCGCGCACAGGCAGCAGGGCCATTCGGCAGCTGGGTCACCATAGGCCAGAGAGCCACCCCAGGTGCCAGAATTTCGGATAGCGCGGTGGGCAATGTGCGGCGCGGCCTGACTCAGCATGGGTGCGTGCTGGGCCACCAGTGGGCTGTTTTCGATTTCGGTGTGGGTGACCAGTGCGCCGATGTGCAGCCGTTCGTCCTGAA
The DNA here is from genome assembly GCA_021299555.1 of Comamonadaceae bacterium. Lineage (GTDB taxonomy): Bacteria > Pseudomonadota > Gammaproteobacteria > Burkholderiales > Burkholderiaceae_C > Polaromonas. Next base: position 7,709 of record JAJTGH010000116.1, read on the forward strand.
CGCGCATGCCGCGTAAAGCCTTCAGGCCTGTGATGTCGATCACCAGTTGCGGCTCGGACAGGCGCATGTTGAGCGTTGCCAACAGCGTTTGACCGCCGGCCAGGATGCGGGCGTCATCACCATACTGGCGCAGCAGTGAGAACACCTCCTCGATGGAGTCGGGCTTGACGTAATCGAATGCAGCGGATTTCAAGGGGTACTCCTCACACAATGTACGGCTCGATCGTGGGCTGCCTACAGGCGCGCGCCAATCCAAACACCTAGGCCCGTGGCCAACGAACCCAGAACAAACCACTTCACGCGAAGCCATTCGTCGGCGGCTGCGGGGGTTGCCGCCTGGCCCGATGGCCGCCCTGCCGCTCTGTGAGCAGGCGAGGGCGCTGCAGCAGCACCGGGCTCAGAGGAGGCCAGGGTCCCGGGTCCAGAGGGCGCATCGACCACATCGCCGCCCCCGGCTGAGGCTGCGCGTGGGCTGCCTGCGTCGAGCGCGCCGATCTCAACAGCTGGGGCAATGTGTTTTTGAAAGGCGGCAAAGAACTGGTCGGCCATCTGCTTGGCCGCTGCATCGATCATGCGGCCACCGACCTGACCGAGCTTTCCGGCCACTGAGGCTTGTACGGTGTAACGCAGCCGGGTGCTCTGGCCTTCGTCAGACAACTCGACCTGCGACTGACCGCGCGCCATACCGGCAGCGCCACCGGAGCCCTCGAAGCTCATCGCACAGCGCTCTGCCTCGACCACATCGTCCATGCGTATGCGGCCACTGAAGCGGGCCCGCACCGGCCCGACTTTGACTGCCACGCGGGCCGTTTTTTCGGTCGGGCTGACCACTTCAACCCCCTCGCATCCGGGGATGCAGGCCGCCAGGATATCGGGGTTGTTCAAGGCTGCCCACACTTGCGCACGCGTCGCGCCAATGACGAGGTCGCCTGACAATTCCATGCAGCAGTCCTTGGGGTTTTTACGGGTGTTTTTGTTTACCAGACGGTCAACAATACGTTGGAATTTACCAATCAGTAAATAGCGTGCCCATCCAGAAAAACCCTGATCGCCTACGCAGCGTCTCTTCGCCGGTGTCTGTGCCAGCCCGGCGTCGACTTGGCCTGGCCGAGCGAGAGCGGCAAATTTTGGATGGCGCCATCCAGTTTTTTGCCGAGAAAGGCTTTGAAGGACAGCTGCGCGATCTGGCCCGCAGCATTGGTGTTACCCACGCGCTGCTCTACCATTACTTCCCAACCAAGCAGGCCCTGATCGATCGCGTTTACCTGGAGGTTTTCGAAGGGCGGTGGCAGCCGGCCTGGGAGACCCTGCTCGATGACCGCGACCGGTCGCCCGAGGACAAGCTGACCGCGTTTTACGCCGACTACGTCAACTCCGCCCTCACGCGTGAGTTTGCTCGCATCCTGGTCTTCTCCGGGCTCAGCGACCACACCATCACCGACCGGTTTTTTTCCTTGCTGCGCCAGCGCCTTTTTACCCGACTGATCCGCGAGACACGCCGCTTTCGTGGCTCTAACAGTCGGGCCAGAGCCAGCGAGCGCGAACTCGAACTGCTCATGGGCTTGCATGGCGGATTTTTTTACATCACCATGCGGCGCTGGATTTATGGACAGGTGGTCTACACCGACGCAGTGCCTGAGCGCTTTTCTGAAGCTTTGGTTCGAGACCGGGTGCATGGCTATCTGCTGGCCAGCCGGGCGCTGTTTGCCGATGGGGCGCAAGCGGCCGGCAAGCTCTCTGCAATCGGTGCCGATGCACCCGCTGAACTTCGAAGGAGACGCGCTTGAAGTCCGCTCTCCTGGCCCCCTTTTTTGTCCGCTGCGGCCGGCTGGCCGTAGTGTCAACCCTGCGCGGCTGCATCCAGTCGCCATTTACCTGGAAGGAGATCGCATGAAGCTCACTCAGATGGCCCGCACAGGGCTGTTCGCCCTCGGTTGCGCGCTGGCGGCTGGGGGCGTTGCATTGGGCCTATGCCATGAAGGAGGTGTTCCAGCCTGAGGTGGACCGCCTGCTCAAGGAAGGCGGGGGTAAATTCCAGATTCGCTGGCGCGAGAACTACGGCGGCACGCTCTACAAATTCAATGAAACGCGCACTGCTGTCAAAGACGGCATCGTGGATGTGGGCATGGTGGGCACGGTCTGGGAGAACTCCTCCATGCCCTTGCAAAACGTGACCTATTACACCCCGTTTGCCACGACCAATCACGAGATGCTGATCGATATTTTCGACAAGCTCAATGCCAACCATCCGGCCCTCAAGGCCAGTTGGACGGCCCAGAATATGGTGCCCTTGTCATCGCTGATCACGGACAGCTACGACATCTATGCCAACTTCCCGGTCACCAGCATGGCGTCGCTGCAGAACAAGAAGATCCATGCCCCGGGTACCTCGGCCAATTGGATGCGTGACACCGGTGCCACGCCGGTTGAAGGCGCGTTGACTGTCTATTACACCAATATCCAGACTGGTGTGACCCAGGGTGCGCTGAGCTTTGCCAGCGGCATCGGTCCGGCGCGTGTTTATGAGGTGGCCAAGCACCTCACGCGGGTCGACATTGGTGCGATGTATTTCGGCAGCGTCGCAGCCAACAAGAGCTTCTTTGACAAGTTGCCCAAAGAAGTGCAGGACGCCTTCGTCAAGGCGGGCCGCGCGACCTCGCTTGCGCATGGCAAGCACGTCACCAGTTCAGCGGTCAAAGCCATGGAAACCATGAAGGCTGCGGGGCTGCAAGTGAGCGACCTGCCGGCTGCTGAGCGGGCTAAGTGGATCAATGGCCTGCCCGATATCGTGGGCCCCTGGCTGCAGTCCACTGGCGATGCCGGCCGGTCGGTGTTGCGCGCCTACTTCGACGAGTTGCGTTCGCGTGGCGTCAAGCCCCTGCGCGATTGGGACAAGGCTGTTCGCTGAAACCCGCGTTACAGATCGTCTGACCCAAGGCCTGCCCCGCTGGGGTAGGCCTGAATCATCTGCTAATCTAAGTCATGGCTGCCGACATTGATATCGAAGGTCCACCGCCGGCTGCCGGGCATCCGCTGGATGCCCCGGCCAACCTGCTCGCGGCGGCGGGCACAGCATGGATCTTCATCATCATGTGTCTGGTGGTGGCCGATGTGATCGGCCGTGACTTCCTGAACCGACCCATCACCGGTGTATCGGAATTCTCAGCGCGCTCGGTGGCTTCCATCGTATTTCTCCAGTTGGCCGCCGCGGTATGCAGTGGCCGTATGACCCGCAGTGACTTCCTTCTCAATCTCATCGGCAAGCGCTCGCCGGTTGCCGTGGTGGCCCTCGATGTTTTCAATGCGCTGATCGGTGCAGCCCTTTTCGCTGCACTGGCCGTCATTGGCTGGCCCGAGTTTCGGCAATCGCTTGCCAGCAGTGAGTTTTATGGCGTGCAGGGGGTCTACAGCGTACCGGCCTGGCCTTTTCGGGGCTTGATCGTCTTTGGCTCTGTGGCGGCCGCGTTTTGCTACCTGCTGACGATACCCGGCATCTTGCGCCGCCGTGGTCAGCTTGCTTCGGCAGAAGATCCGCTGGCCGGCGGCCTGGAGGGTCGGCCGTGAGCGACCTGGGACTGGGCGGGCTGCTTATCGGCGGGCTCGTGATCTTGGTGATGCTGGGCGTACACATAGGCGTGGCCTTGCTCTCCGTCGGCTTCTTTGGCGTGTGGCTGGTGCGAGATAACCTCGACATGGCGATGCGCCTGATGTACATGGCCGCCTACAACGGCATTGCCGACTATATTTTTGCGACCATTCCCTTGTTTGTGCTGATGGGCTTGCTGGTTGGTATTTCCAACGTGGGCAAAGACACCTTCACTGTGGCCGAGGTGTTGCTGCGCAAGCTGCGGGGTGGTTTGGGCGTGGCCACTGTCGCAGCCAATACGGTGTTCGCTGCAGTGACGGGCGTTTCGATCGCATCGGCAGCCGTGTTCACCCGCGTGGCCGTGCCCGAGATGGTGCGGCATGGCTACCGCACTGCCTTTGCCACCGGCACGGTGGCAGGCAGCTCCGTGCTGGGAATGATGATCCCGCCCAGCCTGCTGATGATCATCTACGGCGTGCTGGCCGAGCAATCGATAGGCAAGCTGTTCATTGCCGGTGTGATTCCCGGCTTTTTCCTGGCCTTCACTTTCGCTGCAATGATCATGCTCATGGCCCGCTTCAACCCAGGCCGGGTGTTCGATCTGCAAAAGCATGCCCAACTGTCGCGGCAGCAGGAGTCCGAAGTCAGCTTGACCGGTATTCAAATGGTCTCCAAGCTCGTGCCCATTGCCGCCTTGGTCCTGCTGGTGCTCGGTGGGCTGTACAGCGGCTTTTTCACCCCCACCGAAGCCGGCGGGGTGGGTGCTGCGGGTGCCTTGCTGATTGCCCTGGCCCGCCGTTCGTTGGGCGCGGGCAATCTCTGGCGCGTGCTGCACGAAACAGGAAGCGTCTCGTGCACCATTCTTATCTTGCTGGTCGCGGCCAGCTTTTACAGCCGCATGTTGAGCGTTGCGGGCGTACCGGTGGCCATCGCCGACCTGGTGCGCGATGCGGGGCTCGGCCCTTACGGTTTCTTGGCGTTGTACATAGCCATCGTACTGCTGCTGGGCATGATTCTCGACTCCAGCTCCATCTTGTTGATCATGACACCTGTGGCCGCCCCGATCGCGCAGGCCTTTGGTTTCGATCTGATTCACTTTGGGGTGATCACGGTGCTGGCTGTCGAGATGGGCTTGCTGACACCACCCTTTGGAATTTCAGTGTTCACGGTCAAGTCCACACTCAATGACCCAAAGGTGTCGGTGGAGAGCATCTTCGCCGGGGCCATGCCTTTTGTAGGGGCCATGTTCCTGGTGCTGCTGTTGGTTTGCGCCTTTCCCTGGATGAGTCTGGCCCTGATTTGAAGGCAATCTGTTTGCTTGTGGGTGTTCGGTCAGCCTATCTGTGCGCGCCCAGCCCTTAGAGATCATCCCCGGATGTAGGCCTCTAATTGCTCGATCAGGAGCTTTTGTTCCTCGATCATCTGGCGCACCACATCGCCGTTCGAATCACGCCTCAGGCCTTGTGCACAACGATCAGAACATTGCAAGGAGCCTCTTCAACAAGAGACTTTGCGGTTGAGCCGCTCCACCAGCGGCGGATCAGACTTTTTTCCTGATGATGACCCACAACAATGAGGTCGGCTTGCTGTTCACTGGCATACCGCGTGACTTCCCGTATCACTTCACCTTTGAGAAGTTCGCCATCGGCGTCAAAACCCATATCGCTAAGCGTTTTTACCCCTTCGTGCAGTTGTTTTCTCAGTGAGTCTTCTATTTCGGTCGAATTGGTGCTGTCGATGTATCCCATTTCCACAGAGGCCATGCCCATGGAAATGGGGGGAGCGACCGCGACCAAGGTCAAGCGCGGACGCTCCCAATGCGCCAGGTCTTTGATTTCCAGAAGCGCTTTTTGACCGCTGGCCGACCCGTCGTAGGCCAGGATGATTCGCTTGTACATGGCAGTCTCCTTTCACAGGAACACTTTCCGACCAATGCCGAGGTCTGGATGCCGCGCGCTCGTCTCATCTTCATGGCAGCTGGTCCGTCTCCCTAACCCTCTGCATCTTTGAGCCGACGCTCCGGGCAGTGTGCGCTTCTCAGGCAAGAAGCGAAAGGGATACCCTCAATACGAACAGGGATAAACCGGTAAGTGGGATTGAAGGGCTGGGCCGCGCAGCAGCAGAGCACGCAGCCTATGTGCCGATGCCTGAAGTCTCAGCCGTAAACGAAGCCGAAGGCTGTTGGCGGTGCTGTCCGCCAAGCTCAAAAGATTGATCCACGTCAACATGCGATCGGCAAAAAGTCATCATGCTGCAAATGCAAGAAAGCGATTGCCCAACTCAAGGAGGCCACCGTGCCTATTTGCAAGCTCACCAGCGTGCTGGCGTTCCTGGTCATCTCAGGCTGTGCGACGGCGCAGACGGCTAAGCCCGATCAGGATCATTCTGCTCATCATCCACCTGCTGTTGCTGCGCAGAAAGCGACAGCTCAGCCAGATCCGCAAAGCGCATCCAGCACCCAGGCCTATCACCGGCAAATGAAAGCGATGCAGGAGATGCACCTGAAGATGCGGGCGGCCAAAACTCCCGCCGAACTTGCCGCACTCATGAAGGAGCACATGCAGCTGATGCGCGCTGGCGCATCGATGATGGGCAAAGAGATGCCCGCGCCCGGTACGCCAACTGGCTCTGCTGCGCCATCTGGCTCCAGCGGCACTGGCATGCAGGGCATGACCGGGGAGATGAGTAGGCATATGCAAATGGAACGCCGCATGAGCCTGATGGAGCATATGCTGCAGATGATGGTCGATCGCCTTGCTCCCGTCTCTGGTCTGGTTGGCCCACCCCATGATGCGCGTTTTTAGGCGTCTAGGCCGATGGCATACACAGCTTTCTCCTCACGGTCTAGCGGCGCTCGCGCCGGGCCCACTCAAATAGGGAGTTTCGATGAGCCGCGCAGGTGACAGCTTTGGCTGTCGCAGTGTCCTGGACCTCGCTGGCTGCGATCACTTCTTCAGCTTGCCCAAGCTTCAAGCTGTCGGACTGAAGGACATTGCGCGCCTGCCCTTCTCGCTCAAGGTACTGCTGGAAAACCTGCTTCGCCATGAAGATGGTCTGAGCGTTACAGCAGACGACATCAAGGCGCTGGCGGACTGGGCTGCCCATCGCGGCACGATCGAGCGTGAGATCGCCTATCGGCCGGCACGTGTGCTCATGCAGGATTTCACTGGCGTGCCGGCCGTGGTCGACCTGGCGGCCATGCGCGATGGCATGAGGGCCCTGGGCGGCGATCCGGCGCGCATCAATCCACTGATCCCGGTCGATCTCGTCGTGGACCACTCGGTGGTGGTCGAGTACTTCGGCGATGCCCAGGCGCTGCGGCGCAACGTATCGCGTGAATACGAACAGAACCACGAGCGCTACGCCTTCCTCAAGTGGGGGCAGCAGGCCTTCAAAAACTTCCGCGTGGTTCCGCCGGGAACAGGCATCTGCCATCAGGTCAATCTCGAATACCTCGCCAAGGGCGTGTGGCAGCAGGCGCTGCCTGACGGTTCACGTCTTGTCTACCCGGACACCTGCGTAGGCACGGACAGCCACACCACGATGGTCAACGGCCTGGGCGTTCTGGCCTGGGGCGTGGGCGGCATTGAGGCGCAGGCTGCCATGCTGGGGCAGCCGGTATCGATGCTGATCCCCGAGGTGATCGGCATGCGGCTGAGCGGCCAGCTGCGCGAGGGCGTGACCGCCACCGACCTCGTGCTGACGGTGACACAGTTGCTGCGGGCCAAGGGCGTGGTCGGAAAGTTCGTGGAGTTCTTCGGCCCCGGCCTGGACAGCCTGCCGCTGGCCGATCGCGCCACCGTCAGCAACATGGCCCCTGAATACGGCGCGACCTGCGGCTTCTTTCCAGTCGATGCACAGACGCTGTCGTACCTGCGGCTTTCGGGTCGCAGCCAGGCCGAGGTTGATCTGCTCGAGACCTACACGCGGGCCCAGGGCCTGTTTCGCGAAGCGGGCACACCTGACCCGGTGTTCAGCGACACCCTGGAGCTCGACCTGCGAAGCGTCGAGTCCTGCCTGTCCGGTCCGAAGCGCCCCGAAGGACGGGTCCCCCTGGGCCAGGTGGCCGCGGCCTTTGACGCGGCACTGGTCAGCCAGTACCACACGCTCACGACCCGGGAGCGCTGGCCGGTCGATGGCCAGGGCTTTGACCTGGGCCACGCAGACGTGGTCATCGCCGCCATCACCTCCTGCACGAACACCTCGAACCCCTCGGTGATGATTGCCGCCGGACTGCTGGCCCGCAAGGCGCGTGCTCGGGGACTGCGATCGCGCCCGTGGGGCAAGACCTCTCTGGCCCCGGGCAGCCAGGTCGTGGCTGCATACCTGCTCGATTCCGGCCTTCAGGACGATCTGGATGCGTTGGGCTTTGCCGTCGTCGGGTTCGGTTGCACGACCTGCATCGGCAACTCCGGTCCGCTGCATCCCGCCATCTCCAAGGCCATCAACGAGCACGGCATCGTGGCCAGTGCGGTTCTGTCGGGCAATCGCAACTTCGAGGGTCGGATCTCGCCGGATGTCCAGGCTAACTGGCTGGCATCGCCGCCGCTGGTGGTGGCCTATGCCCTGGCAGGCTCCATGCGCGTGGACCTCTCGCGCGAACCACTGGGCACAGGCGGCGATGGTCATCCTGTCTTCCTCTCTGACATCTGGCCCAGTGCACAAGAGATTCGGGACGTGGCCGATCGTTTCGTCGGCAGCCGGGTGTTTCGCGAAAAATACGCACATGTTTTCGACGGCGAGCAGCGCTGGAGCGCCGTGCGGGTTGCCGAGGGTCAGACCTATGCCTGGAACGAGGCCTCCACCTACGTCCGCAGCCCGCCTTACTTTGAAGGCATGACGAAGGAGGCGATCCCGGTAGAGGAGATCCATTCGGCACGCATTTTGGCGCTGCTGGGCGACAAGATCACTACCGACCACATCTCCCCCGCAGGATCGATCAAGCCGGGCTCGCCGGCCGCCCGTTATCTGCAGGCACATGGCGTGGCGCCCGGCGACTTCAACCAGTACGGCACGCGCCGAGGCAACCATGAAGTGATGATCCGCGGTACGTTCGCCAACATCCGCCTCAGAAATGCGATGGCTCGCGACGACAAAGGTGGCGTCGTCGAGGGTGGCTGGACCCTCCATCATCCCTCCGGCGAGCGGCAGTCCATTTACGATGCAGCGCAGCGCTATGCGGTCGAGCATGTACCGCTTGTGGTCTTCGCTGGCATCGAGTACGGCAATGGCTCATCGCGCGACTGGGCGGCCAAGGGCACGCGGCTGCTGGGCGTACGTGCCGTGATTGCCCGATCCTTTGAACGCATACACCGGGCCAACCTGGTGGGCATGGGCGTGCTGCCGCTCCAACTGCAAGAGGGCAGCAGTTGGGAGACCCTGG
>JAJTGH010000117.1 GCA_021299555.1 Comamonadaceae bacterium
TGATTGATCCGCGCCTGATTTTGCTCCGGGGTGCGAACGCTGAGCATGTCAGTATCGATCGGACCCGGATGCACCGAGTTGACCCGAATCTTTCGGCCCACCAGCTCCAGGGCCGCCGCCTTGGTCATGCCGCGCACGGCCCATTTGGTGGCGGTGTAAGCAATCGCGTTGGGCGCACTGCGCAGTCCCACCGTCGAAGAAATATTGACCATCGATCCCGATCCGGTGCGCTCGAGCGCCGGGACCACGGCGCGCATGCCCAGAAACACCCCGGTCTGATTGATGCGGACATGGCGCTCAAATTCGGCAAGCCCTTGATCGGCTTGTAATGGCACCGGCGCATACACCCCCGCGTTGTTGACCAGCCCGTGCAAAGCGCCCATGTTCTGGGCCGCAAGCACAGCCCGCTGCCAGTCATCGGGCCGGGTCACGTCCAGCTCGATGAATTGGGCGCTTGCGCCCAACTCCGCAGCCAGGCTGCGCCCAGCCTCGTGCAGAACGTCCCCAATGACCACCGATCCGCCATCGGCCACGATACGCCTGGCCTGCGCCCGACCCAGGCCGCGGGCTGCACCGCTGAGCAAATAGACCCGTCCCTCAAAGCGTCTTGACTGCATTTGTAATCCCCCACATACGCAGGCCCGCCTTTTGATGACAGGCTTGCCCGGTGTCTCTCCTCGCCCCATCCGTTTTCGATATTCGGAAATTTTTTCTCATATTCGAAATGCTTTGACGAGTATAGAACTTCTATGGGGTCGCGAAATCCCATGCAAGCGCTCAGGCGACAGGACGCACAGACCCATTGCCGTCAACTTTGCTCCATCCAGCGCCTTAAGTTCATGCCCGAGTGAGTTTGACGCCAGCTTCCATCAAAGACCGACACCACGAACTGAGCGACCCGATCCAACGCCGGGACCACTTCCCGCTGCCACTTTGCCGGTCCGTCATTTTCATGACCCGCAATCAAGTCGGCCAGTACCAACCCAGCACTGGCCAGGCTTTCGGACACAATAAACGCGGTGTCGCTGGCCGCGTAATAGTCGGCATCAAGCTCAAAGGCCTCCAAAACCGCCTGAGCCAATGCATATGAAGCTTCCGAGTCCGAACCGCCATGCCCAGCAGCCGCTGCCAAGGCCGAGGCGGCATGCTCCTGCACCGCCAGCAGATGGTCAAAACCACTTTGACCCAGCAACACACTGACCCGAGCCACCAGCGCACCATGAACCAAACCGATGACCGCTTGACGCGACAAATTAGACAAAGCAAACCCCCTCAAAGTTAAGAACAAGCCACAGTGTGGCCGAAAACCCGGCAATTTTGCGACACCCCGGCAGCAGGCGCCTTCAGGCGCAGAGAGCGGGCATGCGCTAAGCTGTCGACCTGACACTCACCAGGAGACACCATGCCAGGCCTTTTACCCCTGATCGACCCCGATGGACTGCTCGAATTTTCGGTGGTCTACACCGATCGGTCGCTCAACCACATGTCGCAACGCTTTCAGGGCGTCATGCGCGATATTTCACGCATGCTCAAGGAGGTCTATCAGGCCGATTCCGTGGCCCTGGTTCCGGGCAGCGGCACCTTTGGAATGGAGTCGGTTGCACGGCAGTTCGCGACCGCTAAGCACGTCATGGTGGTGCGAAACGGCTGGTTCAGCTACCGCTGGACCCAGATTTTTGAAATGGGTCAGATTCCTGCAAGCCACAGTGTCATGAAAGCGCGACGCACCGCGCAGGCAACGCAGGCCGCCTGGACGCCGGCACCGATCGAAGAAGTCACTGCAGCCATTGCACGCGAAAAGCCGGCCGTGGTGTTTGCTCCGCACGTTGAGACTTCGGCCGGCATGATGCTGCCCGACGCCTACCTGAGAGCCCTGGCCGATGCCACGCACGCACACGGTGGCCTGTTGGTGCTCGACTGCATCGCCTCGGGTGCCATGTGGGTCGATATGCGCGCCACCGGCGTGGACATCCTGATTTCCGCCCCTCAAAAAGGCTGGAGCAGTTCGCCCTGCTGTGCCATGGTCATGTTCAGCCAGCGGGCCCGCCAGGCCATCGACCAGACCCAGAGCACCACCTTTGCCATGGATCTACGCAAGTGGCTGCAGGTGATGGAAACCTACGAGGCCGGTGGACATGTGTATCACACCACCTTGCCCACCGATGCCCTGGTCAGGCTGCGCGAAGTCATGCTCGAGACCGAAGCCTATGGATTTGCCAAGGTGCGTCAAGAGCAGATCGAACTGGGTCGGCAGGTGCGGCTGTTGCTGCAACAGGCGGGCTACCCCAGCGTGGCCGCTCCCGGCTTTGAGGCACCCGGTGTCGTGGTCAGCTACACCTCAGATCCCGATCTTCAGTCGAGCAAGAAATTTCTGGCCGCCGGCCTGCAGACCGCCGCCGGTGTGCCCTTGCAGTGCGACGAGCCAGCGGACTTTCGCACGTTCCGCATTGGCCTGTTCGGGCTGGAAAAATGGCACCACGTGGACCGCACAGTGGGTCATCTGAGGTCGGCACTGACCCACCTGGCGTAGCACTGAAGGTTTGGATTTACCGATCAAGTGCTCTAAAAAATTAACACATTGAACTGTCCCAAACTTTTGACGGCCTTGACCCTCTAGCGCGCCGATCTTTCTCACGGTAGAGTCGAGCCCACAAAGTCAATAAAACAGGGGCGCCAGGCCATCTTGCCCATGGCGCATTGACGGGCAGGAGGATCGGCATGCCGCCAGAACGGCTACCCAGGCATATCAAGGATGCGCTGCTGCATGCGTTGCACGGGCCCAGTGAACGCGTGGCGCGCTACACCATCGTCTGGAGCGAGGGCGAGGTGCACATGGATGTGGCCTATTTAACCGACGAGCAGCAGCAGCAGCGCTTGGTGGGCCAACTCACCGATCTGCGCGAACGCGTCGAAGACGGCGAGTTCATCGACGGCGTGAAATGGACCATTTTTTTCCCCGAAAGACCCGATGGCTCCCATGGGGAGCCACTCGTGCTGGGCAACCCGAGCCCAGAGCAACTGCGCTGCGCCCTGGACAGGGTCAAGGCGCAGCGGGAAGGACTGGCCTCTGTCGAAAGGGCGCGGCTGTCATCAAGGCGCATGGATTGAGGCCACCGAGGTCCAATTGGGCCTAGGGGCCGGGCCAAGTGCCGCCAGAGCGGCTACCCAAGCACATCACGCAAGAGTTGCTGCGAGCGGCGGCCTCGCCACACCACCGCGTGGATCGAGGGCGATGTGCACATGGAGCTGGACTATCTCACCGACGAGCATCAGCGCTCGGTCGCGCACCTGAATGAACTGCGCGAGCGGGTGGAAGATGGTGACTTCGTCGATGACGTCAAATGGACCATCATCTCCCCAAACGCCCTTATGGCATCCACAGTGAGCCATTGATGCTGGGCCATTCCAGACCGGAGCAGAAAGAACTGGATTCAGTCGAACGCGCCTGGCAGTCGTCCAAGCGGCATGATTGAGCGCCATGCTCCCGTCTTGAATTTTTTTCGACCGCGCGCCCAAATCCGCAAGGGGCAGCAGCTACCTGTCAGACGGCTTATTATTCCGACTGGTAAATTCAATGCGCTGGCCCGAGCGGCTAGACGTTCGGCATCGGTCTACGCGTCTGCGCCATCGGTGGTCTGCGGCTTGAAAGCTCGGGCAAGGGCTCGCAGATTGGTTCGAGCCGAGCGAGGGCGCCTGCCAATAAGATAACTAAAGGACACATTGATCATGGCGACCCGGTCCAAAGAAAAAAAAACAGTCAGCGCTAATCTGAAGCGCAAGCAGCCCTCGGCCGTGCAAGCCTTGCGCGATGATGTGATGAGCCTTAAACGCGACCGCATCCTTTATGAGGCCGGTGAACTGTTCTACCAGCGTGGCTACCTGCAGTCCACCGTCAATGAGCTGGCCGAACGGCTAGGGGCAACCAAGCCTTTTGTCTACTACCACTTTCAGTCCAAGGCGGATCTGCTGATCGAGATCTGCCAGCGCGGAACCAGCGACGCGCTGGCCGCCACAGAAAAGGCATTGTCCATGGGTGGATCGCCCACGCAGCGTTTCGAGGCTCTGATGCGAGAGTTCACCCGCGTGGCTCTAAAAAACCACCAGTTTGTAGCGATTTATTTCCGAGAAGAATTCAATCTGCCTCAGGCTGCCACCGAGCGCATCAATGCGATGCGTAAAACCATCAATGCACGCCTACGCAGCCTGCTGGCCGAAGGGGTCGCCTCAGGCGACTTCGAGATCGGCGATCCGGGTATGAGCGCGTTGGTGATTGCAGGCATGTCCAGTTACGCCTTCGCCTGGTATCGCGACAAGGGGCGACTCGACCTCGAACACGTGACCGAGCATATCGTGCAGATGGCACTCAAACTGGTGCGAAAACCGGGGCAAGCACCGGAGCCCAGCTCGGCACAGACGGCCACCGATGCTTGAGGTCGCAACTGGCACCCGCGTGTGGCCCGGTCTGTCTGACACTTTGGGCTGCCCCCCTTGCTGAGCCCCATGCGACTGCGCAGCCGGATCACTCGGGGAAAACCATTACCTTTGAGTATTTTCATAATACCCATAAGTCATCTAGTATGTACCCGATGGTAGGTTCGGCTGGATGAGCATCCAACGGCCTGCCGCGGATCTGTTGTTGCCAGGTCCGCGAATACCGCCGCAGCCCCACCAACGATCTCTGGAGGAGACCATGAAACCGATCCGAATGCTGACCTCTGCCCTGCTGGCTACCGCCGCCTTTGCGCTGACCAGTGCTGCCGTGCAGGCGCGTGAACTCAAACTGGCCGTGGGATTTCCCCAGGGCACTGCCGCCTATCACGGGCTAGACGCCTTCGGCAAAGCCCTGAAGGAAAAATCAGGCGGCGAGTTGGAAGTCAAGATGTACCCGCTATCCCTGCTCAACCTGCCGCAAATGCTTAACGGTGTACGCGACGGGGTGGTCGACATCGGCTTTGTGCTGCCGCCGCTGTTTCCGTCTGACCTGCCCGAGACCCATCTCGCTGTAGACCTGGCAATGCTGGGCAGCAACCCCTGGGCGATGGCCGGTGCCATGACCGAGTATGTATTTTCATGCAGCGAATGCGTCGCCGAGCACTTGAAGAACAACCAGGTATACCTGGGCTCGTCTTCGACTGCGCCCTACATGATTGTCTCTACCAAAAAGGCCGTCACGCTTGACGAGATTCGCGGCAAGAAGCTGCGCTCGGGCGCAGCCCCCTGGGCCCGCTGGGCCCAGCACTTTGGCGCGGTGGCTCTGACCATTCCTGGGAATCAGGTTTTCGAGGCCGTCTCAGGTGGCACAGTCGACGGCGCGATGGTATCGGCTGCCGAACTAAGTAATCTGCGTCTGATTGATGTGGTCAAACATATCACCGTAGGCGTGCCCACTGGAACTTATCATGGTATCGACAACAACAACTTCAATCTCAGGACCTGGCGTTCGCTCACCGAGCGTCAGCGCAGGGCAGTGCTAGAAGCTTCGGCCATGAGCAGTGCGGCAGTCACCTGGAAGTACATCACTGATGGGCAACAGAACATGAAGGATGCACAGGCCAAGGGCGTACAAATTTACCAAGCCCCCGCGGACGTGCTCGCCCGCTCAAGTGCCTTCATCAATGCCGATCTGGCCACCATCGCCCAAGCAGCAGAGAAGAATTCCGGTATCCGCAATGCCAACCAAAAAATCGCCCGCTTCAAAGCGCTGCTGGAAAAATGGGAGAAGCTCATGCCCGAGCGTGACTGGACGCCAGCGGCCCTGGCTGAAATCTACCAGCGAGAAATCTACTCGAAGATCGATCCCAAAACCTATGGTATGTGATTGAAGAGTCGGGGGCATGATGAGTCAGCATCCCTATCCCTGGGTCCGCCGTATCGACCTAGCACTGCTGTGGATCGCGGGGATAGCCCTGATCGCCATGATGGTTCACATCTGCGTGGACGTGGTGGCCAATATTGTGCTGAGAACACCGGTGCCACTGACCAATGCCGCCGTGACGCAGTACTACATGATTGCGGTGGCCTATTTGCCCATGGCAGCGGCCGAACTGCGAGGCGCTCATGTCAGCGTGGATCTGGTGGTCAATCAGTTTGCGGCGGGTGTGCGCCGCTTTTTCGGATTCTTGATGCAACTCATCTGTATGCTGATTTATGGCGCCCTGGCTGCGCAGTCATTGCAATTGGCCATGGAGAAACTCAGTCGCGATGCTTTTTTGATGGAGCAAACCTCGCGGGTGAGTACCTGGCCCTCCTATTTCATCATTCCCCTGGGTTTCGCCATGGTAAGCATGCTACTGCTGGCGCGCATGATTGCACTGCTGCTCGGTCAAGCTCCGATCAACTTGGACGACGACAGCATACAAGGTGATGCCCATGTCTGACCTGCAGATCGGTGTCGTGGGCCTGGTGGCTGTGATCACCCTGATTGCTTTGCGGCTGCCCATAGGCATCACCCTTATCGCCGTTTCCTACCTGGGCATCTGGGCCTCGGGAGGGCATCAGGCCGCCTGGGGCATGCTATCTGTCATGCCGCACACGCTGATCGCGAGCTGGACACTGAGCGCGGTGCCTATGTTTCTGCTTATGGGCTTCATCTGCTATCACGGCAAGCTCACCAACGGCCTGTTCGATGCTGCCAAGCTCTGGTTCCAGCGACTCCCAGGCGGACTGGCCATCGCATCCGTCTTCGGCTGCTCCGGCTTTGCCGCTATCACTGGCTCAAGTGTGGCCTGCGCGGCGGCCATGGGTAAGATCGCAGTTCCGGAGATGGTGCGCCACAACTACGATATGAAGCTGGCCACCGGCACCCTGGCTGCGGCAGGCACGATCGGTGCACTGATTCCTCCCAGCATTCCACTGATTATTTACGGAGTAATTGCCCAGGTATCTATCACCAAGCTGTTTCTTGGCGGTATTGGGGTGGGCCTGGCCACCGCACTCAGCTACGTGATAGTGATTCTGATTCGCACCTCGCTCAACCCGAGCCTGGCGCCGCGTAGCACCGAGAAAGCGACCTTGCGAGAACAAATCACCGTGGCCAAAGAAGTCTGGCCGGTGATTTTGCTCATCATCGGCGTTCTCGGTGGTCTGTTCGGCGGCCTGTTTACTTCGACCGAGGCTGGCGCGGTCGGCGCTCTGCTCGCCTTTTTGGTCGCTTGGGCCAAGGGCACATTAACCCGTGATGCGCTG
>JAJTGH010000118.1 GCA_021299555.1 Comamonadaceae bacterium
GCCTTGGACGTGAACGGCTTGCTGCGCATCGTGCGCGAGCAGTCGCGCGCCGGCCACGGCGAGCGTGTCGAGATGGAGTTGGCTCCCGGTTCGCTGGGCAGCAACCTGGTCAGCAGCGTGTTCTCGGCCTGCGAGGTCGCCTTCATGGACCTGCAAGCCCGATCGCTGAGCGTGCCGCTGGTCGAGCTGCTGGGCGGCGCGGTGCGCCGGGAAGTGCCGTACTCGGCCTACCTGTTCTACAAGTGGGCCGCCGAGGTGGACCCTGAATACGGACCAGATCCCTATGGCGAGGCGGTGAACCCGTCGCAGATCGTGGCCCAGGCGCGGCAGATGATCGATACCTATGGTTTCGAAAGCATCAAGCTCAAGGCCGGTGTGTTCGACCCCCTTGAGGAAGCCGAGGCTGTGCTTGAGTTGAAGCAAGCCTTCCCCAAGCACCAACTGCGCATCGACCCCAATAGCAACTGGTCCATGAACACCAGCCTGAAGGTGGCCGAGAAACTGGCTGGCTGCCTGGAATATTACGAGGACCCCACCCCCACACTGGAAGGCATGGCTGAGCTACACCGACGCACCGGCCTGCCGCTGGCCACCAACATGGTGGTGACCAACTGGGCCGAATTGCGGCGAAGCATAGAACTTAATTCGGTGCAGATCATCCTCTCGGACCACCATTACTGGGGTGGTCTGCGCGCCACCCAGTCACTGGCCAAGGCTTGCGAGACCTTCGGGCTGGGACTGTCCATGCACTCGAACTCCCACCTGGGCATCAGCCTCATGGCCATGACGCACCTCGCCGCCTCGGTAGAGCACCTGAACTATGCTTGCGACACCCACTACCCCTGGCAGCAAGATGAGGTGCTGATTGGAGGCAAGGTCCCGATCCGTGGCGGTTGCGTCCAGCTCAGTTCGGCACCAGGCCTTGGCGTGACCTTGGACCACGAACGTCGGCCTGTCCTTGACGTTGCCGCCTTCCACCGCAAGGAGCGTGACATGTTCAAGCGCGCGGTGGAGCTGTCGGTGGCGACGATGGAATAAGGCCCGCGTTGGCGCGGTGCAGCCTTCAACCCAGCTGCGGCGTCTGCATGCCCTCGATCTGTACCCTAAAGCCCGCGCGTACGTTGGGCCAGTGGTCCCAAAGCGCCTCATAAGCCGCATAGGTGCTGGCGAACATGGTGTATGCGCCGCCGTCTGGCGCAATCGTGTGGTTCAAGAGCATGCTGCCCAACGGCGGCATGGGCACCAACAGCGCGGCGCCGATGCTGTTCAAGAACCTGCCAGTCGACCCCAACCGCGACCTGCCGCCGGTCTCGCTGCTGGCCCTCAACCCCGGCATGCTCAGCTACGCCCCGGACAGCAACGGCTCGATTTCTCACCTAGCCACCGAGTTGCTCAAGACCATTGAGACCCTTCGGCTGTTGGGCGGCAGAGGCGGGCTCTCGATAGTGGCAAGGAGATAAGGTACCGCGCCCGCGCAGCGACACGGCGCTTGAGCGAAGGCGCCTTCGTCAGACAGCGCCTCTTGTCCGCATCGGCCCAGCCTTCCCCTTACCGTCAGCCAGGCCCGCGAGCTGCGCCTGAGCGGCCACGGCCGTGCGGTCAGGAATCAAAAATGGCTGCGCCAGACGACCGCGCCGTATGTTGGTGGGCCTGGCCCTCAGGAGCAGCCATGCACATCGACACACGCGAACTCGCAGTCAAGGAGTTGGACTGCGATCTTTGCATCATCGGAGCGGGTCCGGCGGGCATCAGCCTGGCGCGTGAGTTCATCGGTCAGGGGGTGCGCGTGGCCCTGGTTGAAAGCGGGGGCTTGCACTACGACCGTCATGTCCAGGCGCTCGCCGGCGGGCCGACGTTCGGTGCAATCAAGCCTTCCATCGAGGTCAACCGCCGCCAGTTTGGCGGCAACGCCAACCTGTGGTGCGTGGGCTTGGGCCCGGCTGAAAAAGGCCTGCGCCACGCGATGATGGATGCCATCGACTTTCAAGTGCGGCCCTGGGTGCGTCACAGCGGCTGGCCGATCGGGCGCGAGGAGATCATGCCGCACTACGAACGGGCCCAGCAGGTCTGCGGCGGCGGTGTCTTTGGCTATGCGCCCGAGCCCTGGGAAGACGAGCACGCCCGCCAGTTGCCACTGCAAAGTCAGGGGCTGGAGACCGGCATGTTCCACTTCAGCCCCTTTGAAGTATTCACCAACCGCTACCGGCAGCAACTGTTCGATGCGCCCAACATCACGATCTATACGCATGCCACAGCCACTGAACTGCTGCCCCGCGAAAGCCAGACGGCGGTCGGCCGTGTGTGCCTCAGCGGGCCCGGTCAGCGGCCCTGGCAGCTGCGCGCAAAAACCGTTGTGCTGGCCGCCGGCGGTTATGAAAACGCCCGCTTGCTGCTGGGCTCGCGCGGACCCGACGGCCGCACACTGGGCAACGCACACGATCTGGTGGGCCGCTACTACCACGACCACTTGCAAGGGCGCAGCGGTTATCTGATCCCCAGCGACCCCAGGCTCCTGGAGCAACTGGCCTTGTACGACCTGCGCCTGCGCCGCGGTGCGTACGTCATGGGCTATCTCAAATTGTCTGCACACCTGCAAGCACAAGAGCAGGTGATGAACCTCAACTGTTTTCTCTTCCCGCGCCCAGATGAGCGCCACAGCCGGGCCATTGACGCCTTCAACACACTGCGCGGGCATCGCCTGCAGCGCCAGCGCCTTGACGAGGTGGCCCCGGCTCTGGGAATGAAGAAAACACTGGCCTGCCTCTGGCAGGCGGGCCGCGGGCTGGACTATGTGGCGGCCATGGCGTGGCGTGCGGCCACCGGCAGGCAATCGAGCGCCTACGGTCTGGGCCACGGCGGCTGGTCACAGCTCGATCAACCGGGCAAACGGTTTTCGCGCCTGGAGCTGTGGCACAGCATCGAGCAAAGTCCGCATCCGCTCAACCGCGTGAGCCTGGGCCCTCGCCGCGATGCACTGGGCTGCGCCGAGCTCGAGCTGCACTGGCACTGGCAGCAAGAAGACATCGAGCAGACCCTTAAAGCGCAGTCGCTGTTTGCCCGCGCGCTCGAAGGCGCAGGGCTGGGCCGGGTCGAGCGGGTGCTGCAGGCCGATGGCTCGCCCCATCTGGAGCGGCCGGTGGGATCGCACCATCTGATGGGCACCACCCGGATGCATGCCGATCCGCGCCAGGGCGTGGTCGATGTCAACTGCAAGGTCC
This sequence comes from Comamonadaceae bacterium, assembly GCA_021299555.1. Classification (GTDB taxonomy): domain Bacteria; phylum Pseudomonadota; class Gammaproteobacteria; order Burkholderiales; family Burkholderiaceae_C; genus Polaromonas. The sequence continues at coordinate 3,219 of JAJTGH010000118.1, forward strand.
ACGGCGTGGACAACCTCTATATCGCCGGCAGTTCGGTCTTTCCCACGGGCGGCTATGCCAACCCCACCTTGACGCTGGTGGCGCTGGCCCTGCGCCTGGCCGATCGACTCAAGGCGCAGTCGGGCTGCAAGTCCATGGCCGGCAGCCCATTCGGGCGCTCGGCCGCCAAGCTCTCAGACCATCCGGCAGCCCGTTGACAGCCGCCATCTTCGGCCGGTGTGGCCAGGCAGGTTGGCAGACAGGCGCCACTGCGATGCAGACGCGATCGCTTCAAGGATAAGTGGCTCGGATGGTGCGCATCAGATCGGCCGTGAAGCGATTGGCTGCGTCCGCACTGGCACCTACCCAGCCATATCGGCGCGCCGCTGTCGGCCCTGACCCATACACGCGCATGCCCCGGTCGATTGGTCCTGCCAGCAGTCCATGGGCCGCATCGTCATACATCCAAAACTCCACAGGCTGACCCTGGGCCCTCAGTTGATCGCCCCAGGCCTGGGGCGAAATCGTGGTGTCTTGCGGGTTGGCCGTTCTGCTGCAGCGCTCGGCCGTCCCCGGGGCTGCCAGCGGTGAAGCCTGATTCACAAAACAGGGCTCGGTGCGCGTGTGCATCCAGTCGTCTTCGCTCTTGCCGCCATAGTTGTCAATCTTGCCAAAGACCAACTTGAGCGGCACCCGAATCTGGTCGGGCATGCCGATGCCGGCCGAAGGTGGGCCCTCGGAAAAAACCGCTCGGACATGCTCGGGCTCGACCACAGCGGCCATGTTGAGTGCAACGCTGCCCCCGTTGGACAGGCCATGGATGAAGATGCGAGAGGCGTCAATGCGCTGATGCTGCTTGATCCACTGGTACGCGCCAAGCGTGGCCTTGAAGATCATGCGCTGACGCGACTCGTTGGAGGCGCCCGTCAAAAACAGGGACGTGCCGCGGTAGCGAAAGCCATTCATCTCGTAGGCGTCGTAGAGCAAGGTGGCCACGCCGCGCGAATTCATGCGGCGCACCATCTCCTGCTCGGCCGAGCCCGGGCCGTTGCCGCCGTGGGCGATGATCATCACCGGCGGCTTGGCGCCCAACTTGTCGGCAAAAAACCCCGGCATGGAAAGCTGTACCGAGCGGTGGCACGGATCGAACTCGGCGAGCGGTCCATCGACCCGATGAAAACCCGGTCGCAACTCGACCAGCCGGGCCACATCGGGCGGGGCCGGCCGGCAATCGGCCTGGGCCCAAACCGGTGCAGCCCCCATCAGGCATAGCCCAGCGAGCCAGGGGATCGCAAGGGCAAAAAATTTCATGGTCTCTATCGCATTGAGTGTCATTGCCAAACCTGGATGGCTCACCGCTGTGAAATTGTTCAAGGCCTCGAACGGCCAGCCCTTGCCCCCGCTACGATCCCAGCTCGAGCTGCACATTGGACCACTGCGCATAAAAACCATTGTGCGCTCGGCGCGCAGGTTCGGCCAGCCCATGGATCAGCACCCGCAGGCCCGCCTGGGCGCTGTCGATCAAGGGCAAGGACACACGGCCATGGAGTGCTTGGGCGTAACCCGCCAGGCCCGCGCCCCCCAAAATGATGGAGCGCACGCCGGGCAAGGCCGCCGCCTGACACGCCTGCGCCAGACAGCGCAGCGCCATGTCGGGGTCGGCCAGCATCTCGGCGCCGCTGGGCGCCACGGTTTCAATGTGCAGCAGTCGATCACCAAAGCCCAACGATTGGGCCAGCCGCTCGAGCATCGGGCGCCATCGCTGCCCCCCGGTGACGATGGCAAACGGCCCCAGCGCTGCGGCCTCGATGAATGAGGCCTCGGCCAACCCGGTAACCGGGCAAGCACTGCATTCACGCAAAGCAAACAGGCCCGGATCGCCAAAGCAGCCCAGGAGGACGGCTGCCGGTGGCTCCATGCCGCTGTGCAGGTGCTCGCACCACACCTCCAAGGCTGCATGCGCGGCCACCGCATGGCTGGCCTCGCAACTGATGTAGCTCGCGCCAAAGCGCGCGGTCTGCGCGTGCAGATGCCACCCAGGGGGCAACAGCGGGCTCAGGGTTTGGGTCAGGCGCTCGGTGGTCGAGGCGCTGGTGTTCGGATTGATCAACAACAGCTTTTTGGCGGGGCTTGAAAACATAGGGTATCTCCTAGGTCGTGAACGAATGGCTTGGGCGCACGCTCCTGGTGCAAAATGGGCCAAAAGTGTGCATCCATAAAGGGGTCGGGCGCTTTTTCTGTTTGGCCATGCCCCAAAATGAAGCATCTTGTTGTACACGATTGTGACGTTAAAGGCCGCACCGCTGACTTCAAAGGGTAGCGCAAGCTCTGGACCGTACATGGCACTGTTTGTGCTCCAGGCGACATGCTCAGCTATTTTGGCTTGCAGTTTTACCCACCCTCACTTTTTACTTGTGCGAAGGATCTCTTATGAAACGTCGTGAACTACTGGCCGCTGCTACGGCAGCCATGGCTGCCCCCTGGGTGCATGCTCAGAGCTCGTCCTGGCCCAGCCGCCCAATCCGCCTGATGGTGCAGTATCCGCCCGGGGGCTTAGTTGACACGGTGGCTCGCCTGATGGCGCCCCACCTGTCGCAAGCGCTCGGACAGTCCGTCGTGGTCGACAACAAGCCCGGCGCCGGCGGCCTGATCGGGACCGACCTGGCGTCCAAGCAGCCGCCCGACGGCCACACCCTGCTGGTCAGCCACGCTTCGGTGCACATCTATGCCACCGCGACCCGCAACACCATGCCGTTTGACCCGGTGGGGGATTTCACCCACATGGGCATGCTGGTCGAAGCACCCATGACGCTGCTGGTGCGCGCGCAATCGCCATTCCAGACCATGGCCCAGTACATGGCCGCTGCCAAGAGCCGGCCAGTGCGCTACGGATCCTCGGGCATCGGTTCGGCCAACCACCTTTACGGCGAACTGCTCAAGCTCGAGGGCCCCGCGCCCCAGCACGACCACGTGCCCTACCAGGGCAGCGCCCCCGCCATGCTAGACCTGATGGGCGGCCAGATCGACAGCTTGTTCGACCCGATCACAACCAACACCAACCAGCTCAAGGCTGGCTCGCTGCGCGCCCTGGCCATCTCCACCCCGGCACGCCTGGCGGCCTTTCCCAATATCCCGACGTTTGCTGAAGTGGGTTTCCCCTCGCTCACCGGGTCGCAGTGGCTGGGCCTGTCGGGTCCAAAGAATATGCCCGCGCCCATCGTGCAGAGGCTGACCGCGCTGATTCCGGAGATCATGGCCAAGCCCGATATCATGGCCAGGCTCGAAGAGCTGCAAACCCTGCCGCGCAAGACCCCTGTGGTCGGCGACGAGTTTGTCAAGCTGATCCGCTCGCAAATTACCACCTGGACGGCGGTGGCCAAGAAGGCCAAGGTCGAGGTGATCGCCTGACAACCTGAGCGCCTCAGGACTGGGAATCGGGCTGCCTGCGGGCGGCCCGATTTTTTTCTGTGCGCCCGACGCAGCACAGCATTTGGAATTCACATGACCGAAGTCGACTTTGAAGAGATCAGCAGCTACCAACGCTACAAGCTCATGGCCAGTCTGATCGTGCCCCGGCCGATCGCGCTGGTCACCACCCTGGGCGCCAATGGTGTGGCCAATGCTGCGCCATTTTCGATGTTCAACATGGTTGGTGAGGACCCGCCCATTCTGATGATCAGCATCAACCGCCTGTCCGACGGTCAGCTCAAGGACACCGCCGCAAACATTTTGCACAGCGGTGAGTTTGTGGTGCACATGTCCGACGAGCCCATGGCGCAAAAAATGCACGACTGCGGACAGTCCTTCCCCTCCGATGTCAGCGAGTTGGCCCAGGTCGGCCTGACGCCCATCGCCTCGCACAGCGTGGCCCCGCCACGCATCAAGGAGTCGCCGGTGGCCTTTGAATGCGTGCTGCATGAGAAACTTGAAACCGAGAGTCGTTACGTCTTCATCGGCCGCATCAAATGGATGGCCGCCCGTGACGGCCTGATCGACACCCAGGCCTGGCGCGTCAACCTGCGCGAATACCAGCCCATCGCCCGCTTTGGCGCGAGCTTTTACACCCGCACCAACGACCGGTTTTCACTCTCGGATGCGCCGCAAGAGGCGCCGTCCGTCAGCACTCCAATCGACGAGATCTGAGGCTCCGTGGGGGCTGCGCCTGACTGCGTGCCGAGCGCATCGCCCAGATCGAGCGGGATGCTCCACAATAAGCTGGACGCGCTTGCGGCAACAACTGAGCACCGCGATGGAGACAGGGTATGGACGACAGCTTTGAAATTTTTGATTTGCGTGTCGAGGTGGTGGGGCCCGCAGACCAAGCCATTTACTGCGGCGCTCGCTTGGGCGACCATTTCGAGGTGCGTGGTGAAATGTTGCACTTCCCCCCTGGCCAGGGCTTTTCGATGTACTCGCTGGCCGCCATCTTGCCGCTGCTGGCCGCCAAGCAGCGTGTCAGCGACCCCAATGACTGGATGAGCACCGACAGCGAGATCGCCTGCCCTGACCCACACTGCCCGACCCGCTTTCGCATCACCCGCCTGCAAAAAAGGCGCTTTTCGCACAGCCAGACCACCGCCGTGCCCTTGAATCAGGAGCCCCAATGAGTGCTGCAGCCCCCATCACCCACCACCGCCTGTCACCGGGTTACCAAATCCCGCGCCTGATCCGCGGCGGTTGGCAACTGGCCGGCGACCACGGCCCGGTGGAGGCGCAGCGTGCGGTCGAGGACATGGCAATGTTTGCGCGAGCCGGGCTCAACACTTTTGATTGCGCCGACATCTACACCGGAGT
>JAJTGH010000119.1 GCA_021299555.1 Comamonadaceae bacterium
TCCAGTTCATCTATGGCTGGAACCAGTACCTCTGGCCCCTGCTGGTGACCACCGACGAGAGCATGTACCCGGTGGTACTGGGCATCAAGCGACTGATCGCTGGCGAGGCCTACACCGAATGGAACGTGGTCATGGCCACCGCCATGCTGGCCATGCTGCCGCCGGCGCTGGTGGTCATACTGATGCAAAAATGGTTCGTCAAGGGCCTGGTCGATACCGAAAAGTAAATCATGGCAACGCTGACGCTGCGCAACATCATCAAGCAATACACGCAGGGCAAGCAGTCGCTGCAGGTCATCCATGGCGTGAACGCCCGCATCGAAGACGGCGAGTTCGTGGTCATCGTCGGGCCCTCGGGCTGTGGCAAGTCCACGCTGCTGCGTATGGTCGCGGGCCTCGAAGAAATCACAGGCGGGGTCATTCTGATTGGCGAGCGTGTGGTCAATGCGCTTGAACCGGCCGAGCGCGACATCGCCATGGTGTTCCAGAACTACGCGCTCTATCCCCACATGAGCGTGTTTGAGAACATGGCCTATGGCCTGAAGATTCAAAAGCTGCCCAAGCAAGAAATTGAGGAGCGGGTGCGCAAGGCTGCCGACATCTTGGAACTGTCGGCCCTGCTCGAGCGCAAGCCCAGACAGTTGTCTGGCGGGCAGAGGCAGCGCGTGGCCATGGGCCGGGCCATCGTACGACAGCCTCAGGTGTTTTTGTTTGACGAGCCGCTGTCCAACCTCGATGCCAAGCTGCGCGCCCAGACCCGTCTGGAGATCCAAAAGCTGCACGGGGAATTGGGAATCACCAGCCTGTTTGTGACCCATGATCAGGTGGAAGCCATGACGCTGGCCCAGCGCATGATCGTCATGAACAACGGGCGGATGGAGCAGTTTGACACGCCCGAGCAGGTCTACAGCCAGCCGGCCAGCACCTTTGTGGCCAGCTTCATCGGCTCGCCACCCATGAACCTGCTCAAAGATGCGCCCGGTGTGCCCGCCGGTCAGATCTTGGGCATACGGCCCGAGCACATGGACCTGAGTCCGGGCAGCGGCTGGCCCCTGCTGGCTCAGACGGTGGAATTGCTCGGCGCCGAAAGGCTGGTCCACGCCCTGCTCGGCGATGAAGCCCTCACGCTGCGACTGGACGAATCGGTGAGTGCGCCGCGGCCGGGCCAGCGCTTTGAGGCCACAGCCCGCCCCGATCGGCTGCACCACTTCGACGCGACCACCGGACGTCGGATCGCCCGCTGACGCACCCTCCCCGACCATGACGCACTGGCCCTACCCCTACTGGATCGCCCACCGCGGCGCTGGCAAGCTCGCTCCCGAAAATACGCTGGCCGCCTTCCGGCTGGGCGCCAGCCATGGCTACCGCATGTTCGAGTGCGATGCCAAGCTCAGCAGCGACGGCACCGTGTTTCTTTTGCACGATGCCACGTTGGAGCGCACCACCGGGGCCAGCGGTTTGGGTGGGCAGCGCCCATGGAGCGATCTCTCGCTGCTGGACGCCGGCACGTGGCACTCGCCCGAATACGCCGGCGAGCCGCCGTGCAGCCTGGCCGCACTGGCCCGCTTTTGTCTGGCCAACGGCCATGCTTTGAACATCGAAATCAAGCCCACCCCAGGGCTCGAGAGCGTCACCGGCCAGGCCGTGGCAGCCCTGGCCGCGCGGCTGTGGAGCGGACAGAGCCGACCGCCGCTGCTCAGTTCCTTCAAGCCCGAGGCGCTCGCCGGCGCCCGTGCCAGCGCACCCGACTTGCCGCGAGCGCTGCTGCTCGATGCCTGGTGGGACGGCTGGCTGCAAACCGCACTGGCGTTGCAGTGCTCTGCCATCGTGGCCCACCACCCGATGTACAGCACCCAGACCGTGGCCAGAATTCAGGCGGCCGGCCTGCGCTGCCTGTGTTACACCGTCAACGATGAGCAAGCCGCTCGGGCCCTGCAGGCGCTGGGCGTCGACGGCATCATCACCGACCGGGTGGACCTGTTTTCACCAGACGCAGTTCCGGTGGGGCGGGGCCAGAGCGCACCGACATGACGGTGCTTGAGCCCCGGCCCCTGACCGATTGGCCAGCCCAGGAGCGGGCACACATTGCCGGCGTGATCACAGACATCGACGACACACTGACCGAGGACGGGCAGATCATGCCCCAGGCACGCGCTGCACTGAGCGCCCTGGCCAGAGCCGGCCTGCCGGTGCTGGCCGTCACCGGACGACCCGTGGGCTGGAGCCTGCCTTGGCTCAGCGACAACGGACAGACCAACGAGCCCGCGTGGCCGCTGCTGGGCATCGTGGCAGAAAACGGCGCCGTGGCCCTTTCGCGTCAGCCAGACGGTCGGATTGCGCGCCTGTACCGCGCCGATGCCAGCACCCGGCAGGCCAACCACCGGCGTCTGCAAGCGGCCCTGCAGGCGGTTGAGTCGGCGCTGCCGCAAGCGCGGCGAGCACAAGACAGCGCCGGCCGGGAAACAGACATTGCCATCGACCACAGCGAATTTCATCGCCTGAACCCCGCACAAATTGAACAGGTGGTGACTCTGTTGCGCGGCCACGGCTTGCGGGTGACGGTCAGCAGCATCCACATCAACGCCTGGCTGGGCGAGCACGACAAGTGGGTCGGTGCCCGCTGGGCGGTCCAGGCCTGGCTCCATCGCTCGCTCACCGATGAATTGCAGCGCTGGGTCTATGTGGGCGACTCCAGCAACGATGAGGTCATGTTTGAACACATGCACCACAGCGTGGGAGTGGCCAACGTGACCCGCTTTTTGCCGCGCATGCGCCATCGGCCCAAGTACATCAGTGACCACCATCGAGGCGAAGGATTTGCTCAAGTGGCTCAGGCCGTCCTTGCAGCGCGCTCGCCCTGAGGCCTCTCGACTGGCGCGGTTGCCGCGGTGGACGTTAGGCAACTGAAGCTGCCGATGATCGCCGATTGCGGACAAGAGCAGCCAACGAGCACGGGCCCTGGGGCAAAACGTCAGATGCCCTGCGGGCATCGGTACTGATCACACAGGACCAAAAATGATTCGAGCTGCGGGTCGATGCCGGTTTCCTGCTGCAGCAACTGCGCCACGGCAGGAGCCATGTCGCGGGCCGCCAAGGCATCGAGAAACAAGGCCCGCCAGCGCCTGGCCAACATGTCTTCGGCGGTGATCGCCCATTCGCAGCGGGCGCTGTAGCGCACCATGGCCTGACTCAGGCCCACGCCCATGGGACGATCATGGCCGGGCAAGGCCTGCACGGCTGCCCCCTCCTTGCCCCACAAATGCAGTCCGGGTGGCTGCTGCAAAGACACCGGGGCCGCACCGAGGTCGGGCGCGCCAAACAGGCGGTGCGTGGCACTGCTCGAAGCCCGCTTGGGCTGCACGCAAGCCTCGGCAGCCAAGTGCTCGACCACCTCCTGACCGATTTGCCGGTAGGTGGTCCACTTGCCGCCAGTCACCACGTGCAGCCCCGGCGCATGGCGCCAGATGCGGTGTTCACGGTGCATGCGCGACGTCGCCTGCTCCTGCGCAGTGTCGCGCACCAGAGGGCGCAGGCCCACCCACACGCTGCGGATGTCCTGGCGGCGCAGAACCAAGCCCAGGGAAAGCCGCGCCTGCCGGACGATGAGTTCGACCTCGTGCTCGTAAGGGCGCGGCTCCAGCGGTGCATCGGTGCGCGGCGTATCGCTGGTGCCCAGAACCACGCGACCGCCCGGGCCACAGGGCACGCAAGCCATCGACCCACACGCCGGTGGCATAAACCACAGCCCGCGCGCTCAGTTGGACCTGCTCCTGGGTCAGCGCGTCCTGCACACTGGCCCGCCACAGGCCAGCGCTGCGCTGCAAGCCCACCAGCTCGGTGTGGTTGCGCAGGTCAGCGCCTTGCGCCTGTGCCGTGCGGGCCAGAGCCAGCGCAAACCGTGCGTCCTCGAACTGCCCGTCCCAGTATTGCAAGGCCCCGCAAGGTGCCGGTACGCCAGGCGGCAATTGCTTTGCCGCAGAGCCACTGTCCATGTGCCGCAAAGGCCCCAGGCTGCGCCGTCCGGCCATCCACTGGTACAGATGCAGACCCAGGGACATGCGCAGCCTCGACCATGGGTCTTGCAGAGGCACACAAAACGCCAGGGGCTGGGCCAGATGAGGCGCCAAGTCCAGCACGGTCGATCGCTCGCGCAAGGCCTCGCGCACCAAGGTCCAATGCCCTTGAGCCAAATAGCGCACGCCCCCATGCACAAGCTTGGTCGAACGCGATGAGGTGCCACTGGCAAAGTCGCGCCGCTCCACCAGCAAAACCCGCAAACCGCGCAGCTGCGCCTCCAGCGCCACCCCCAGACCGGTGGCGCCACCGCCAACCACCAGGACGTCCCAGGGCTCAGCCGCATCGAGCGCGCGAAGGGGCAACCGAGGCGCAGTTGCATACATTTGATCCATGAATATGTATTTTTATGTTCGTTTCTGATTTATATCAGAAAATTCATTGGGTTTTTAATGTTATTCTCTTTTCGTATCTTTCATTCGATCTGTGTTTTCAAGCGCTCCAGGCAGCTGCATCCCATGCCCCTGAACCCTCGTCAAATGGCCCTGATTCAGACCGTGCAGGAGCGCGGCCACATGAGCATTGAGGCCTTGGCCCAGCACTTTGGCGTCACGCTGCAAACCGTGCGCCGGGACGTGCAAAAACTGGCCGACAGCGGCGATCTCACGCGTTTTCATGGCGGCGTGCGCGCCGGCGATTCCACCACCCGAAATACGGCCTATCGGGTGCGCCGGGAGGCGCACAGCCAGGCCAAGCGCCGAATGGCGCAGCAGGTGGCCCGATCCATCGCAAACGGCTGCAGCCTGTTCATGAGCATTGGCACCAGCGTCGAAGCCGTGGCCCGCGAACTGCTGCACCACCAGGACCTGCGGGTGATCACCAACAACTTGCATGTGGCGCAGATCCTCAGTGTCAACCCGCGCTGCGAGGTCATCGTGGCCGCCGGTGTGGTGCGACTCGAGGACCAGGCGGTGATCGGTGAACACGCGCTGCAATTCATCCGGCAGTTCCGCGTGGACATTGGATTGATCGGCATCAGCGGCATCGAGGCAGACGGCAGTCTGCGCGACTTTGACTTGCGCGAGGTCATGGTCTCACGGGCCATCATTGAACAGTCGCGTCAGGTCTATTTGGTGGCCGATGCATCCAAATTTGGCCGGCGGGCCATGGCCGAGGTCGCACCGCTGAATTGCGTGCACACCGTATTCACCGATGCCGCACCCGGACCACACTTTGAGCAACTCATGCAAGCGCATGGTGTGCAGTGCAGGGTTGCCGACGCTGAAGAATTCACGCAGACTCCGACCCCAAGCAACACTGCCCAACCATGAAACACTTGCTGGCCCTCGATCAGGGCACCTCCAGTTCAAGGGCTCTCGTTTTCGACACGGCCGGCAGGACGCTGGCCATGGCCCAACAGGAATTCGAACAAATCTTCCCGCAACCGGGCTGGGTCGAGCACGACCCACAGGCCTTGTGGAGCAGCCAGTGGACCACCGTAAAGCGGGCGCTGCAGCAGGCCGGTTTACAGGCCCGCGACATTGCAGCCATGGGCATCACCAACCAGAGAGAAACCACCCTCGTGTGGGACCGACGCAGCGGCCAGCCGATCTACAACGCCATCGTCTGGCAGGACCGGCGCACCCTGGGTCTGTGCGACGAGCTGCGAACGCAAGGACTGGAGCAGCTGGTCGAGCAACGCACCGGGCTGCGCATCGACGCCTATTTTTCGGCCACCAAGCTGCGCTGGCTCCTGGACCATGTGCCCGGCGCGCAAGCACGGGCCGAGGCCGGCGAGCTGGCCTTCGGCACGGTCGACAGCTGGCTGATATGGCAACTGACGCAAGGCCAGCGCCATGCGACCGACGTGAGCAATGCATCGCGCACCATGCTCTGGAACATCCACAGCGGGCGCTGGGACAGCGAACTGATGGCGGCTTTGCGCATCCCCGCATCCCTGATGCCCGAGGTGCTGCCCTCGAGCGCAGACTTTGGCGCTGTCGCGCCGGGCTGGCTCGATCACCCGATCCCGATTGCCGGTGTGGCGGGCGACCAGCAAGCGGCCCTGTTCGGGCAGGCTTGTCAGCAGGCTGGTCAGGTCAAGAACACCTATGGCACCGGCTGCTTCATGCTGATGCACACCGGCGGACAAGCCTTTGGCAGCCAAAACGGCCTGATCACGACCCGCGCCGCTCAGGTCGGCAGCCAACCCGCGTTTGCGCTCGAGGGCAGCGTGTTCATCGGCGGCGCGGTGGTGCAATGGATGCGCGACCAATTGCAGGCGTTCAGCCACAGCGCAGACATCGAAGCCTTGGCCAGCCAGGTCAGCGACAGCGCCGGTGTGGTGCTGGTACCCGCCTTTGCTGGTTTGGGCGCACCCTACTGGCGAGCCCAGGCCCGAGGCAGCCTGCAAGGGCTGACACGAGGCAGCAGCCTGGCCCACATCGCGCGCGCTGCTCTGGAGTGCATCGCTTTGCAAAGCACCGCTTTGCTTCAGGCCATGCAGCGCGACATCGCCGGGCGCCAGCCCTGGCAGGTCAACGAGTTGCGCGTTGACGGCGGCGCCTGTGTCAACAATCTGCTCATGCAGATACAGGCCGACCTGCTCGGCCTGCCCGTGGTGCGGCCCTCCACCGTGGAAACCACAGCCCTGGGCGCGGCCCTGCTGGCCGGTTTGCAAATCGGTCTGTACAGCGATCCGGCTGAGCTCAAGGACCGCCTGGGCATCGAGCGCATCTTCGAGCCCCAACGATCACGCGACTGGGCGCATGGCCTGATGGCTCAGTGGGAGCTGGCGGTCGAGCGCAGCGGTTAAACCCCCGATCGGAACTGGCCGGCCGATCCAGCGCGGCCAGAGCGCCCAGACGGGTGGCGGGTGGCGCGTGGCGCGTGGCGCATGACGCACAATCGGCGCCATGCAAGAGCGCCGCACCGACCTGCCCTCCCACTGCGATGTCCTGGTCATCGGTGCAGGCCCTGCGGGCAGCGCCGCGGCCATCGAGCTGGCGCGCGCTGACCTGAACGTGGTGCTGGTGGACCAACACGCCTTTCCCCGTGACAAGGTCTGCGGCGACGGCCTGATCGCCGATGCACACCAGGCACTCGCGCGACTGGGGGTGCTCGAGACGGTGATGCAGCAAGCCCATTGGGCCCAGTCCTTGCGATGCACCGGCCCGCGCGGTCAGCAGGTCGATGTGCCCGGCACCCTGGCCGTACTGCCGCGCAAGAGGCTCGATCACATCGTCTGCCAAGCGGCCGTGACAGCCGGTGCGCGGATGCTCGCGCCGATGCGCATGAGCGGGCTGATTGAAGAAGGTGGCCGCGTACAGGGTGCCTGCCTGCAATCGGGTGACGGCCCGACACTCGAGATACGAGCCCCCTGGGTGATTTTGGCCACCGGTGCAGCGCCCGCGGCGATGGCAGCGGCCAAGGTGGTCGAGCGTCAGGGACCCAGCGCCGTGGCCATGCGAACGTACATTCGCAACCCTGCCATGACCAGCCAGATCCGCGAGCTGGAGGTGATCTTTCACCGGGCGCTTTCACCGGGCTACGGCTGGATTTTTCCCTGTGGCGATGGCCTGTTCAATGTGGGCGTGGGCGTGTTTTATGTGGACCGAGGACTGCTGGGGCGACGCCGGGCAGTTCAGACCCGAGCGTCGGATCAAAGCCTCAGAGCCATGTTCGAACAGCTCAGCGCGGTCTCGCCGCGTGTGCACAGCCTGATGCAGGGCGGCGAGGTGGTCGCTCCACTCCGGGGCGCGCCGCTGCGCTGCACGCTCGAAGGCGCCCAACTCTCACGCCCCGGCCTGCTGGTGGCCGGCGAGGCAGCCGGCAGCACCTACGCATTGACGGGCGAGGGCATCGGTAAAGCCATGGAGACCGGGATGCTCGCTGCCCAGGCGGCTTTGCTGGCACACACCCAGAGCGACGCGCAGGTGCAGGCACACTACGAAAGCCAGATCAACGCGCTGCGGCCCCGATTCAAGCTCTACGAGCGGGCGCAGGTATTTGGCCTGTATCCCTGGCTGGCAGATGTGGTGATCTGGCGTGCCCGCAAAAGCGCCCGACTGCGCCAGCGCATCAGCGGCTTGCTCAACGAGACGAGCAATCCGGCCCATCTGTTCACGCTCAAAGGACTGGTGCGGCTGTTCACGCAATAAAGCCTGTCAGCACGCCCTCATTGCACAACTCCCGAACCCGATTGTTTTCTCATGGCCCGCTCAAACAGCGGGTGCGCCAGCCAGAGGGCAAGCCAGCGCTTGAGCGGCGCCAGGGGCAAGGCCTCAAACCAATGCGGATCCACAGCTGCGAACTGCCGCACAAACGGAAAAATGCCCAGGTCTGCCGCGCACCCGGTGGCACCGCCAAGCTGGTCCTGAACTTGGAGAACCGAGTTGAGCGGCTCGAGCAACTGGCGCACGGCCTCGGTACGGTGTTGCCCGGGGCCCGCAGCATCGTCAAAGCGCTGTGGGTATTTGTAGCGATCCAGATGGTGCTTGAACGGGCCGTCGCACAGCGCCTGCAGTTCCCGGTTTTCTGCCGTCTGCGACCGAGCCCACCACAGATCAGGGTCTCCTGTCTGGGCAAAAGCCCAGCGCATGATGTCCAGGCTTTGCTCGAGCACCGTACCATCGCAGAGCAACAGCACGGGCACCGTGCCCTTGGGCGACGAGGCCAGCATGGCTGCCGGTTTGTCTCGCAAAGTGATTTCATGCGCCTCAAAGGCGATGCCCGCCTGCAGCAAAGCCATGCGCGCCCGCATGGCGTAGGGGCAGCGCCGATAGGTGTAGAGCAGCGGAGTCAGGGCCATAATGACAAGCAGTCTACCGGGCCTTGACAACAGCGACCAATGGCCGCGACGGCGCCGCATGGGCCGGCCCGATCGGGTCAGCAGCGTCCGAGACAGCGCATGGCCAGGAAACTTTGGTACGCTGAGCCTGTATCGACTTCAACGGACCGTGATTGTGTTCAACCACTTGGAATCGCCCGCCCAGGCGCCGCGCAGCTTGCAGCAGATGCGGGCCGATGTGGGCGGCGTCTACATCGTCAATGCCCTGATCGGATTCATTTTTGCGGCCACCGGCCCAGTGGCCGTGATTTTGTCGGTGGGTACCGGGGGCGGCTTGTCGGCGGCGCAACTGGCCTCCTGGGTGTTTGCGGTGTTTTTTGTCAACGGCGTGATCACGCTGATCATGAGCCGGCGCTACAGCACTCCGCTGGCCTTTGGCTGGACGATCCCAGGCACGGTTCTGGTGGGGCCGGCACTGCAACACCTGAGCTTTGCCGAGGTGATCGGGGCCTTTTATGCGAGCAGTGCGCTGGTGCTGGCTCTGGGTTTGAGCGGTTGGGTCAAACGGGTCATGGCCGCTTTGCCCATGCCCATCGTGATGGGCATGGTGGCCGGGGTGTTCCTGCGCTTTGGTCTGGACATCGTCAGGGCGCTCAACAGCGACGCGGCCATTGCACTGCCCATGGTGGCCGTCTTTGTGCTGCTCTCGGCTCGGCCCGACTGGAGCGGCCGCATGCCGCCGGTCATAGGCGCTTTGCTGGTGGGCGCGGTCGCGGTGGCAGCCTCCGGGCGCCTGGATGCGGGCGCCTTGGGCTCGCTTGCACTGGCCCAGCCGGTGTTTACGGCGCCCGTGTGGTCGCCAGCGGCCATGCTCGAGTTGGTGATTCCCTTGGTCATCACGGTGCTGGTGGTTCAAAACGGACAGGGGGTGGCGGTGCTCAAAAACGCCGGTCACGAGCCGCCGGTCAATATGATCGCCATGGCCTGCGGCCTGGGCGCGGCCGTCAGTGCCGCCTTCGGGGCAGTCAGCACATGCCTAACCGGGCCGACCAACGGCCTGCTCACCTCTTCGGGCGACAGGCGCCGCCACTACATCGGCGCCTTGATCTTTGGTGCGTTGGCCATGGCCTTTGGCCTGGTGGCGCCCACCTTCACCGGACTGATGCTTGCCGCGCCCAAAGAGTTCATCATGGTGCTCGCGGGACTGGCCATGCTGCGCGTCTTGCAAGGCGCTTTTGTGGCGTCTTTTGGCGCCGGTCGCTTCTCACTCGGGGCGCTGGTCAGCCTGCTGGTGACGGTGGCCGACATCGGACTGTTCAACATCGGGGCTGCGTTCTGGGGCCTGGTGGCCGGCTTTGCGGTTTCATGGTGGATGGAGCGCGGCGACTTTCAAAAGCCCTGAGGCCACTGCGCCCGCAACGGGGTGCTCAGCTACCACCCCTTTGTATAGACAGCAAGATGGTGCAACTCCTGATGCGCCCGGCCCAACCAGCCACTTAAGCTGTCAGCAGCCAGCAAAATTCCTTGAAATTCGCCTCTTCCAGGGTTGCGTCGGCGTCTTTTGA
>JAJTGH010000120.1 GCA_021299555.1 Comamonadaceae bacterium
ATGCCAGGATGGTCGTGATGGCTGCCGTCAGGGTCGTCTTGCCATGGTCCACGTGGCCGATCGTGCCCACGTTGACGTGCGGTTTGGTCCGCGTGAATTTCTCTTTTGCCATTTTTCAATCAACTCCGAAAAGTTAAAACTTCCTGCACCGAAAAACCAGCCACCCTGCCACATGACAGGACAGCGCGAAACTGGTGCCCTTGGCGGGAATCGGACCCGCGACCTCTCCCTTACCAAGGGAGTGCTCTACCACTGAGCCACAAGGGCGAAAATCTGTCTCAAAACCAACCAAAGGACACGCAAGAACCTGGAGCGGGAGACGGGAATCGAACCCGCGTCATTAGCTTGGAAGGCTAAGGTTCTACCATTGAACTACTCCCGCAGCTCAAGATGCCAATTGTTGGTTCGCTCGACACACATCAGGCCCTGCAACCGCGAAGACTCAAACTGCATCTGGTGGACGGGGCTGGATTCGAACCAGCGTAGGCGTAAGCCAACAGATTTACAGTCTGCCCCCTTTAGCCACTCGGGCACCCGTCCAGCAAGCGAACCACAGATTATGCCATGTTTTTGATCGGGTCCGCTACCAGGAAATGGGCTCCTGCCCCTGTGATAGCAGCCAGGCATTGGCGGCGCTGAAGTGGGCGCAACCCACGAAAGGCCGGGGCGACCGCGACGCCGACAAGGGCGATGGATGGTTTGCACTGAGCACCAAATGCCGCGCTGGCACACCAGCCAACTGGGCCTGGGCATGGGCGCCCCAGGCCATGAAAACCGCCGGTCTGACACGGTCAATGATGGCAGACAGCAAAGAAGAAGTGAGTACTTCCCAACCTTTTTTGGCGTGGCTCGCGGCCTGACCTTGCTCCACCGTCAGCACGCCATTGAGCAGCAGCACCCCCTGCTCGGCCCAAGCCTGCAGACTGTGCGTGGGCCCGCGGCCGCCAGCTGGACCAAGATCGCGCGAGCGCTCGCGCAAGATGTTGCGCAAACTCGGTGGTACCGGCACGCCCGGGGCCACTGAAAACGCCAAGCCCTGGGCCTGACCCGGGCCGTGGTAAGGGTCTTGCCCCAGGATCACCACCTTGACCCGCTCGAGCGGCGTCAACGCCAGGGCCCAAAGCGGGTGAGCCGGATAGACCACGGCCCCGGCAGCCAGCCGCATTTGAACGAACTGGGCCAATTGGCGGCCCGCCGGGCTGGCAAAAAAGCCATCGAGCCGCTCGCGCCAGTCGCTCGCAACGGGCCAGCTCGATGGATCCCAGGCTCTCAACGAACCCACGGTCGTCAAAGCTGCCGCGGTCGATTCGGATTCGCCGCTCAAGTCCAGGCCCGCCAAGCTCAATTGCCGCGCAGCTGCGCCCAAGGTCCGAGCCATCGAAGCGCTCAGCTGAAAAGCTGCTCGAGCGCCTGCCCGGGTTCGTCGGCGCGCATGAAAGCCTCCCCCACCAAAAAGGCGTGCACCCCGGCTTGGCGCATGCGCTGCACATCGGCCACAGTGGCGATGCCAGACTCCGTCACCAACAAGCGGTCTGCGGGCACGCGCTCGAGCAAGTCCAGCGTGGTCTGCAGGCTGACCTCGAAGGTTTTAAGGTTGCGGTTGTTGATGCCCAGCAAGGGCGTCTTGAGGTCCAGGGCACGGTCGAGTTCAGCGCCGTCATGGACCTCGACGAGCACCGCCATGTTCAAGGACAGCGCCACCGATTCGAGCTCGCGCATTTGGCTGTCGGCAAGACATGCGGCGATGAGCAAGATGCAGTCTGCGCCCATGGCCCGCGACTCGTAGATTTGGTAAGCATCGACCATGAAGTCCTTGCGCAGCACCGGCAAGTCGCACGAGGCGCGCGCCTGCTTGAGGTAGTCCGCACAACCCTGAAAAAACTGCTGGTCGGTGAGCACCGACAGGCAGGCCGCGCCGTACTGAGCGTAGCTTTGAGCGATATCTGCAGGGATAAAATCGGGGCGCAGCACGCCTTTGGATGGGCTGGCCTTTTTGACCTCGGCAATCACGGCGGCCTGACCGACCGCAATCTTGCTGCGCATGGCGCCCACAAAGTCGCGCGTCAGCACCCTGGAGTACGCGTCGCGCTCGACCTCGGCCAAAGGCCTGCGCTTGCGCGACAAAGCCACCTCCTCGCGCTTGACCGCCACGATTTTTTCAAGAATATCTGCCACTGCAAACCCTCATCAATACGTCGTCAAGCCTGCTTGAGCCGCTCGCTGGCGGCCACCAGATCATCGAGCTTGCGCCGAGCGGCCCCGCTGGCCAAGGCCTGGCGGGCCATCTGCAGGCCCGCGCCTATGTCGGCAGCCAGGTTGGCAGCATACAGGGCGGCGCCCGCGTTGAGGGCCACGATATCACTGGCCGGGCCGGGCAGGCCGTTGAGCACATCCATGAGCATCTGGCGCGACTGTTCGGGGCCATCGACCCTCAAGGCGCGGTTACCGGCCATCGGCAGGCCGAAATCTTCAGGGTGTATCTCGTATTCGGTGACCTGCCCGTCTTTGAGCTCACCGACCAAGGTTCCAGCACCCAGGCTGATCTCGTCCATGCCGTCCTTGCCGTAGACCACCAGGGCGTGCTGGGCCCCGAGCCGCTGCAGGGCGCGCACCTGTATGCCCACCAGATCCGAGTGGAACACGCCCATCAAGATATTGGGGGCCGCCGCAGGATTGGTCAATGGCCCCAAAATGTTGAAGAGGGTGCGCACACCCAGCTCCTTGCGCACCGGCGCGACATTCTTCATGGCCGGATGGTGATTGGGGGCAAACATGAAGCCCACGCCGACCTCTTCAATGCACTGGGCAATGGCCTGAGGCGTCAGATGGATGTGGACGCCGACCGACTCGAGCACGTCGGCACTGCCCGACTTGCTGCTGACGCTGCGCCCTCCGTGCTTGCTGATCTTGGCCCCCGCAGCGGCGGCCACGAACATGGCGCAAGTTGAAATGTTGAAGGTGTGCGAGCCGTCTCCGCCCGTGCCCACAATGTCCACCAGATGGGTCGGATCCTTGACATGCACCTTGGTCGAAAACTCGCGCATGACCTGTGCTGCTGCGGTGATCTCACCGATGGTTTCTTTCTTGACACGCAGGCCGGTCATGAAGGCGGCAGTCATGAGGGGGGACATCTCTCCGCCCATGATCAAGCGCATGATGTGCAGCATCTCGTCATGAAAGATTTCGCGGTGCTCGATCGTGCGCTGAAGCGCTTCCTGTGGTGTGATTTTTGAGCTGTTGGGCATGGGTAACTCCGAAAAAAAGGCCGTGTCGGTTGTTGAACGAGTTCCGGCGTGCGCCGCATAAGGTCAGTTGGACGCAGGGGGAACACTTTGAAAAAAGCGTCTGACCATGGCAACGGCATGATCAATGCCGGCCTGATCCACATCGAGGTGAGTGACCCAACGCAGGCCGATCAGCCCCGTGACCCACACGCCATGCTGCTTGAGAAAATCGGTCAGCGCCGGCCCTCGGCCATGATGAACGTCCACGAAGACGATGTTGGTCTGGGCCGATCGCACGGTCAGACCCTCGATGTCCCGCAATCCCAGAGCCAGGCGCTGCGCCAGGACGTGGTCCTGCGCAAGCCGCTCAACATGGTGATCGAGCGCATGCAGTGCACAGGCCGCCAGCAGCCCCGACTGCCGCAATCCACCACCGGTCATTTTGCGAATGCGCCGGGCCCGCTCAATCAACTCGGTCGAGCCACACAAGGCCGAGCCCACCGGTGCACCCAAACCCTTGCTAAAGCACACCGAGACGCTGTCAAAGGGTTCGACCATCTGGCGCAATCGCTCCATCGCACTTTGGCCAGGCGCTGCAGTGGCCACTGCAGCGTTGAAAACGCGGGCACCATCGAGGTGGGTTGACAGCGACTTGCTGTGCGCCAACTCACACGCTGCGGTCAGATAGGCATCGGGCATGGCATGGCCGTTCCAGGTGTTTTCCAGGCAGAGCAGTCGGGTGCGGGCGAAATGGGCGTCATCGGGCTTGATGGCGGCGGCGATCTCGCCGATCTGCATCAGACCTTGTGGGTCTTGCGCCAGAGGCTGTGGCTGCACGCTGCCCAATACAGCGGCGCCGCCGCCCTCGTAGCGATAGGTGTGAGCGAGCTGGCCGACGATGTATTCATCGCCCCGGCCGCAGTGGGCCAAAATGCCGCACAAATTGCTTTGCGTGCCCGAGGGCATGAACAGCGCCGCCTGCTTGCCCGTGATGGCGGCGATGCGCTCTTGCAGGGCTTGAACGGTTGGATCGTCCCCGAACACATCGTCGCCCAAAGGGGCGGCCATCATGGCCTCACGCATGGCCTCGGTGGGCCGGGTCACCGTATCACTGCGCAGATCGACGACTTTCATGTGGTCTCCAGAAAATTGTTGAGCATCGCATGCCCATGCTCACTGAGGATGCTCTCGGGGTGAAACTGCACGCCCTCGACGGCCAAGGTTTTGTGACGCACGCCCATGATCTCGCCGTCGGGCGCCCAGGCGGTGATCAGCAACTCTTGCGGACAGGTGTCGCGACCGATGGCCAGTGAATGGTATCGGTTGACGGTCAGCTGCTGAGGCAGGCCGGCAAAAACACCCTGCCCTGTGGTGCTGATCACGCTGGTCTTGCCATGCATCAACTGCCTGGCCCTGACGATGTCGGCGCCAAAGGCCGCACCGATGCTCTGATGGCCCAGGCAGACACCCAAAATGGGCACCTTGCCTGCAAAGTGAAGGATGGCGGGCACCGAAATGCCCGCCTCGGCCGGCGAGCAGGGCCCCGGAGAAATGACCAGTCGGTCGAACTCACTGGCTGCCAACTGCTCGACGCTCACCTCGTCGTTGCGAACCACCTCCACCCGAGCGCCGAGCTCGCCCAAGTACTGAACGATGTTGTAGGTGAAGCTGTCGTAATTGTCGATCATCAACACCCGTAGCTTGCGACCCGCGCGGTCGGGTTGGACAGCCGCATTCATTGCAGGCCCTCCTCAACCAGTTCGCTGGCGCGCAGCAAGGCCCGGGCCTTGGCCTCGGTCTCCCGCCACTCGAGCTCAGGCACCGAATCGGCCACCACGCCGGCGGCAGCCTGCACATAGAGCGTCTGGTCTTTGACGATGCCGGTGCGAATGGCTATGGCCACATCCATGTCGCCGGCATAGCTCAGGTAGCCACAGGCCCCGCCATAGATTCCACGCTTGCTCGGCTCGAGCTGATCGATCAACTCCATCGCGTGCACTTTCGGAGCGCCCGTCAGTGTTCCCGCGGGGAAGGTGGCCCTGAGCACATCCATCGGCGTCACGCCGCGCTCAAGCAGGCCCTCGACATTGCTCACGATGTGCATGACGTGGCTGTAGCGCTCAACCGCGAACGCCTCGGTGACTTTGACTGAACCGCTCTGGGCCACCCGCCCGATGTCATTGCGCGCCAGGTCAATGAGCATCACGTGCTCCGCGCGCTCCTTAGGATCGGCCAGCAACTCCCGTTCGGCAGCCTTGTCCTTGTCGGGCGTGGCACCGCGCGGACGGGTTCCAGCCAGGGGCCTGATGGTGATTTTCGTGCCCTCCGGCACGGCCTCTTGCCGAACCAAAATCTCTGGACTGGCCCCCACCACATGAAAGTCACCGAAGTGGTAGAAGTACATGTAGGGACTGGGGTTGAGCGATCGCAGCGCACGATAAAGCGAAAGCGGTGATTCGGTGTAGCGCTTCTTGATGCGCTGGCCCACTTGCACCTGCATGAAGTCGCCGGCGGCTATCAAATCCTTGGCGCGCTCGACCGCTTTCAAATAGTCGGCCTTGGAAAATTCACGCTCGGCCGGGTGAGCCTGGGTCGGTCGCACCTGCGGCGCACTGACCGAATACTGCAGCTGCTCCTTGAGCGAGCGAAGTCGCTTTTTCGCATTGACAAAAGCCTCCGGCTGCGCCGGGTCGGCATAGACGATGAGATAGAGCTTGCCCGACAGGTTATCGATCACCGCCAGCTCCTCGCACTGCAGCAGCAAGATATCGGGGCAGCCCACTGCATCGGGCGGGCAGGTCGCGGCCAGGCGGGGCTCCATGTAGCGCACAGCGTCATAGCCAAAATACCCGGCCAGGCCCCCGCAAAAGCGCGGCAAACCCGGCCGCAGCGCCACCTTAAACCGCTGCTGGTAAGCAGCAATGAAGTCCAACGGATTCTGGCGCGAGCTTTCCACCACCTGGCCGTCGGTGACGACTTCAGTGACTTGCTGCTCACCAAATCCGCTGGCACGTATCAAGGTGCGCGCTGGCAAGCCGATGAAGCTGTAGCGGCCAAAACGCTCACCGCCGACCACCGATTCGAGCAGGAAGCTGTACCGGCCCCCGTCCTGACTGAAGGCAAGCTTGAGGTACAGAGACAGCGGAGTCTCCAAATCGGCAAAGGCCTCAAGCAAAAGGGGAATGCGGTTGTAGCCTTGCTGGACAAGGCTTTTGAATTCGAGTTCAGACATCATGATGCGGATCTTTTTTGGGGGCGCAGGCCGGATCACCCGGATCGAACTGAGGCGGCATCAGCACGCTGATGCCGCCCGATCACTCAGGCGCAAACCAAAGAAAGGATTGCCGCAAGGGCAAGGCCCCGAAAGGGCCCCATGTCATGCTTTAGCCGCGCCGTGTCAGGCAGCGACGCCAGGGCCAAGCTCCCCGGTCTCCGGACCCCGTCAGCATGATGCGGTGTATGAACATGCTCAAAGTGTAGCAAAACACATTGCGGCTTTGCGGCCGATGCGCCTGAGCCCCATCGCCCAGGCTTGCTGCGCGTCGATCAGGCCAGGCTCACAACGCCCCGGTCCTCGCTGGAGGCCGCGCCCTCTGGCCCGCTTTCGGCCGCAGCCAAGCGGTTGCTCTTGCAAGTATTTGCGCGAGAGCAGTTCCCCCATGCGGGAAAACAACAGGTAGGCCAATTCGTACTCGCGGTGTTTGAGCTCGAGCAACTGACCTCTGAACGACAAGGTTTTGGCTTTTTGATCGAAAACGTAATCGCCCGACGCCAACACCTCGCCAGTTTGTTCCGGGTAGGCGCGTCGCAGCAAGGCGTGCAATCGGGCCAACAGCTCGGGCACCCGCACCGGTTTGCACATGTAGTCGTCAGCGCCGGCCTTGAGCGCTTCGACCAGATCGGCCTCATCCACATGGCTGGTCACAAACAGCACCGGCACCCTGGCCTTGATGTTGGCCCGCACCCAGCGAACCACGTCCAGGCCGGACATGTCAGGCACGTTCCAGTCCAGAATCAGCAGATCAAAGTTTTCGCGGCGCAGTTCGCGCAGCAGCCCCTCGGAGGCAGCGAAGGGGTGACAGACATGCCCCAGAGCCAGCAAAAAGGAATTCATCCAGTCGCGCTGGTTGTCGTCGTCTTCTAGCACTGCAATTCGCATCTTCGGGCTCCTAGGTGGTTCGGTTGTCCAAGGGGAGAGCCCAAATCTTAAAATTGATAAGCCAAAAAGTTACTAAATCAGACGTAACTTCTGGTTAAAAACCAGTCCAATTATCATTATTTAATATATGTGAACCCGCTGGATCGTCCGCTGCACCCGGGCGGCAGGCGATTGGCCAGCTCAGACCGAGGCCAGTTGCCCACGCATGGCGTCGATGACCGCCTTGTAATCGGGCTTGCCAAAAATCGCGCTGCCCGCCACAAAGGTGTCGGCGCCGGCGCGAGCCACACGAGCGATGTTGTCGGTCTTGATGCCGCCGTCGACCTCCAGGCGTATGTCCTTGCCGCTGACCTCGATCCGCTTGCGAGCGGCCTCGACCTTGCGCAGGGCCGAGTCGATGAAGGTTTGGCCACCAAAGCCGGGGTTGACGCTCATGATGAGGATCAGATCGATCTCATCAATCACCCAATCGAGCACATCGAGCGGCTGGGCCGGGTTGAAGGTCAGTCCGGCTTTGCAGCCAGCCGCCTTGATGGCCTGCACGCTGCGGTGCACATGGCTAGACGCGTCGGGATGAAAGCTGATGAGGTCGGCGCCAGCGGCCGCAAAGGCGGCAGCCAACGCATCGACCGGCTGGACCATCAGATGAACATCGATCGGCACGCTTTGCCCGTCGGGCCTGACGGCGTGGGGCTTGACTGCGCTGCAGATCATGGGGCCAAAGGTGAGATTGGGCACGTAGTGGTTGTCCATGACGTCAAAGTGGATCCAATCGGCGCCCGCGGCAATCACATCACGCACCTCCTGCCCCAGGCGGGCGAAGTCGGCCGAAAGGATGGATGGGGCAATGCGGTAGGTCATGGTCGCAAAAAAGAAAAGGCAGGACCCAGATTGTGCAGCAGGGCCGATCGTGCAAGTCCCCGGCCAGGCGGCGATTTGCACTTCGGACTAACATTCGGGTCATGCCCAGTTACAACGTCTCCTGCGAGGCTCAGCCGCAGTTTCTGCCCGAGCAATCGGCCCCGCACGAGTCCGTGCACACCTTCGCCTACACGGTGACCGTGACCAACCGGGGCGACGTGGCGGCACAACTGATCTCGCGCCACTGGATCATCTGCGACGCCAATGGCCTTCGAGAAGAGGTCAAGGGGCTGGGAGTGGTCGGTCAGCAGCCGCTGCTGCAGCCCGGCGAATCGTTTCAGTACACCAGCGGCTGCCGGCTGCGCACGAGCAGCGGGACCATGCACGGCAGTTACTTCTTCGTGGCTGAGGACGGCGCACGCTTTGAGGCCGAGATCCCTTTGTTCGTGCTCGAAGCCGGGCCGGGGACTGCGCCGAGGGTGGTGCACTGACACCGGGCACCTGGGCCGGGCGCTATGCTTGCGACCCATGGGTGAATTCGACCTGATTGCTCGCCACTTCACGCGCAAGCCCAAGCGTGCGCTGCTGGGCGTGGGCGATGACTGCGCATTGCTGCAGCCTCGGCCCGGCACGCAACTGGCCATCTCCAGCGATATGCTGGTGTCAGGTCGCCATTTTTTTGACGATGTGGATCCCGCCAGCCTGGGGCACAAGGCGCTGGCGGTCAACCTCAGTGATCTGGCCGCCTGCGGTGCCAGACCCTTGGCCTTCACACTGGCCCTGGCCCTGCCGGCCATAGACGATGCCTGGCTGTCGGCCTTTGCACAGGGGCTGCTGGCGCTGGCAGACGCGCACGGCTGCGAGCTGATTGGGGGAGACACCACCCGCGGGCCGCTGAACATCTGCATCACCATCTTTGGCGAAACCGACGGTCGCGCGCTGCTGCGCAGCGGCGCGCAAGCGGGCGACGATGTGTACATCAGCGGACATCTGGGCGACGCCCATCTGGCGCTGTTGGCCCTGCAAGGCCAGCTGCATCTGCCGGCCGATCTGCTGGCCCAGACTCGGCGGCGACTCGAGCGCCCCGAACCGCGCGTGGCGCTCGGTCTGGGCCTGCGCGGCGTGGCCAGCGCGGCGATCGACGTGAGCGACGGTCTGATCGGCGATCTGGGCCATGTGCTCGAGGACTCAGGGGTGGGCGCCACGGTGCACGCCGATTGCCTGATGACGCTGCTGCAGGCTCGGACTCACCGCCTATGGCCCCAGTGCAGCGCCGGGGCCGGCGCGCTCAACTCCATACTGTCTGGCGGCGACGACTACGAACTGGCATTCACCGCGCCACAGAGCGCGCGCGGCCAGGTGCTGCACGCGGCCCGGGGCAGCAACACACCGGTCACTTGCATAGGCCGGGTCGAGGCCGAAGCCGGCCTGCGAGTGATCGACGAAAACGGTCAAATCCTCTCGCACAAGCTGCGTGCCTTTGATCACTTTGACACCCCCTGATTGCACAAGCTGCCCATGATCAACGCCGACCCGACCCCCACAGCAAGCGCGCCCATCTTTCGCCCCAACGCGCGCTTTTTGCTGGCGCATCCGGCTCACTTCATCGCGCTGGGCGGCGGTTCGGGGCTTGCGCCCATTGCACCTGGGACGGT
Source organism: Comamonadaceae bacterium (assembly GCA_021299555.1). Lineage (GTDB taxonomy): Bacteria > Pseudomonadota > Gammaproteobacteria > Burkholderiales > Burkholderiaceae_C > Polaromonas. The sequence goes on from JAJTGH010000120.1 coordinate 9,900, forward strand.
GGGTACGCTCTGGGCCTGGCTGGCCTTTCTCGTGCTCGATTTCTTTCTCACTGCGGCTGCCCTGGGCGGGGTGATTGCTGTCTCCCTGGTGATCGGTTGGTGGGCCTGCACGGTGACGGCGCAGAACATGGGGCTGGCCGACTCCGGACACATCGTCTGGGATGAGGTGGTGGCCTTTTGGATCGTGCTGTGGCTTATCCTGCCGGCTGGCCTGGGCCTGCAAGTGCTGGCCTTTGCTCTGTTTCGTTTTTTCGACGCAGTCAAATTTGGGCCGGTGGCCTGGGCCGACCGCCACTTCAAGGGCCTGGGCCCGCGCGGCGGCTTTGGCATCCTCTTTGATGATCTGGTGGCCGCGTTTTGCACGCTGCTGGTGATCTCCATCTGGACCTTCGCCCGATCATGAACGAAGCAAACACCCAGGACCTGACCGAACAATTGGCCAACTTGCTCCAAAGCAGGGGGCTCATGCTGGCCACTGCAGAGAGTTGCACCGGCGGATTGATCGCAGCGGCCTGCACCGAGCGATCGGGCTCGAGCCTGTGGTTTGAGCGCGGCTTTGTGACCTACTCCAACGAATCGAAAAGCGAGTTGCTCGGTGTACCGCTGCCACTGATCGCGCAGCACGGGGCGGTCAGCCAAGCCGTGGCGCAGGCCATGGCTGCAGGCGCTCTGGAGCGCTCACATGCTCAGGTGGCAATTGCGGTCACAGGCGTGGCAGGACCGAGCGGAGGCAGCGCCGACAAGCCGGTGGGCACCGTCTGGCTGGCCTGGGCCACAGCCACAGCAGTAGTGACCGAACGACAGCACTTTGGCGGAGACCGCTCTGCGGTTCGACAGGCCACGGTCAACCACGCGCTGGCAAAGCTGATCATGCTTGTGCGTCAAGCCGCCCACTAGGGGCTCACACTGAAGCGGTACTCGATCCGCCCTTGGACCCGCTGGCCGGGCTCGAAGATGCAGTGGCCAAAGCCCACCTGGTTGGGCGCATCGGGCAAACGCTGCGGCTCCAAGCAGACTGCCGAGCCACTCAGATGCACCCGGCCATGCTTGCCCGCGTGCTTGGGCAAGCTGCCGTCCATGCCAGCGCTGCTGTAGAGTTGCAAGCTCGGCGCATCGGACCACACCTGCATGACAACGCCGCTGCCCGGTGCCTGCAATTGCGCCTGAAACCGCAGCGCGCAGGCGATCTGCCCAGCGGCCAAATCCTGCGGATTGACAAAGGAGTGGTCGAAGCCTGCGCTCACCCCGCCCACAGTCAGTTGCTCATGGCCCTGCCCCATGGCCGCGCGCAGCGTCCTGGTTGTGCGAAAGTCAAACGCAGTGCCTGCCACAGGTTCAAAATGCCCCAGGGCAATGCGATCCGCGCCCACGGGCACGAAATGATCGGCCGCGATCTGCAGCCCATGGTCTAAGGCGCAGCCAGACTCTTGCCCTTCGAGATTGAAAAAGGGATGGCTGGTGAAATTGAGCGGCGTGGACGCGCCCCTGACCACAGCGCTGTAATCGATGGCCAGGGTGCTGCCGTGCACTTGATAGCCCAGTTGCAAATCGACATCGCCCGGAAAGCCGTCGTCGACCGAGCGAAACGTCCAGGCCAGAGTCAAGCGATCGGCTGCACTGGTCAGCACATCAAACACCTGATGCCGACTGCCGCCAGGCCCGCCGTGGACACAATGCAATGGATCGTTGTGCGGCAGGCGATGAAGCTGCCCCCTGATGAGGAAACGGGCGCCGGCAATGCGGTTGGCATAGCGTCCTATGAATGCGCCCATAGAAGGCATGCCTTCGAGCAATTGCGCCAGGCTGTCATGGCCCAGCACCACGTCGCGCTCGCGGCCCTGGCGGTCGGGCACGATCAGCTGCAACACGCGCGCACCATGGTTGCACACGGCCACAGACAAAGCGCTGCTGCGCAGTTCAAAGAGCCGGACCTCCCGTCCTGAGACCCGGCCGGCGAAACGCGCTGGATCGAGCCGCATCAAGTCACTGGCGCCGGGTTGAACAGCACCAGCGAGTTGTGCAATTTCCACTGCTCGGCCCAGGTGCGGCGACCGCTGGCCACGTCAAGCAAGAGCGCGAACAGCTCCAAGCCAGCCTGCTCGATGCTCAGCTGACCATCGCAAATTCGGCCCGCATTGACATCCATGAGGTCGTGCCACCGCCGGGCCAGCTCGGTGCGAGTGGCCACCTTGACCACCGGACACGCTTGCAAGCCGTAGGGCGTGCCCCTGCCGGTGGTAAAGACATGCAGATTCATACCGGCGGCCAGTTGCAAGGTTCCGCAAATGAAATCGCTGGCTGGGGTTGCGGCAAACACCAAACCCTTTTGATCGCGTCGCAGCTTTTCCCCGGGCGAGAGCACATGCGAAATCGCCGCACTGCCACTCTTGACGATGGAGCCCATGGCCTTTTCAACAATGTTGGACAGACCCCCGGCCTTGTTGCCGGGCGTGGTGTTGGCGCTGCGATCGACGCGGCCACGCTCCAGATATTGGTCGTACCAAGCCAGCTCGCGCACGATGGCCTGGGCCACCTCAGGCGTGGCGGCTCGTGCGGTCAGTTGTTCGACCGCATCGCGCACCTCGGTGTTCTCGGAAAACATCACGGTTGCACCGGCGCGCACCAGCAAATCGGCCATGGCACCAACGGCCGGATTGGCCGTCACCCCGGACATGGCATCGCTTCCGCCACACTGCACGCCCACCACCAGCTCGCTGGCGGGCACGGTTTGCCTGCGACGCCGGTTGAGCCGCTCGAGATGAGGCCGGGCGCTTTGCACGATGTCATGGACCATGGAAGCAAAGCCGACATGATGGGCGTCTTGCAGACACACGGTGTGTGGCCCACTGTCGCCACCCTGAACAATCGCAATGCTGCCTGCCGGCAGCAGGCGATCGACCTGCAGCTTCTCGCAGCCCAGGCTCACAACCATCACCTCACCGCCAAAGTTCGGGTTCAGGCTGATGTGCCTGAGTGTGCGAATCGGAATTTCCGCTCCGGGCGCATCAATGGCCA
>JAJTGH010000121.1 GCA_021299555.1 Comamonadaceae bacterium
CAGGTGCCCGACATCGGCCCGGTGGTGGCGGCCAGCATCCGGACCTTCTTCGACCAGGTGCACAACCGCGAAGTGGTCGAGCAGTTGCGTGCGCTCGGTGTGCGCTGGACCGAGGGTGAGCCGGCACCGCAGTCTGCCCTGCCTTTGGCGGGCAAGACCCTGGTCATCACCGGCACGCTGCCCAGTCTGAGCCGAGATGAGGCCAGGGACCTGATCGAGGCGGCCGGGGGCAAGGTGGCCGGTTCGGTGAGCAAAAAGACCGACTACCTGGTCGCCGGCAGCGAAGCGGGCAGCAAACTGCTCAAGGCGCAGGAGTTGGGCGTGGCCGTGATCGATCAGGCACAGCTGATGGAATGGATCGAGCGAATCGAAGGAGCCCATTGATGGCTGTGCGTGAAATTCTCAAGATGGGTGACCCGCGCTTGCTGCGCGTGGCCCAGCCGGTGCCCGAACAGGCCATCGGCAGCGATGACTTGCACCGGCTGGTGGCCGACATGCTCGACACCATGCATGCCGCCCATGGTGCCGGCCTGGCCGCACCGCAGATAGGCGTGGATCTGCAGTTGGTGATTTTCGGCAGCGGCCAACCCAATCCGCGTTATCCCGAGGCGCCCGTGATCCCGCTGACCGTTTTGCTCAATCCGGTGATCACAGCCCTGGGCCAGGAGCAGGAAGAGGGCTGGGAAGGGTGCCTCTCAGTGCCCGGCCTGCGCGGCGTGGTGCCCCGCTGGCAGCGCATTCGCTACCAGGGGCTGGATCCCTATGGAGATTCAGTTGACCGCACGGTCGATGGCTTTCATGCGCGGGTGGTGCAGCACGAGTGCGACCACCTCATCGGCGTGCTCTACCCCATGCGGGTGCGCGACTTCAGCCGCTTTGGTTTTACCGAGGTGCTGTTTCCAGGCTTGGACGCCGCTTCGGACGATTGAATTTGGGGCTCGTCGCTGGGCGCGCAGACCCGGCATTTCAAGGCCCCTGTCTTCTTTTAGGCCCGCAGAGCCTCGAGCAGCTCGGTCTCGATGGCGATCTGGGCCTTGTTTTGCTGGAGCTCGGGCCCGTCGATCAAGAAGGTGTCTTCGACCCGCTCACCCAAGGTGGTGACCTTGGCCAATTGCAGGTTGAGCCGGTGGCTGGCGAGCAGCCGTGCAACCGCGTAGAGCAGGCCCACGCGGTCGCTGGCCGATATGCTCAGTAGCCAGCGTTGGGCTTTTTCGTCGGGGCGCAGCGTCACCCGCGGAGTGATCGGAAAACTCTTGACCCTGCGCGATACCCGCCCCCGGCTGGGCGCGGGCAAGGAGCCGCCCTGCTGCAGCGTGCGTCCGAGCTCGGCCTCAATCAGCGCTGTGTACTCACGTGGGTGTTCGGCCAGGTGCGGGCTGACCACCTGAAAGGTGTCGAGGGCATAGCCGTTGTTGGCGGTGTGAATTCGCGCGTCAAGAATGGAAAAACCCGCATGGTCAAAATAGCCGCAGATGCGGGCAAACAGATCGCTTTGGTCTGGGGTGTAGACCAGCACTTGCAACCCTTCGCCGGTCGAAGATGCACGCGCCCGCACCACCGGCTGACCCTGACCCACGTGGCGCGAGAGTTGGCGCGCATGCCAGGCAATGTCGGACGCATCGTGGCGCATGAAATAGCTTACATCGAGCGTCTCCCAAAGCGCCTTGTGGGAATCAAAGGGCTGGGTGTGCAGGGCCAGCAAATGCAGTGCCTCGCGCTTGCGCGACTCGACCTCGGCATCGGCGTCGGGCGCGCGTCCGCCGAGCACGCGCAGGGTGTAGCGGTACAGATCAGCCAGCAGCTTGCCCTTCCAGGCATTCCACACTTTCGGGCTGGTGCCGCGGATGTCGGCCACAGTCAGCAAGTACAAAGCGGTCAGATTGCGTTCATTGCCCACACGGGCAGCAAAGGCGCCGATCACTTGCGGGTCGCTCAAATCTTCCTTCTGGGCGATGCGGCTCATGGTCAGGTGCTCGGCCACTAAAAATTCGATCAGGCGGGCATCGTCCCGCTCGATCCCATGCTGGCGGCAAAACAGGCGGGCCTCCCGGCAGCCGAGTTCCGAATGGTCACCGCCGCGCCCTTTGGCGATGTCATGGAACAGGGCGGCGATGTACAGAACCCAGGGCTTGTCCCAGCCAGCAGCCAGTTGCGAGCAGGCCGGGTATTCGTGCGAATGCTCGGCCATGAAAAAACGGCGCACATTGCGCAGAACCATCAAGATGTGCTGGTCGACCGTATAGACATGAAACAGATCGTGCTGCATTTGGCCGACGATGCGGCGAAACACCCAAAGATAGCGCCCAAGCACCGAGGTCTGGTTCATCAGCCGCATGGCGTGCGTGATGCCCGCGGGCTGCTGCAAGATCTTGAGAAAAGTCGCCCGGTTCACCGGGTCGCGCCGAAACTGCGAGTCCATGATGCCGCGGGCGTTGTAGAGCGCTCGCAAGGTGCGCGCTGACAGCCCCCTTATTCCTGGCGTGGTTTCGTGCAAGAGAAAGGTTTCCAGGATCGCGCTGGGGCTGTTGAGGTAGAGATCGTCGCTGGCCACTTCCAACTGGCCGCCCTTGTCCAAAAACCGCGCGTTTATGGGCCGCAGAGGGTAGTTGCTGGGCGAGAGGCGTTCCTCGATATTGAGCAACAAAATGTCATTGAGCTGGGCCACCGCCTTGGCAGCCCAGTAGTAGCGGCGCATGAGCATTTCGCTCACCCGCATGGTGCCGCGCTTGGGTCGGCCTTGGGCATCGAGCACTGGGGCGTAGCCAAACGACTCTGCCACCGCGCTTTGCTGGTCAAACACCAACCGGTCTTCCCGCCGGCCAGCGAGCAAATGAAGACGGATGCGTATCAGGCTGAGCAGGGCTTCATTGGCCTTGATGCGTCTGACCTCAAATCGGGTGATCAGGCCATTGGTGGCAAGCTCCTCCCAGCTTCGTCCCAAGCCCGCGGCCCGGGCCACCCAGAGAATCACTTGCAAGTCTCTCAGACCCCCGGGCGACTCCTTGCAATTGGGTTCGAGTGAGTAGGGGGTGTCTTCGTACTTGGTGTGGCGCTGTCTCATCTCCAGCGTCTTGGCCACAAAAAAGGCCTTCGGATCCATTTGCGCTGAAAGTTGATCGAGCAAGGCTGCGCTGTGTTTGCGCGAGCCAGCGACAAAGCGCGCTTCGAGCAGCGAGGTCTGGATGGTGATGTCACGCCGGGCCTCTTCAAGGCATTCGGTGATCGTGCGCACGCTCGAGCCAATTTCCAGGCCGCAGTCCCAACACAGGCTGATGAAGCCCTCGAGCCGTTGCTGCAGGCTCAGCCCCTGGCTGCCCAAGGCTGCCATGTCGGCGTTTTCGGGCAAGAGAAGCAGGACGTCGACGTCTGAATGTGGAAACAGCTCGCCCCGGCCGTAGCCTCCTACCGCCACCAAACTGCAGTCTGACCCGAAGTCCGCCTGCCGCCACAACTGCTGAAGCATCTGATCGGTGTGGCGGGCGAGCTTTTGCAAGAGGGTGCGCACACCGCGCACCGAAGCTCCTCGGCTGGCGTGGGCCAGCAATGCGGCTTTGCCCTGCCGGTAACCGTCGCGCCATTGCGCCAGTTGTTCAGGTCTGGCCAGCGCGTTCATGGCTCGGTCGGGCCGTGCTCAGGCGCCAGCCAGCGCGCCAGAGGCTGCCACAAAGTCAGGCACAGCAGGGCTGCCGGCCGAAACGGTCAGCACCTCGTAGCCGGTGGGCGTGACCAGCACAGTGTGCTCCCATTGCGCCGAAAGCGAATGGTCGCGGGTGACGATGGTCCAGCCATCGCGCTCTGGCCCGTCTTTGATGTCACGCTTGCCCAGGTTGATCATGGGCTCGATGGTGAACACCATGCCAGCCCGCAACTCCTCCAGTGTGCCGGGGCGCCCGTAATGGAGCACCTGCGGCTCTTCATGGAATTTTTGTCCTATGCCGTGGCCACAAAACTCGCGCACGATGCTGTAGCCCTGGCGCTCGGCAAACACCTGAATCGCATGGCCGATGTCGCCCAGTCGAGCACCAGGCTTGACCTTGGCAATACCGTGCCACATGGCCTCGTAGGTGACCTGACACAGCCGCTTGGCGGCGATCGAACATTCGCCGATCAGGAACATGCGCGAGGTATCACCGTGCCAGCCGTCTTTGATGACAGTCACATCGATGTTGACAATGTCGCCTTTCTTGAGGGGCTTGTCATTGGGTATGCCGTGACACACGACATGGTTGACCGAGGTGCACAGGCTCTTGGGGTAGGGCGCATAGCCCGGCGGCTGGTAGCCCAGCGGGGCGGCAATGGTGCCCTGAACCTGGGTCATGTAATCATGGGCCAGGCGGTCGATTTCGTTGGTGGTGATGCCGGGTTTGACGAATGGTGTCAGGTAGTCCAGCACTTCTGAGGCCAGTCGCCCAGCCAAGCGCATGCCAGCGGCCCCTGCTTCGTCCTTGATGGTGATGCTCATACCCTGATTATCGCTGGCCTGCGGTTTGGCGACCTGGGCAGTGCGGCACGGTGCGGTCGGTCTGGGTGTCCTTGGACGGTGGGATTCTTTTCCTTGCGCACTTCAAGCGCCTGTTTTTCCTTGAGCCCTGTGTGCAACAACCGCTCACTCCAGATGGGAGTGGCGGGGTGCTTTGTGCAGCGAAATCATGCGGGAGGGCCGGCTAAGACGACCTGGGGAACATTCCCGCAGCAAAGTACCCCGGCGCACAAAGAGTCGGTCGCTACAATCTCCTTCTTGCCCTCGCCGGAGCCTGATCTTCGGCTTCCCGCCCCACCGTCTCGGCCCGAGCCCGCTGCCCCACGTGACCCTGCACCTGACCTTTTTTGAGGGCGATGCACCCGGCATCAACGCCCTGAGTGACTTTCGCATGTTGCAATGGCTGCCCCGCCTGCAGGCCATTCATGACCGCATCACCGGCATCCATGCACGTTATGTCCACCTGGTGGCCTCTGAAGGGCCGCTGGAGCCGGCGCAACAGGCGCAACTGGGCCGACTTCTGACCTATGGCCAGCCCTGTGCGCCGCTGCCACAGGCGGGGGCCTTGTTGATCGTCACGCCTCGGTTGGGCACGGTTTCGCCCTGGTCATCGAAAGCCACCGACATCGCGCACAACTGCGGCTTGGCCGTGCGGCGGGTCGAGCGCGTCGTCGAATACCGGCTGACCTTCAAAAACGGCCTGCTCTCCAAACCCAGCCTGAGCGCTGAACAGCACCGACAGGTGGCCGCCTTGCTGCATGACCGCATGACCGAGAGCGTGCTGGCCTCGCGTGAACAGACCCATGCCCTGTTCGGCGAACTGCAGGGCCAGGCCATGCAAGAGGTGGACCTGCAATCCGGCGGCAAAGAATCGACTATCTGGTCGACGCCTTCATCACCCTGGGGCGCAACCCGACCGATGTCGAATTGATGATGTTCGCGCAAGCCAACAGCGAGCACTGCCGACACAAGATCTTTAATGCCGACTTTGTGATCGACGGCATCCGGCAAGACAAAAGCCTGTTTGTCATGATCCGCAACACCGAGCAACTGCATCCGCAGCACACGGTTGTGGCCTACGCCGACAACGCCTCGATCATGCAAGGGCGCGTGCAGCAACGCTTTGCGGCGGTCCAGACGCAGGGTATGGCGCTTTATCAGGCGCGGGAGCAGCTGACCCATGTCCTGATGAAGGTGGAGACGCACAACCACCCGACCGCCATCTCTCCGTTCCCCGGCGCCTCGACTGGCGCTGGCGGTGAGATCCGTGACGAAGGGGCCACGGGTCGTGGCTCTCGACCCAAGGCCGGCCTGACCGGCTTTACCGTCTCGCGGCTGTTTGACGACCGATTTGGCAAGCCTGAGCACATGGCCAGCGCCTTGCAGATCATGACGGAGGGCCCGCTCGGCGGGGCTGCGTTCAACAACGAATTCGGGCGGCCCAACCTGGCCGGCTACTTTCGGGAGTACGAGCAGACAGTGGGCGGTCAGCGCTGGGGCTACCACAAGCCCATCATGATTGCCGGTGGTCTGGGCTCGATCGACGCGCAACTGACCCACAAGGTGCGCTTTGGCCCGGGCAGTTTGCTGATTCAACTCGGCGGGCCTGGCATGCGCATCGGCATGGGCGGTAGCGCCGCCAGCTCCATGGCCTCGGGCGCGAATGCGGCCGAACTCGACTTTGACTCGGTTCAGCGGGGCAACCCCGAGATCGAGCGGCGCGCACAGGAGGTGATTAATCGCTGTGCCGAGCTCGGTGCTGCCAACCCGATTTTGGCCATTCACGACGTGGGTGCGGGCGGTCTGTCCAATGCGTTTCCAGAGCTGGTCAATGACGCGGGTCAGGGCGCGCGATTTGACCTGCGTGCCGTGCCGCTGGAAGAAAGTGGCATGTCGCCCAAAGAAATCTGGAGCAATGAGAGCCAGGAGCGCTATGTGCTGGCCATCGCGCCCGAATCTTTGGCGACCTTCCAGGCTTTTTGCGAGCGAGAGCGTTGCCCCTTTGCCGTCATTGGTGTGGCCACAGAGCAAAAGCAGCTGCAGCTCGTAGACGGCCCAGGTGCCAAGCCGGTGGACATGCCCATGAATGTGCTGCTGGGCAAGCCGCCCCGGATGCAGCGCGATGTACAGCGCATCACCCCAGAGCTCAAGCCGCTGGACTTGACGGGTCTGGACTTGCGCGAATGCGTGATTGCTGTGCTGTCGCACCCCACGGTTGCATCGAAGCGGTTTTTGATCACCATCGGTGATCGCACGGTCGGCGGCTTGACCCACCGCGACCAAATGGTTGGGCCCTGGCAGATTCCAGTGGCCGACTGCGCGGTCACGCTGGCCGACTACCAAGGCTTTGCCGGTGAGGCCATGAGCATGGGCGAGCGCACGCCGCTGGCGGCCATCAATGCGCCCGCCTCGGGGCGTATGGCCGTCGCAGAGGCCATCACCAATTTGCTGGCCGCACCCATTGAGCTGTCGCGCGTCAAGCTTTCGGCCAACTGGATGGCCGCCTGCGGTGAGCCCGGTCAGGACGCCGCACTGTACGACACGGTGCAGGCGGTGGGGATGGCGCTGTGCCCGGCGCTGGGCATTTCGATTCCAGTGGGCAAGGATTCCTTGTCCATGCGCACGGTCTGGAAGGACGGCGACGCGGCAAAAAAAGTGACATCGCCGGTCTCTTTGATTGTCAGCGCCTTTGCCAGCCTCGATGATGTGCGCGGCACACTGACGCCGCAGCTCAATCGGGAAGAGGCAGACACGACCTTGATCCTGATCGATCTGGGACGCGGGCAAAACCGCATGGGCGGGTCGGTGCTTTGCCAGGCCTTCGAGAAAGAGCAGGGCGCGGTCCCTGATCTGGACGAAGCCCAAGACCTGGTTCGCCTGGTCGCTGCGATCAGCGCCCTGCGTGTGCGGGGCGACGTGCTGGCCTACCACGACCGAAGCGATGGCGGCCTGCTCGCTGCCGCCGCCGAAATGGCTTTTGCCGGGCAGGTGGGCGTCTCTCTGAACGTCGACATGCTGCTGGTCGAGGGCGATGGCATCAGTGACAGCCGCATGGATGCGGGCGACAGCAAGAACTGGACGACACAAATCCGGGCCCGTCGCGAGGAAGCCACGCTCAAGGCCCTGTTCAATGAAGAAATCGGTGCGCTGATCCAGGTGCCAACGGCTGTTCGCAACGATGTCATGCAAGTGTTGCGTGACCATGGTCTGTCCAAGCACAGCCACTTTGTTGGCAAGACCCGACCTGTGAGTGCCCCCTTGGACGTGGGCAAGGGCAAGCTGGAAATATGGCGGGACACGAAATGTGTGTTCAGCGCCACGCTGCAAGATTTGCATCAGGTTTGGGACTCGGTGAGTTGGAAGGTCTGCCAGCAGCGCGACAACCCGGCCTGCGCCGATGCCGAGCATGCGGCGGCAGGCGATCCGGGCAATCCGGGGCTGCACCTGCACTTGCCCCAGGGATGGGGGCAGGTGCCCCTCTCCCCAGGGGGCAGAGGGAGCAAGGCGGACTCGCTCCCCGTTTCGCAGGGCAGGCGCAGCGGGGCGGACTCACCTGTGTTGCCGGGCGAGGGCAGGGGAGAGCGCACTGCAGTTATCGGCAACGCCCGCCCGCGCGTGGCCATCTTGCGCGAGCAAGGTGTCAATTCCCATGTGGAGATGGCCTATGCTTTTACCCTGGCCGGCTTTGATGCGATTGATGTGCACATGACCGACCTGCAAGCCGGTCGGGTTGCCTTGGCCGATTTTGCGGGCGTGGTCGCTTGCGGTGGTTTCAGTTACGGCGACACCCTGGGCGCGGGCATAGGTTGGGCCCGTAGCATCCTGTTCAACCCGGTGCTGTCAGACCAGTTTCAGGCCTTCTTCGGCCGGCCTGACACCTTTGGCCTGGGCGTGTGCAACGGCTGCCAGATGTTCGCCGAACTGGCCGATATCATCCCCGGTGCCCAGGCCTGGCCGCGCTTTACCACCAACCAGAGCGAGCGCTTCGAGGCCCGTCTGTCCATGGTGGAGGTGCTCGATTCGCCCAGCATCTTCCTGCAAGCCCTGGCCGGTGCACGCCTGCCGATCGCGGTCTCCCACGGCGAGGGCTATGCCAACTTCTCGCGCCGGGGCAATGCATCGGAGGTGGTGCGGGCAATGCGTTTTATCGACAACCTGGGCGTGCCCACCGAGGCCTATCCTTTCAACCCCAATGGCAGTCCGGGCGGCCTGACTGCTGTGACCACCGCCGACGGCCGTTTCACCGCCATGATGCCCCACCCCGAGCGGGTGTTTCGCAACCTGCAAATGAGCTGGACCAACGGCGATCTCGGCGCCCACAGCCCCTGGATGCAGATCTGGCACAACGCCCGCCGCTGGCTGGGCTGAGCCTTTCCTCGGCCAGGCCTGACCGGCTTCCTCCCCATTTGGGGGAGGTCTGGGGGATATCTGGGTATGGTGCGGCAGCGCCTCCACGGCGCGGTGCGCGCTCTAGACCGGCTCAGTCCTTGTAAAACACCTCAACCGGCCCTTTGATCTTGATCAGGAGCGGCTGGCCACGGCGGTCGACCGTCTTGCCTGCAGGCACACGGATCCAGCCCTCGCTGATGCAGTACTCCTCCACGTCGGTGCGGTCCTTGCCCTTGAAGCGGATGCCGATGCTGTGGCTCAGCACATCGGCCGCGTAGTGCGGGCTGCGGTCGTCAATGGCCAGGCGGTCGGGCAGGGTGGGGCGAGGGGTGTCGGACATGGGCGTGAAGCAGATGAAAATACCCCTTATTGTTGCAGACCCTAAGTCACAGGCCACGGTCTTGCCCTGATAATTTGGCCACGCCATTCTTTTAGGAGACCCCTCATGTCCTTTTCAGTATCGCGCCGAGCCCTGCTGTCCTTGAGTGCGCTATCGCTTTGTGCCGTGACCGCCTTGGCCCAGGACAAATACCCCAGCCGGCCGGTGGCAGTGGTCGTGCCGCAGGCCGCTGGCGGCGCCAATGACGCGATCGCGCGCATCGTGGCGCAAAAGCTGACCGACTTGAGCGGTCAGTCCTTCGTGGTGGAAAACAGGCCCGGGGCCGGCGGAAACATAGGCACCGCTTATGTGGCCAAGGCCAGGCCCGATGGCTACACCCTGATGCTGACGGCCGACAGCTCCTATGTGATCAATCCTTCGCTCTACAAAAACACGGGCTTTGATCCGATCAAGGACTTTGAGCCGGTCACACCCGTGGCCACCGCTGGGTATGTGCTTGTGGCCAACAACAATTTCCCGGCCAAGAACACCGCCGAGCTGATCAGTCTTGCCAAGACACAGCCAGGCAAGATCATGATCGGTTCGGCCGGCAACGGGACCGTCAATCACCTGGTGGGCGAGATGCTCAATAAGGCGGCGGGGATCGAGTTGGTGCACGTGCCCTACAAGGGTGCGGCCGCGGCAGTCACCGACCTGGCCGGTGGTCAGGTGCAGGTCTCGGTTCAGAGCCTGCCTTCATCGATCGGCTTTATCAAGAGTGGCCGCATCAAGGTGTTGGGTGTTGTCAACGAGAAGCGCTTGGCCGCGCTGCCTGACGTAGCGCCCATCAGCGAGACGGTCAAGGGCCTGGCCGTCACCCCCTGGTACGGCGTGTTCGCGCCGGCAGGCACGCCCGCTGCCGCGGTGACGCAGTTGCAAGGCCTGATTGCCCGAGCGCTCGAGGCGCCGGATGTTCGCGAAAAACTGGCCAATGTTGGAGCCGAGCCTTATCGGCTGAGCAATGAGCAGTTCATGGCCCTGATCCGCTCCGAGCTGCCGCGCTGGGCCAAGGCCGTCAAGGACTCGGGCGCGACCATCGATTGAGCTGGGTTTGGATCGGCGTGACTGCTGGAGCCAGAGCCGTATCGCCGTGGGGTGACAGGCGGTCAAATTTCGCCTGATCGAAGTCCCCTCAGTGCATGCCGGTGACCACCGGCCGCTTCTTGTGGAATGTCAGCGGGCTTGCCGGGGTCGCATTCAGCACTGACTTCTTGATCTTGCCGACCACGTGCATCTCGCAGGGTTTGCAGTCAAAGCGCAGGGTGAGCTTTTCTTTGCCGTTGATCAGTTGCATGGGCTCGGCCTTGATGGTGCCCTGCACCCCGGTCACGCCCTTGGCCTGCTTGGGGCACAGGCTGAGCGAAAAGCGCACGCAATGCTTGGTGATCATCAGGCTGACTTCGCCCTCTTCTTGCTGCGCCTCGTAGGCTGGCTCGATCACTTTGACGCCGTGCCGCGCGTAAAACTCACGGGCTTTTTGGTTGAAGACGTTGGCCAGATAAGTCAGGTGCTCTTCGGGGTAGGGCGCTGGCGGCTCAACTGCTTTGCCCGGAGGCAGCCGTTCAAAGCCAGCCAGACGAGCGGCCTCTAGAGCCTGCACCGCCTCGCGGCGCAGCGCATTGAGTTGCGAGGGCGGCACGAACCAGGGGCGGGGCAGGGCCAGTTGAACCTCGATCGCTGAAAAAATCGTCTCACCGAGCTTGCCCAGGGCGGCCCGCAGCTTGTCGTCCGCGCCCTCCTTGGGCGCTTGCCAGGGTAGGGCGATGCGGGCCTGGCCTTCGAAGCCGGCCTCGTCGGTCAGGTGCAGCGCCAGGCCTTGCCCGGTTTCAGTGAGCTTCATCCACACCCCAATTCGGCGGTCGGACGACTTCTTTTCGAGCGCGCGCACCCAGCTCATGTCGCGGTTGCGGTTAACGATCGTGCCCTTGCGCAGGTCTTTGAAGCTGGCCAAGGGGTCTTTGGGAAAGAGCTTCCAACTGCCGGCTGGGGTGCGCTCGGCGCGGTTGATCTGCAGGCCGATCAGCTCATTGTGCAGGTCGTAGTAGCACAGACCGTCGCCGTTGTGCAGCTCGGTGCTGGCCTCGTCTGTGAACAGCTCCACATGGTCGGTGGCCACCTTGGCCACCCAACCGATGGGCTGACCCGGGTTCTTGGGGCTGTCAAAAGCCCCGATGTCTTCTTTGCGGCCTTGTACAAAGTAGTCGGTGAATTCGCGGTTGAAGTTCTGGTTGGGGTCGGGCAGGAAGGTGAAGGTGGTGCGACCGTGCGAGGCGGAGGCCAGCTCGGGCCGCTCATCAAGAATCTCGTCGAACAGCCGGCGGTAGTGCGCCGTGATGTTCTTCACATAGGCCATGTCCTTGTAGCGGCCCTCGATTTTGAAGCTGCGCAGGCCCACATCGATGAGCGCCCGCAGGTTCTCGCTCTGGTTGTTGTCTTTCATCGAGAGCACATGCTTGTCATGCGCGACGATGCGGCCCTGGCTGTCCTTCACCTCATAAGGCAGTCGGCAGGCCTGGGAGCAGTCGCCCCGGTTGGCGCTGCGGCCGGTGTGGGCATGGCTGATGAAGCACTGGCCGCTGTAGGCCACGCACAGCGCACCGTGGATGAAAAACTCGAGCAGGCAGCGCTCGGTATCGATCACATCACGAATGGCGGCGATTTGGGGCAGCGTCAGCTCACGCGCCAGCACCAGTTGCGACAGGCCAGCGTCCTGCAGAAACTTGGCCTTCTCGGGGGTGCGAATGTCGGTCTGCGTCGAGGCATGCAGCTGGATCGGCGGCAGGTCCATCTGCAAGATGCCCATGTCCTGAATGATGAGGGCGTC
>JAJTGH010000005.1 GCA_021299555.1 Comamonadaceae bacterium
GGGCAAGACCACCACCGCGGTCAATCTGGCTGCAGGTTTGGCCAAGCTGGGCCAGCGTGTGCTCATGGTCGACTTGGATCCGCAAGGCAATGCCACCATGGGCTCTGGCATCGACAAGCGGGAGCTCGAACTGTCGGTTTATGACGTGTTGCTCGAGTCGGCCAGCATCGAGGAGGCGAGGGTCAGCAGCCAGAAACTCATAGACGCTGGTTGCAACTTTGATGTGCTCGGCGCCAACCGTGAATTGGCCGGCGCCGAGGTGGACCTGGTGGGTCTGGAGCGCCGCGAAAAGCGTTTGCGTTCTGCCTTGGCCCTGGTCGACCGTCAATATGACTTCGTTCTGATTGACTGCCCTCCGTCCTTGTCGCTGCTCACGCTCAATGGCTTGTGCGCGGCCCACGGCGTGATCGTGCCGATGCAGTGCGAGTATTTTGCGCTCGAGGGGCTGACCGATCTGGTCAACACCATCAAGCGGGTGCACGCCAATTTGAATCCCGACCTCAAGATCATTGGGCTGCTGCGTGTCATGTTCGACCCGCGCATCACCTTGCAGCAACAAGTCAGCGATCAGCTCAAGGAGCACTTTGGCGAGAAGGTGTTTGACACCGTGATTCCGCGCAATGTTCGTCTGGCTGAAGCGCCAAGCTACGGCTTGCCGGGCCTGGCCTTTGACGCCTCGTCCAAGGGGGCCCAGGCCTTTGTGGCTTTTGCCCAGGAAATGGTCGAGCGCATCAAGCGCTGGTCCTGAGCCGCCTTTGATTTGCGCTATTGATCAACCAGACTCGATAGTATTTACCCAATAACTGTTCACTGAAAGACGCAAGCACATGGTCACCAAAAAACCCAAAGGCCTGGGCCGCGGGCTGAGCAATCTGCTCGGCCCCGATGTGAGCGACGCGGCGGCTTCGCAACCGCCGGCCATGGGTTCAAGCGCTGGCTTGCCGGCGTCTTTGCTGCTTTCTGACATGGTGCCCGGCCAGTACCAGCCGCGCACGCGCATGGACGAGGGCGCCCTGTATGAATTGGCCGAGTCGATCAAGTCGCAAGGCATCATGTCCCCGATCTTGGTTCGCCGCCTGAGCGACGAAAACGCGCGCCGTCTTCGTTTGGGCAAGGCGCCGCAAGACGCGGGCGTTGCTGTGCCGTCCCTGGCCGATGCCGCAAACCGCCCACTCTACGAGATCATTGCCGGCGAGAGGCGTTTTCGCGCCGCCCGGCTCGCTGGGCTCGACAGCGTGCCGGTGCTGGTGCGCGACGTGCCCGACGAGGCCGCCGCCGCCATGGCCCTGATCGAAAACATGCAGCGCGAGGACCTCAACCCGTTGGAAGAAGCGCAGGGCCTGCAGCGCTTGATCCGCGAATTTGGCATGACCCACGAGGCGGCGGCGCAGGCGGTTGGCCGTTCGCGCAGTGCCGCTTCCAATTTGCTGCGCTTGCTCAATTTGGCCGAGCCGGTGCAAACCATGCTGATGGCCGGCGACATCGACATGGGCCACGCCCGCGCGCTGCTCGCGCTCGATCGCGCCACTCAGATCACGGCTGCAAACCAGGTCAGCGCCAAGAAAATGTCGGTGCGCGAGGCCGAGAGTCTGGTCAAGAAGCTGGCGGCCGAGTTTTCATTGCAGCCACCGAAGGTGACCAAGGAAAAGTCGCGCGATGTTCGCGGGGTCGAGGAAGAACTTTCAGACCTGTTGACCGCCGAGGTCGATGTGCGCATCAAAAAACAGATCAAGCGCGGTGGTCGCCGCGAAGATGTGGGCGAGCTGGCCATTGCCTTTTCTTCACTCGATCAGCTCAACGCCCTGATCGATCGCTTGCGCGGCAGCGCCAGCTGAGTCCCGCACCAGCGGCCAGGGCTTGCAGCCAGGGCCCATGCGGGACCCTGGCCATGCTGCGCGCTCAGCTGATTTGAATGTTGCCGGCTTTGATGATCGGCGCCCAGGTGCGCAGCTCGTTCTGGATGAACTCCAGGAATTTGTCCGAGCCCAGCGGCGTGAGCGCCATGCCAAAGACCGGGTCGGCCAGGCGGGTGCGTATATTGGGCTCGGCCAGGATGGACAGGATCTCGCGCTCCAGGCGCTGGACGACGGGCGCTGGCGTGGCCGCCGGCACCGAAATGCCCACCCACGACACCGCCTGGACCCCGGGCGCGACCTCTGAGAGGGCCGGTGCGTCCGGGTAGACCGGCGAGCGCTTTTCGCTGGTCACGGCCAAGATGCGCAGTTTGCCCGAGGCCACCAGAGACGCGGCGCTGGAGGTCATGACCATGTCGAGACGGCCACCGAGCAAATCGGTCATGGCCTGGGCTGGGCCCTTGTAGGCCACATGCACCATGTCGAGCTTGAGGGATTGTTTGAGCCGCTCGCCCGCCAAAAAGCCTGAGGTGCCGACGCCGGCCGAAGAGTAGTTCACGGCGCCTGGCTTGGCGCGCACCATGGCGATGAACTCTTGCACCGTCTTGGCCGGGTGGTCGGTGCGCACCACCATGTACTGCGGGAAGATGCCAACCAGGGCGATGTGCTTGAAGTCCTTGATCGGGTCGTAGCCGAGCTTGCTGTAGAGCAGTGAGCCTGGGGCGATTGACGAGTTGTAGGTGGCCAACAGGGTGTGGCCGTCGGCCGGCATGCGCGCAGCCTGCTCGGTGCCCAGGGTTGATCCCGCGCCGGCGCGGTTGTCGACCACGATGGCCTGCTTGAGGTTTTCGCTCAGGCGATCGAGCACCACCCGCAATGCGTTCTCCGAAGAGGTGCCCGGTGTGAAGGGCATGATCAGTTTGATCGCTTGGGTGGGGTAGTTCTGTGCCCAGCTTGAGGGCAAGCAGACCATGGCGCCAAGGCCCAGCAGTGCTTCGCGGCGTTGCAGTTTCATCGTCTTGTCTTTCATGTGAACAAAGAAAAGGGGACTCACTTTATAGCAAGCGGCGGGCCATCAGTGGCCCGCGCGTGCATGGTGCGCCTGCAGGTGGGTGTGCACCCAGTGCGCCGCCAGCAAGGTTCGTGCATCATCGTCGATGCGCCCAACCACCTGCATGGCCAGGGGCAATCCGTGGGGCCCGTAGCCGCCGGTCACCGAAATGGCCGGCCCGTGCATCAAAGTCCAGACCTGGTTCATCGAAGTGTCGCCCGAATAATCCTGTCCACGCGGCGCCTCCCCGGTGGCCGCCGGCGCCAGCAGCACATCGCACTCGCCCAGCACGTCGCCAAACATCTGGCGGCACTGTCGAGCCAGGGTTTGCGCCTGCTGGTATTGCTCGGCGGACACTTGCAGGCCCTTGAGGGTGCGCTCGAGCAGAGCCGGCCGCATGAGGTCGGCATGGCGCTCGATGATGTCGGCAAAGCCCCGGCTCATCTCGAAGTGCACCACCGTGGTGTGGGCCTGCAGCATGCCTTTGTAGGGCTCTGGCAGAACGATCTCTTGCACCCGTGCGCCGGCCTCGCGCAGCACGCGGGCGCAGTCCTCGAAGGCGCTGCGCATGGCAGGGTCCGTGCGCTCCCACTCGTGTGTGCGGCACAGGCCGACTGTGGGCGCTTGTTGCAGCGCCACCGGGTCGTCGGGCAGGCGAAGGGCTGGGTAGCGCGCCATCTCGGCCGCAAAAAACGCCACGTCCCGCACATCGCGCGCGACCAGGCCCACGGTGTCGCAAGAGTCGGCATTGGGCCAGACGCCGCGCCGGGGCATGAGGTTGTAGCTCGGCTTGTAGCCGGTCACGCCGCAATAGCCGCACGGTCGCACGGTCGAGCCCATGGTTTGGGTGCCGGTGGCAAAGCTGACCATGTGCGCCGCCACCGCTGCCGCCGATCCCGATGAGGAGCCGCCGGGCGTGTGCTCCAGATGCAGCGGGTTGCGCGTGCCGTTGGTCGGGAAGGTGGCCAGCTCGGTGGTGATGGTCTTGCCCAGCATCACCGCGCCAGCCCGGCGCAGCGTGGCCACCACCGCTGCGTCCTGGATCGGCCGATGGCCTGCGAAGACGCGCGAGCCGCCTTCGGTGGGCATGTCGTAGGTGTCAAAGACATCCTTGATGCCGATGGTCAGCCCGTGCATGGCCCCTTGTATGGCGCCGCTGTCGAGTGCCTTGGCCCGGGACAGGGCGCCCTCTCGGTGAATGTAGGCAAATGCATGGACATCTGTCTCTCGCGCATCGATTTGGTCCAGGCAGGCACCGACATAAGCCTGGGCCGACAGGCTGCGGTCTTGCAGGGCCTGGGCTGCTTCGAAGGCGGTTTTTTCGTGCCAGCGGGCTTTGCGATTCAAGACGGGTCCTTCGGGTGTGCGGCCAAGAGGCAGTCCCTGTCTGGGCCCACCACCCGGAAAAATCCCAAGTATCGCCGGCGCAGGCATGCGGTCAAGAGGTTAAACCCCGACCGCGGCAAAGGCTCGGACGGCGAGCGCCTCGCGGCCATCAGCCGCGCATCAACGCCTCGATCTCGTCGGGCTCTACCGGCACGCCACGTGTCAGCAATTGGCAGCCTTGGGCCGTGACCAGCGCGTCGTCTTCGATGCGGATTCCGATGTTCCAGAACTCGCGCGGCACCCCTTTGCCTGGCCGTACATAGATGCCAGGCTCGATGGTCAGCACCATGCCCGGGCGCAGGATGCGGCTGGGCCGGCGCATCACCGTCTGCCCGGTGGCGTCTGTCTCTTGGCGCGCCCGCGTGCCCGGCTCGGTGTAGTCGCCGCAGTCGTGCACATCCATGCCCATCCAGTGGCCGGTCCGGTGCATGTAAAACTGGCGGTAAGCGCCCGACTCGATCACGTCGTCGACCCGGCCGTGTTTTTGCTTGGACAGCAGCCCGGTATCGAGCATGCCCTGGGCCAACACCCGGACCGCGGCGTTGTGCGGGTCCATGAAGCGCTTGCCCGGCCGGGTGGCGGCGATGGCCGCCTTTTGGGCCTGGAGCACGAGGTCGTAGAGCTGGCGCTGCGCCGGGGTGAATCGGCCGTTGGTCGGGAAGGTGCGCGTGATGTCGCTGGCGTAACCATCGAGCTCACACCCGGCATCGATGAGGCACAGCTCGCCGGCCTTGAGTGGGGCGGGGCCGGCGCGGTAATGCAGCACGCAGGCGTTGGCTCCTGCGGCCACGATGCTGGTGTAGGCGGCCGCTTGCGAGCCGTGGCGGCGGAACTCGTGCAGCAGCTCGGCGTCCAGGTGGTACTCGCGCGCATCGAGCCCAGCACGCAGCATGGCCGCAGAGGTGCGCATGGCCCGCACATGGGCCTGCGCCGAAATCTTGCCCGCCCGCTTCAAGATGGCCACTTCGTGGCTGTCCTTGATCAAGCGCATCTCATCGAGCAGCCCACACAGGTCGCGCTGGCTTTGCGGGCAGCCCACGCCCAGGCGCACCTTGGCACGCAGCTGCTCTAGCCAGCCCTCGACCTGCGTTTGCAGGCCGTGGTGCGTGGCAAATGGAAACCAGACCGTCGGCTGATTGGCCAAGACCTGTGGCATGAGCGTATCGAGCCGCTCCACGCTGTGCGCGGCATCGACCCCAAGGGCCGCCGGCGCGGCCTTGGGCCCCAGGCGTATGCCATCCCAGATTTCGCGCTCGAGGTTTTTGGGCCGACACAGCAGCGTGGTTTTGCCGCTGGCCTCGATCAGCAGCCAGCTCTCGGGCTCGTCAAAACCGGTGAGGTAATAAAAGTAGCTGTCATGCCGGTAGGCATAGTGGCTGTCACGGTTGCGGCTTTGCTCGGGTGCCGTGGGCAGCAAAGCCACGCCGCCACCGGCGGCCTTGAGCGCGCGCGCCACAGCGGCGCGGCGGCGGGCATACAGCGAGGAGGATGTGTTCATTGGATGATTGTAAAAGCGCTGTGCTCGAGTGTCGCGGTCTCGCTGTTGATCAGACCCCGTTGAGCTCGGCCAGGCGCTCGGGCGTGCCCACATCGGTCCAGGGCCCGGCATAGACCTCCCCACTGACCCGTCCGAGGTCCATGGCCGCGCGAAGCAGCGGCGCCAACGCTGCCTTGCGCCCCTGCGGGTTGCCCTCAGGCAGGCTGGCAAAAAACCCGCGCTTGTATATGGCGATGGTGCTGAAGGTGTAGAGCCGGCCCGCATGTCCCGCGGGCAGGTTCAGCGCCATGCCCTGCTCGCTCAGACCAAAGTCGCCGCCCCGGTTGTGCGCGGGATTGGGCACCATGTACAGGTGGGCCAGATGGTCGCTGGCCGCAAACCGGTCATAAGCGGCGCGGCCGAAGTCAAAGTCCGGCACGAACACGTCACCGGCCACCACCCAGAACACGTCGGCCAGAAAAGGCAGGGCCCGGGCGATGCCGCCGGCCGTCTCCAGAGCGTCGCCAAAGTCGTGGCCCTCATGTGAGTAGCGGATGCGGGCATGGAGTTCGCGGGCCAGAGGCGCCATGGCGGGCTCGATCTGCTCGCCCAGCCAGGCGGTGTTGATCAGCAAATCGGTAAAGCCGCCGGCCGCAAGCGCACGCACATGCCAGGCCATCAAGGCCCGTCCACCGACTTGTAAAAGAGGCTTGGGGCAGGTGTCGGTCAGCGGTCGCATGCGCTGGCCGCGACCTGCGGCAAGGATCATGGCGGTGGCATTGGGCATGGTTCGGTGGGGTCTGGGCCAGCATCCGGATCGGTGCTCGCGTGCGGCCGGGCATCGCTCGCCGGTTCAGTGTAGGCCATGTCCTGCTGGCGACGCATGGTTTACAGCCTATCCTCGGGACCCGCCAGATTCGGCCAGAGTCAGCCATTAAACTCAGTGGTTTGCCCAGCCGCCCACCCCTCGGAGTTCCCATGGCCAACCCCCAGACGATGGCAAGCGCAATCCGCGCGCTTGCCATGGATGCAGTTCAACAAGCCAACTCGGGGCACCCGGGCGCTCCCATGGGCATGGCCGACATGGCGGTCGCGCTGTGGGGCCGGCACCTCAAGCACAACCCCACCAACCCGTTGTGGCCAGACCGCGACCGGTTTGTGCTGTCCAACGGTCACGGCTCCATGCTCATCTATGCCTTGCTTCACTTGACGGGCTACGAGCTGCCCATGCAGGAGCTGCGCAACTTTCGCCAGCTGCACAGCAAGACCGCCGGCCACCCTGAATTTGGCATCACGCCCGGCGTGGAAACCACCACCGGCCCTCTGGGCCAGGGCATCACCAACGCCGTGGGCCTGGCCCTGGCCGAAAAGTTGCTGGCCAGCGAGTTCAACCGCCCCGGCCACGCCGTGGTGGACCACCACACCTATGTGTTCCTGGGCGACGGCTGCCTGATGGAAGGCATCTCGCACGAGGCCTGCGCGCTGGCCGGTGCCTGGAAGCTGAACAAGCTGATCGCGCTCTACGATGACAACGGCATCTCGATCGACGGCCAGGTCGCGCCCTGGTTCATCGACAACACGCCCCAGCGTTTCCAGGCCTACGGCTGGAACGTGATCGGCCCCGTGGACGGCCACGACGTGAACGCCGTGGACGCCGCCATCGCCCAGGCCAAAAAGAACAGCGACAAGCCCACGCTCATCGTCTGCAAGACCGCCATCGGCAAAGGTTCGCCCAACCGCGCGAACACTGCCAAGGCCCACGGCGAGCCCCTGGGCGCAGACGAAATCAAGCTCACGCGCGAGGCCATCGGCTGGAGCCACGAGCCATTCACCGTGCCTGCCGAGGTCTACGCCGACTGGGACGCCAAGGCTGCGGGCGCTGCATCCGAAGCCACATGGAACCAGCGCTTTGCCGCGTATGAAACCGCCTTCCCCGAGCTGGCGCTTGAATTCAAGCGCCGCGTGGCCGGCGACTTGCCCAAGCATTTTGCCGACGTGGCGGTGGCGGCTGTGCAAACTGCCCATCAAAAGGCCGAGACCGTGGCCAGCCGCAAAGCCAGCCAGCTGGCCCTGGAGCATTTCACCGCGGCCCTGCCCGAGCTGCTCGGCGGCTCGGCCGACCTGACCGGCTCCAACCTCACCAACACCAAGTCCACGCCCAACCTGCGCTTTGACGCGGCGGGCGCCGTCGTGAAGAACGACGCTGGCGTGGGTGGCCGCCACATCAACTACGGCGTGCGTGAATTTGGCATGGCCGCCATCATGAACGGCGTGGCCCTGCATGGCGGCTACATTCCTTACGGCGGCACCTTTCTGACCTTCAGCGACTACAGCCGCAACGCCATCCGCATGGCCGCGCTCATGAAGATCCGCGTGGTGCATGTGTTCACGCACGACTCCATCGGCCTCGGTGAAGACGGCCCCACGCACCAGTCGATCGAGCACGCCGCCAGCTTGCGGCTGATTCCCAACCTGGACGTCTGGCGCCCGGCCGACACGGCAGAAACGGCGGTGGCCTGGAGCGTGGCCCTGACCAACAAGCAAAAGCCCACCGCCTTGCTGCTGTCGCGCCAGAACCTGCCCTATGCCCCCAAGCACGATGCCGATGCCATCACCCGCGGCGCCTATGTACTGGCCGAACCCAGCGAGGTGGGCCTGGCCAGGAAAGCCCAGGCGGTCATCATTGCCACCGGCTCGGAGGTGCAACTGGCCCTGCATGCGCAAAAGCTGCTGGCTGACCGCAAGATCGCGGTGCGCGTGGTCTCCATGCCCAGCACCACCACCTTTGATCGGCAAAGCGCTGCCTATAAAAGCGAGGTTCTCCCCTCCGGTTTGCCGCGCATCGCGGTGGAGATGGGCTCGACCGACGGATGGTGGAAATACGGCTGCGCTGCGGTCGTTGGGATCGACACCTATGGCGAGTCGGCGCCTGCGCCGGTGCTGTTCAAGCATTTTGGCTTCACGCCCGAAAACGTGGCCGATACGGTGCGTGCTGTGCTGGGCAAATAAATTCGGGCGCGCATGATCGAGCCAGATTGCGCCTGGGCGGCGATGCGCCGCCCGAAGTGCCAGGGCGCTTCAGGCGCTGCTCCTTCGTGGCGATCCGGCTTTGCAGCCCCCAGGTTTTTTTCACATCTCTCATTTAATTTCAGGAGTAATTCATGACCGTCAAGATCGGCATCAACGGCTTCGGCCGCATCGGCCGCAATGTGCTGCGCGCTGCGGTGCAGAACTTCAGCGACATCCAGGTGGTGGGCATCAACGACCTGCTCGAGCCCGATTACCTGGCCTATATGCTGCGTTACGACTCGGTGCATGGCCGCTTCAGGGGCGAGGTCTCTGTGCAAGGCAACACCCTGATCGTCAATGGTCACAAGATTCGCCTGACACAAGAGCGTGACCCCGCCGCCCTGAAGTGGAACGAGGTCGGCGCCGACATCGTGCTCGAGTCCACTGGCCTGTTCCTGGACAAGGCCAGCGCCTCCAAGCATCTGGCCGCCGGCGCAAAAAAGGTGGTGATGTCGGCCCCGTCCAAGGACGACACGCCGATGTTTGTCTATGGCGTCAACCACCAGACCTATGCCGGGCAGGACATCATCTCCAACGCCTCGTGCACCACCAACTGCCTGGCCCCGGTGGCCAAGGTGCTCAACGACAAGTGGGGCATCAAGCGCGGCCTGATGACCACGGTGCATGCCGCCACCGCCACCCAAAAAACCGTGGACGGCCCTTCCAATAAAGACTGGCGCGGCGGCCGCGGCATCCTGGAGAACATCATTCCGTCGAGCACGGGCGCGGCCAAGGCGGTGGGTGTGGTGATCCCCGATCTCAACAAAAAGCTCACTGGCATGTCTTTCCGCGTGCCCACCTCCGATGTGTCGGTGGTGGACCTGACGGTCGAACTCAACAAGGAAGCCAGCTACGCCGAGATCTGCGCCGAGATGAAGGCCCAGAGCCAGGGCGCGCTCAAGGGCGTGCTCGGCTACACCGAAGACAAGGTGGTGGCCACCGACTTCGTGGGCGAGACCTGCACCAGCGTCTTCGACGCCGACGCAGGCATTGCGCTGGACGGCACCTTTATCAAGGTCGTGGCCTGGTACGACAACGAATGGGGCTACTCCAACAAATGCCTGGAGATGATCCGGGTCGTGGCGCGCTGATCTTCGGCTGCTCGAAGAGGTTGTGGGAGCCGCGCGCAGATGCGGCAGCTGTTGAATGGTCGCCGTAATGTTCAGTGCGTAATTGAGAAGGGCGTACGGGCGGGCACTGCGCCGCTCGTGTCCTCCGTCGGCTGCGCCTCCTCCCCCTTTACCTCGCTTCGCAGCGCCCACCCGTGTGCCCTCGGGCTGATGTGACGGCCGTTGCCAGGGGCTTTCACGAGTAGCTGTTGAATGCACCGTACTTGCGGTGCGGCAGCTGTTGAATGGTCGCCGTAATGTTCAGTGCGTAATTGAGAGGGGCGTACGGGCGGGCACTGCGCCGCTCGTGTCCTCCGTCGGCTGCGCCTCCTCCCCCTTTACCTCGCTTCGCAGCGCCCACCCGTGTGCCCTCGGGCTGATGTGACGGCTGTTGCCAGGGGCTTTGCGCGGATGGTGGCATCAACCCCGGCGCAGCCACTGCCACGCCCGCCTTGGCAACTCCGGCACCCGCAGGCACAGCCAGACCAGCGTCAGCGTATTGCCCAGGGCCAGGCACAGGAACAGGCCGGTCAAGGACACGCCAGCCACCAGCAAGGCCGCACTGATCAGCGCGCTGGCCACCATGAACAGGGCGTTGACGATGTTGTTGGCTGCGATGATGCGCGAGCGATGGCTGGGCTGACTGCGCACCTGGATGAGCGCATACATCGGGACGCTAAACAGGCCGGCGCTCATGCTCAGCAGTGCCAGATCCAGCAGAACCCGCCAATGCGCTGGCTGGGCCACAAAGGCGCTCAGCCCCATTGGGTCAGACGCCGGCAGGCCGCGCGTGGCCAGCCAGAAGTCGAGGGTAAAGATGCTCATGCCCAGCGCGCCCAGCGGCACCAGGCCGATCTCCACCGTGCCACGGCTCAGTCGCTCGCACAGCAGCGCCCCGGCGCCGATGCCAATTGAAAACACCACCAGCAGGAGCGAAGCCACGTGCTCGCTGCCGCGCAGCACGTCCTTGGCCAGCACCGGGAACTGGCTGAGAAACACCGCGCCAAAAAACCACAGCCAGCTGATGCCCAGCAGCATGTACCAGCTCACTGTGTCCTCGCGCGCCAAGCGCAAATTGCGCCGGGTTTCGCTAAAAGGGTTCCAGTTGATCCGCAGCTGCGGGTCGGTGGCCGCCAGCGGCTCCATGCGCTGCGCGCTCCAGCGCCCGAGCAGCGCCAGCAGCAGGCACCCTGCGGCCACCGCTTCGCGCCCGATCCCTGGCAGCGCAATGAGCAGGCCACCGGCCAGATTGCCCAGCAAGATGGCGACAAAAGTACCCGACTCCACCAGCGCGTTGCCACCCACCAACTCGCGCTCGGCCAGCACCTGCGGCAGCAGTGCGTATTTCACCGGCCCGAACAGCGTGGAGTGCAGCCCCATCAGGAAGGTGCAGGCCAGCAGCAGGCCTGCCTGCAGATCGGGTGCATCGATCAAAAAGCCCAGCGCAGCCAGCGCCATGATGGCGATCTCCAGGTTCTTGACCGCCCGGATGATGCGCGTCTTCTCCTGCTGGTCGCACAGCTGTCCCGACGTGGCTGAAAACAGCACAAAAGGCGCGATGAAGAGCGCCCCGATCACCAGCCCGGCGAGCGCCGGCGGCAGCCAGCTGACCTGCAGCTGGTAGGTCACCAGCACGGTGAACGCGAACTTGAACAGGTTGTCGTTGGCTGCGCCGGCGAATTGCGTCCAGAAAAACGGTGCAAAGCGGCGTTGGCGCAAAAGTGTGAACTGATGGGGTGGTGAGGCAGACATGCGGTAGGCGGGAACTCCCGTCATCGATTGAAGTGGTGCGCCAGCTTAGCCCAAGTGGCGCTTTCACTGCTGCGCTGTCCTCAGGGCTCATGTTTCTTCTTAAAATGCCGATAGCTACTGTGATACCGCAATTTCCAAAGGGAACACCCATGAAGGCGCTGATTCGCTTGCTTGTAGTCTGCGGCCTTGTTCTTGTCGCGCTGCCCGCACACTTGGGGGCCTGGGCGCAGGTCGCCGAGCCGGCTCCAACCCATCCCTATGGGCCGTCCAAGCTGATCCGTGACCGCTACATCGTGGTGTTCAAGGCCGATGTGGCCGATCCGCAGGGGTTGGCAGACTCTCTGATGCGGGGCGTGGCCAATGGCCGCGTGCATCATGTCTACCGTGGCGCGATCAAAGGCTTTGCCGCCACGATTCCTGCACAGGCCCTCGAGGGCATCCGACGCAATCCGAATGTGGATTACATCGAACAGGATGCAACGGTCGAGCTGCGTCAAAGTTCGGTGCAAAACGGTGCCACCTGGGGGCTCGATCGGATTGATCAGGCGGACCGCCCGCTCGACACCCAATACCATTTCAGCCAATCAGGCGCCGGCGTGCATGCCTTCATTATTGATACTGGCTTGCGGGCCGACCATGTCGAATTCGCTGGCCGCGTGCTGCCTGGCTATGGCGCTGTCGCCGACGGGCAGGGCACCAACGACTGCAATGGTCACGGCACGCATGTGGCCGGCACGGTCGGTGGGAGCACCTGGGGGGTGGCCAAGCAGGTCCGCCTGGTGCCGGTGCGGGTGCTCGATTGCGCCGGCTCAGGCTCTTTTTCGGGCGTGATTGCTGGCATCGACTGGGCCGCCTCCAGCACCTTGCGCCCTGCGGTGGCCAATCTCTCCTTGGGCGGTGGTTTCTCGAACTCGCTCAATCAGGCGGTGGCCGGTGCCGTGGCCAAAGGCGTGGTGACGGTGGTGGCTGCTGGCAATGAAAATGTCGACGCCTGCACCCGCTCGCCAGCGTCCGAGCCCAGCGCCATCACCGTGGGCGCCACGACCAGCGCCGACCAGCGCGCTTCTTACTCCAACTTCGGAACCTGCGTGGACCTGTTTGCGCCGGGCTCGAGCATCACCTCGGCCTGGAACAGCAGCAGCAGCGCCACCAACACCCTCAGCGGTACCTCGATGGCCTCGCCCCATGTGGCAGGAGCGGCAGCCCTGGTCCTGCAAAGCAGCCCCAGCGCGACGCCAGCGGCGGTGGCCGAGGCCGTCCGCTCACAGGCCACCAGCAATCGCCTGAGCAGTTTGGGCTCCGGCTCGCCCAATTTGCTCCTGTATTCGCTGATCAACGGCGTTCCCACACCGACTACCCAGGTGGTGGCGGTACGCTCGCTCAGCGGCTCTGCGGCCAGAACCAAGGCGGGCTGGGTCGCCTCTGTGGTGGCCAGTGTGCGCAATCTCAATACCGGGGCGGCGGTGGCCAATGCCACTGTGAAGGGCGCCTTCATGCCTGGCAGCGCGGTCAGCTGCGTCACTGCTTCCACGGGCAGCTGCACGCTGCGCAGCGGCAATTTCGCCAAGACGGTGGCCAGCACCACTTTGACGGTTAATGAACTATCGGGCAGCCAGATGGTTTACGACGCCAGCCAGAACGCTGCCTCCCAGATTGCGGTCAGCAGGCCCTGAGGCGTATCGGGATTCTTAAGCTTCATCACTCACCGAACGAAGGCCCCAGCCGCGTCGGCGGTGAAGGCGCGGTCGGGTCCAGTTCGCTCAAGGCACAATCGAAACCTGCGCCAAGACGCTTTGGTCTCCCACTTAAGGCACAGCTTGCCCAGTTTGCTGGCGGTGTATGCGTTCGGCAGCCGCATTCAGCAGCACGGGGCAAGCGCGCGAGCCGACAGCGACCTCGATCTGGCCGTTTTGGTTGAGGGCTACGTGGACCCCGTGACCCTGTTTGATCTGTCAGGCCCCCTGGCCGACCTCGCTGGCTGTCCGGTGGATTTACTCGATATTCGCGCGGCATCGACCGTCATGCAATATCAAGTGCTGTCCCTGGGCACTGCCTGGTGGCGCAAGGACGCCCGGGCCGGTTTGTTTGAAGCGGCCATGCTCAGCGAAAAAATGGCGCTGAACGAGTCCCGTGCCGGCTTGATCCAAGACGTGACACTCAGAGGAAGCGTGTATGGCCGATGATGTTGTACTGAACAAATCGGCCACCATTGAACGCCGCGTGGCTCGCGCGCGGGAAGAGTACGACGCCGACCCCGACACATTTGCCACCAACCACACACGCCAGGACGCGGCCATTTTGAACATCCAGCGGGCCTGCGAAGCAGCGCTCGACATGGGCCACCACATCATCCGTTGAGAAAGCCTGGGCCTGCCGCAAAGCTCGCGCGATGTGTTTGACCTGCTTGCCTCGGCGCACTGGCTTGAACCTGCATTGGCGCAATCCATGAAACACATGGTGGGGTTTCGAAACATCGCTGTCCACGAATACCAGACCCTGCAATTGCCCATCACGGTCAACATCATTGAGCGGCATTTGGACGAGTTTCTGGCTTTCTCACGTCAAATGCTGCTCAAGGACCAACACTTGAATTGAGCGGTGCAGGTTGAGGGCCCAAGGCGCTCGAATTGGGGCCGTAAGATGTCCGCCACGGCCTCGCCATGAAGCCCATCGCCCCTGCTCACACCCCAAACCCTCCAGCCAGCCCCCGCCTCAGCGCTTGGACCAGGGCGGCAACTGCGCGAGGCACATGGGGGGTGTAGGGCCGAATCGCGTAAATGGTCTCGGCAAATGCGCCCACCGGCTTCCAGCCGGGGAGCACCCGTTGCAGCTTGCCCTGGGCCAGCGCGGCCTGGGCGCTGAAGTCGGGCATGAGGGCGATGCCGGCGCCGGCCAGCGCCGCTTCTCGCAGTGCCTCGCTGTTGTTGGCGGCAAAGTTGCCGGTCACTGGCACCGTCAGCCGCTCGCCGCGTTTGGCCAGTTGCTGGCCCTCGAAGGTCCAGGCCGGGCTGTCTTGTGATCGCGGGTAGTGCAGGCAGTTGTGGTCTTGGAGATCGAGCGGGGCTTGGGGCTCACCTTTGCGGCGCAGATAGCCCCGCGTGGCCACCAGCACCGACTGCGTGGGACACAGGGCCCAGGCCACGTGGGTGTCGGGTGCGCGCTCGGTGTGGCGGATGGCCAGGTCAAAGCCTTCGGTGGCCAGTGCGCTCAGGCGGTCGGAGAGGTCGAGCTCGATCCGTACGTCCGGATGGTTTTTCAGGAAGTCGGTGAACAGCGGCATCAGCTGCTGGCGCACCAGTGCCACGGGTGCGGTCACCCGCACCAGGCCGCTGGGCTGCTCGGCCAGATCGCGCACCCGGGCAAAACTGTGCTCGATCTGCTCGAAGGCGGCCCGGGTGTCGTCGACCAGCTTTTGCCCGGCCTCGGTCAGGCGCACGCTGCGCGTGGTGCGCTGTACCAGGGTGACCTTGGCGGCGCGCTCGAGCTCGGCAATGCGCTGGCTCATGGCGGCCTTGCTGACCCCCAGCCGGGCCGCGGCGGCGGTGTAGCTGCCCTGCTGGGCCAGCACGCTGAGCCAGTGCAGATGGGCCCAGAGGGCCGTGATTTTTTCTCTTTCCATGGAGTGATTGTTCACTAAATTGAACAATCAGTTCAGCGTTCAGGGCTTGTGTGGGGTTGGCCCACTCCATAGACTGCCGGTCTCTTTCCAATTTTTCTTGCTGCTGTGCAGGCTGTTGTCGCCTGAGTCAGTCGCATCACCCCCTGGAGCATCACATGAGTGCCAAGCGCATCGACCATTTCATCGAGGGCCAGTGTGTTGCCGGCGCTTCAGGCCGTCAGCAAAGCGTGACCAACCCCGCCACCGGCGCCGTCACCGGCCAGGTGGCATTGGCCAGCAGCGCCGAGGTGGCGCGTGCGGTGGCCGTTGCGCAGGCCGCCTTCCCGGCCTGGGCCGACACGCCACCCCTGCGCCGCGCCCGCGTGATGTTCAAGTTCCTTGAGCTGCTCAACCAGCACCGTGACACCCTGGCCCACATGATCACGGCCGAGCATGGCAAGGTGTTCACAGACGCGCAGGGCGAGGTCACCCGCGGCATCGAGATCGTCGAATTTGCCACAGGCATCCCGCAACTGCTCAAGGGCGACTACACCGAGCAGGTGTCCACCGGCATCGACAACTGGACCATGCGCCAGCCCCTGGGCGTGGTTGCAGGCATCACGCCGTTCAACTTCCCGGTGATGGTGCCCATGTGGATGTTTCCGGTGGCAATTGCCGCGGGGAACACCTTCATTCTCAAGCCCAGCCCGATCGACCCCAGCCCCAGCCTGTTCATGGCCGAGCTGCTCAAGCAGGCGGGCCTGCCTGACGGGGTGTTCAACGTGGTGCAGGGCGATAAGGAGGCGGTCGATGCACTGCTCGTGCACCCCGATGTGAAGGCCATCAGCTTTGTCGGCTCCACGCCGATCGCCAACTATATTTATGAAACCGGTGCGCACCACGGCAAGCGGGTGCAGGCCCTGGGCGGCGCCAAGAATCACATGGTGGTCATGCCCGACGCCGACCTGGAGCAGGTGGTCGACGCGCTGATTGGCAGCGCCTACGGCTCGGCCGGCGAGCGCTGCATGGCCATATCTGTGGCGGTGCTGGTCGGGGATGTGGCCGACAAGATCATGCCCAGGCTGATCGCACGCACCCAGGCCCTGAAGGTGCTCGATGGCGAAAACCTCGCCGCGGAGATGGGCCCCATCGTCACCGAGGCGGCGCGCAGCCGCATTCGGGGCTACATCGACGCCGGCGTGGCCGAAGGTGCGCAGTTGCTCGTTGACGGCCGTCACTTTGACGGCGCCAAAGCCGGCGCTGCTTGTGACAACGGGTTTTGGCTCGGCGGCACGCTGTTTGACCATGTGAGCACCGAGATGAAGATCTACAAGGAGGAAATCTTCGGGCCGGTGCTCGCCTGTGTGCGGGTGCCGGACTTTGCCACCGCGGTGCAAATCATCAACGACCACGAGTTTGGCAACGGCGTGAGCTGCTTCACCCGTGACGGCAACGTGGCGCGCGAATTCAGTCGCCGCATCCAGGTGGGCATGGTCGGCATCAATGTGCCGATTCCTGTCCCCATGGCCTGGCACGGCTTTGGCGGCTGGAAGCGCTCGCTCTTTGGCGACATGCATGCCTATGGCGAAGAGGGCGTGCGGTTTTACAGCAAGCAAAAGTCCATCATGCAGCGCTGGCCCGAAAGCATTGCCAAAGGCGCTGAGTTTGTGATGCCAACGTCCAAGTGAGCGCCCCTGGTCCTTGCGTTTGTCCGCCTGTTCGCCGGCCTGCCGGCCGAGCGCGGGCAGTGAGTGCGGTCGGACTTTACTTTTTTTAATACAGATCAAATTGCTTGAGCTCCATCGGTTGCGCGTCTGTCGGATGAAAAAACTCATGTAAGCTCGCAGCCAGCCAAAAAACCCGGCAGGGTCAGGTCCTGCCCACAACAAGGAGAGCGCCATGCTCATAGGAGTACCCGCAGAGACCCTGGCGGGCGAGACGCGTGTTGCCGTGACCCCCGAGACGGCCAAGAAATTCATTGCCCAGGGCCACACCGTGTCCGTGCAATCGGGTGCGGGCGTTGCGGCCAGTGTGCCCGATGCCGCCTACACCGCGGCAGGCGCACAGATCACCGACGCGGCAGGCGCCTATGCGGCCGACATCGTGCTCAAGGTGCGCTGCCCGCAAGACGCTGAGGTGCCCCACCTCAAGTCAGGTGGCGTGATCATAGGCATGCTCAATCCGTTTGACCGCGCCGGTCTTGAGCGGCTGGCCAAGGCCGGTGTCAGTGCCTTTGCGCTCGAGGCCGCGCCGCGCACCAGCCGCGCGCAGAGCATGGACGTGCTCTCGAGCCAGGCCAATATCGCTGGCTACAAGGCCGTGATGATGGCCGCCGAGCGCTATCAGCGCTTCTTCCCCATGCTCATGACCGCCGCCGGCACCGTCAAGGCCGCGCGCGTCGTCATTCTGGGCGTGGGCGTGGCCGGCCTGCAGGCCATTGCCACGGCCAAGCGCCTGGGTGCGGTGATCGAGGCCTCGGACGTGCGACCCAGCGTCAAAGAGCAGGTCGAGTCCCTGGGCGCCAAGTTCATTGACGTGCCCTACGAAACCCAGGAAGAAAAAGACGCGGCCGAAGGCGTGGGCGGCTATGCCCGGCCCATGCCCGCGTCCTGGCTCGAGCGCCAGAAGGCCGAGGTGGCCAAGCGCGTGGCCCAGGCCGACGTGGTGATCACCACCGCGCTCATCCCGGGCCGCCCGGCCCCTGTGCTGGTCACCGAAGACATGGTCAAGGCCATGAAGCCTGGCAGCGTGGTCGTCGATCTGGCTGCGCCCCAG
Organism: Comamonadaceae bacterium; assembly: GCA_021299555.1. GTDB lineage: Bacteria > Pseudomonadota > Gammaproteobacteria > Burkholderiales > Burkholderiaceae_C > Polaromonas. Next base: position 18,071 of record JAJTGH010000005.1, read on the forward strand.
GGCGGCAACTGCCCACTGACCGAGCCCGGCCAGACCGTCACAAAGCACGGCGTGGTGCTGGTGGGTGAGACCAATATTCCTGCTCTGGTGGCCGCCGACGCCAGCGCCCTGTACGCCCGCAATCTTCTGGACTTCATGAAGCTCATCATCACCAAGGAAGGCGGCCTGAACATCGACATGCAGGACGACATCGTTGCGGCCTGTCTCATGACCCAGGGCGGCCAGGTGCTGCGCGCCTGAAGCCCTCATCAATTCCAACAAGGTCCCAGACATGGAACTCGTCAACCCCACCATCACCAACCTCATCATCTTCGTGCTGGCCATCTATGTGGGCTACCACGTGGTCTGGACGGTCACGCCGGCCCTGCACACGCCCCTGATGGCCGTGACCAATGCGGTCTCGGCCATCGTCATCGTCGGCGCCATGCTGGCCGCAGCCATGACAGAAACCGCCCTGGGTCAGACCATGGGCGTGCTGGCCGTAGCGCTGGCCGCGGTCAATGTCTTCGGCGGCTTTTTGGTCACCCGTCGCATGCTCGAGATGTTCAAAAAGAAAGACAAGAAAGCGGGGGCCCAAAAATGAGCATGAACCTCGTCACGCTGCTCTACCTGGTTGCCAGCGTCTGCTTCATTCAGGCGTTGAAGGGCCTGTCACATCCGACCACCTCCATACGCGGCAATGTCTTTGGCATGGTGGGCATGGCCATTGCCGTGCTGACCACGGCCGCGCTCATCGTTGAGCTCTCTGGCAAGGCCTCCGGCCTGGGCTATGTGCTGCTGGGCCTGGTGATTGGCGGCGCGCTGGGGGCCATCATGGCGCAGCGCGTGGAGATGACCAAGATGCCCGAGCTGGTCGCCTTCATGCACAGCATGATCGGCCTGGCGGCGGTGTTCATCGCCATTGCCGCGGTGGTCGAACCCGCTGCGTTTGGCATCGTGGCCAAGGGCAAGGGCACGGTCGAGATTCCGGCCGGCAACCGGCTCGAGCTGTTCCTCGGCGCGGCCATTGGTGCGATCACGTTCAGCGGCTCGGTGATCGCATTTGGCAAGCTCTCGGGCAAGTACAAGTTTCGCCTGTTCCAGGGCGCCCCGGTGGTGTTTGCCGGACAGCACATGGTCAACCTGGTGCTCGGCCTGGCCACCGTGGGGTTGGGCCTGGTCTTCATGTTCACCGGCAACTGGGACGCCTTCCTGGTCATGCTGGCCCTGTCCTTTGTGCTCGGTGTGCTCATCATCATCCCGATCGGCGGGGCCGACATGCCGGTGGTGGTGTCCATGCTCAACAGCTATTCGGGCTGGGCTGCGGCGGGCATAGGCTTTAGCTTGAACAACAGCATGCTCATCGTGGCTGGCTCGCTGGTCGGCTCTTCCGGCGCCATCTTGAGCTACATCATGTGCAAGGCCATGAACCGCTCGTTCTTTAACGTCATCCTGGGTGGTTTTGGTGGCGATGCCGGCAGCGCGGCCCAAGGCGCGGCGGTGCAGCGCACCGCCAAGAGCGGTTCTGCCGACGACGCCGCCTTCATTTTGGGCAATGCCGAGAGCGTGATCATCGTGCCGGGCTACGGCCTGGCTGTTGCGCGCGCGCAGCACGCGGTCAAAGAGCTGGCTCAAAAGCTCACCGAAAAAGGCGTGAATGTGAAATATGCCATCCACCCGGTGGCCGGCCGCATGCCCGGTCACATGAACGTGCTGCTGGCCGAGGCGGAAGTGCCTTATGACCAGGTCTTCGAGATGGAAGACATCAACGCCGAATTTGGCCAGGCCGATGTGGCCATCATCCTGGGTGCCAACGACGTGGTCAACCCGGCTGCGCATGTCAAAGGCAGCCCAATTTATGGCATGCCCATCCTGGAGGCCTACAAAGCCAAGACCGTGATTGTGAACAAACGTTCCATGGCTGCGGGTTATGCCGGCCTGGACAACGAGCTGTTTTACATGGATAAAACCATGATGGTGTTTGGGGATGCGAAAAAAGTCATTGAAGACATGGGCAAGGCCATCGAATAATCGGCCGCCCTGACGGGTCAAGCTGACGGCCTGGCAGGCCTAAAACAATAAAGACGGGAGACACACATGAATGCACAGACGATAGACGGTTCCTTGGCGCAGCGCCCCTGGCTCAAAGCCTATCCCCCCGGCGTTCCAGCCGACATTGACATCTCGCAGTACAGCTCTCTGGTGGCCCTGCTCGAAGAGGGCTTTGGCAAACACGGCGAGAAGGTCGCTTACAGCTTCTTGGGCAAGGAGTTTCGCTTCGGCTATGTCGACAGCCTTTCGCGGGCCTTTGCGGCTTACCTGCAGAGCCTGGGCCTGTCCAAAGGCGATCGGGTGGCCATCATGATGCCCAATGTGCCGCAATACCCGGTGGCGGTGGCGGCGATATTGCGCGCTGGCTATGTGGTGGTCAATGTCAATCCGCTGTACACGGCCCGCGAGCTCGAGCATCAGCTCAAGGATTCGGGCGCCAAGGTCATCATCATCCTTGAAAACTTTGGTGCCACGCTCGAGGCCTGCATTGCCAATACCCCGGTCCAGCACGTGGTGCTGGCCACCATGGGTGACCGGCTGGGCTTTCTTAAGGGCGCCATCGTCAACTACGTCGTGCGCAACGTCAAGAAGCTCGTTCCTGCGTTCAATCTGCCCAAGGCTGTGCCGTTCAATGACGCCGTGGCCCAGGGCGCGCGCGCGCCCTTGCAAACGCCTGAGCTCACACCCGATGACGTGGCGGTGCTGCAGTACACCGGCGGCACCACGGGCGTGTCCAAGGGCGCGGTTCTTTTACATCGCAACATCATTGCCAACCTGCTGCAGTCCGAAGCCTGGAATGCACCGGCCATGGCGGCCATACCGCCCGGCGAGCAGCCCACCTATGTGTGCGCTTTGCCGCTCTATCACATCTTCGCCTTCACGGTGAACATGATGCTGGGCATGCGCTCGGGTGCCAAGAACATCCTCATTCCCAACCCGCGTGACCTGCCGGCCGTGCTCAAGGAACTGGCCAACCACCGCATTCACATGTTTCCTGCAGTGAGCACCTTGTTCAACGGGCTGGCCAACCACCCTGACTTTGGCAAGGTGGACTGGTCGCACCTGAAGGTTTCTCTCGGTGGCGGCATGGCGGTGCAAAGTGCAGTGGCCAAACTCTGGCTGGAGAAAACAGGCTGCCCCATCTGCGAGGGCTATGGACTGTCGGAAACCTCGCCCTCGGCCAGTTGCAACCCGGTGACCAGCCAGACATTCAGCGGCACCATAGGCGTGCCCATCCCGGGCACCTGGTTCAAGCTGCTTGACGACGAAGGCCACGATGTCGCGGTCGGTCAGCCCGGTGAGATTGCAATCAAGGGCCCACAGGTCATGGCCGGTTACTGGCAGCGCCCCGACGAAACCGCCCGCGTCATGACCGCCGACGGTTACTTTCGATCCGGTGACATCGGCGTGGTTGATGAGCGCGGCTACTTCAAGATCGTTGACCGCAAGAAAGACATGATCTTGGTCAGCGGCTTTAACGTCTACCCCAATGAAATCGAAGATGTGGTGGGCATGTTGCCTGGCGTGCTCGAGGCCGCCTGCGTGGGCGTGCCCGACGACAAGCAGGGCGAGGCGATCAAGCTGGTCATCGTCAAGAAAGACGCCGCGCTCACCGAGGAGCAGGTGCGAGAGCATTGCCGAGCCAACCTGACTGGCTACAAGCAGCCCAAGGTGGTGGAGTTTCGCGCCGAGCTGCCCAAGACGCCGGTGGGCAAAATCCTGCGGCGCGAACTGCGCGACAAAAAGTAATTTTTTCGGCACACTGTGCGGTTGTTTCGGAGGCATAGACCATGGTTTTAGATCGTCGTCTGTTTCTGGCCGCAGCCTCCAGCCTGGCCGCACCGGCTGTTTGGTCGCAAGGCGGCCATGCCCACCACCCGGCCTCGCATGCGGGTCACCCGCCTCTGACCGTGGCGCCGCCATCGGCCGAACCCTATGCGCGTCTGCGCGACGGTCAGCCCCACCACCTGACGGCCGATCAAACGGCTCAGCGCTCCTTTCAAAGCCCGGCACCGGCCGGCCCGCAAGGCCGGTGGGTGGCGCGCGCCGCCTTGCCGATCCCGCGCAGTGAAATGGCCTGGGCCACCCAATGGGCTGGCCGCATGCACGTGATCGGCGGCTATGGGGAAGGCCGGGTCGACCGCGGCTATCACCATGTGTACGACCCCGCCACCGACACCTGGTTCAACGCCGCCGCCTTGCCGCGCGGGGCCAACCACGTGGCTGTTGTTTCTGACAAGGGTCGCATTTATGCCTTTGGCGGCTTCATCGAGCAAAACCGCAATCCCGATAACCACGCCTACGCATACGATGTCTCGCAAGACAAATGGACATCCATCGCGCCCCTGCCGCGCCCGCGCGGAGCCGCAGCTGCTGTGGCCCTGGGCGGCATGATCCACCTCATTGGCGGTGCCAGTGCGCCCACGCAAGAGCGCGCTAGTGTGGGCTGGCACGAGGTCTACGACCCCCAGGCCGACCGTTGGACCCACCGCAAGGCCCTGCCCGGCGCCCGAGACCATGTGGGCTGCGTGGCCTGGCAAGGGCGGATCCATGTCATCGGTGGTCGGTTCAACACCTTTGAATACAACACCGACCTGCACCATGTGTATCTGCCCGACCGCGACACCTGGGAGCTGCGTGCGCCGCTGCCCGTGGCCCGCTCCGGCCATGGCCTGGTGATCTACCGCAACCGCCTGTTTGCCATGGGCGGTGAAGGCGGCATCATCAACCGACCCGGACAGCAGACCGTGTTCGGTCAGATGGAAAGTTACGACTCCCAGAGCGACAGCTGGCAAGCCCACGCGCCCATGCCGACTCCACGCCATGCGGTGGCGGCGGTGACCATCGGCGATACGATTTACGTTGCCGGCGGCGGCGCCGTCCTTGGAGGCGGCGTGCAGTCGGCGGTGCATGAGGCGTTTGCCTTGAGTTGAAGCGGCCAGCCCAATCGCCGCGGGGGCGCAGTTTGCACCAAAAGCTGGGCCGGTGGAGCCAGTGGCCCGGCACGACGATCCGCTGGCCGAGCTCCTTTTGTTTTGATACCGCGGGTCATTGCATCGCCAGTTCAGCAGTAAGCCCCCTCAGCGGCCAAGCTTTGATAATCGTGCCATGCAAGAACGTTGGAAACCCAGTGTCACTGTCGCCGCCATCATTGATCGCAAGGTCGGCGGTCGCAGCGAGTTCATGCTGGTCGAAGAAATCACCCGCGATGGCCTGCAGCTCAACAATCCGGCGGGTCACCTCGATCCGGGCGAAAACCTGATCGAGGCCTGCGCCCGTGAGGCGCTGGAAGAAACCGCCCACCTCTTTGTGCCCACCGCGCTGGTGGGCATCTACCTGTCGCGCTTTGAGCGGCCCATACCTGGCCAGCCCACCGAAGACATCACCTATCTGCGCTTTGCCTTTTGCGGCGAACTCGGGGCCTTGCAGCCCGAACGCACACTCGACCAGGGCATTGTGCGCACGGTCTGGATGAGCGCCGAGGAGATACACGCCAGCCAGGCGCGCCACCGCTGCCCATTGCTGATGCGATGCATGCAAGACCACCTGGCCGGCCGGCGCTATCCGCTGGACCTGATCAGCACCGACGACAGCGTCTACCGAATCGGACAGATGCTTGGGCTCTGAGCGGGGATGACTCACCGCCGCTGGCGCAGCACCATCGCATCGCGGCCGATCTCCACGTCAAACTGCTTCAGGAAAGATTGTCCGAGCAAGGCCTGATCGGGCGCCATGCCACTCAGACCCACACTGACGCTGGCATCGTTGAGCACCAGTTCGCCCGCCCGCACCGGCACGCCGCGCACCAGTTGACCGGCCCGTGGCCCGTTGGCCGTGCTCAGCGTGATGGGCGCTCCCGCCGGCAGGCCAGCCCGATCGGCCAGGGCCTGACTCACGCTCACGTGGGTGGCACCGGTGTCCACCAGAAAGTTCACCGGATGCCGGTTGACCTCGCCTCGCACATGAAAGTGCCCGTCTGGCTGGCGCGGAATCACCAACTCGCCCGCACTGCGCGTGTACGGCTGCAGCTTGGCCTGCTGGCCCTGCTCGAAGTACTCAAAGCCCCAGTACAGAGCAGCAGCAATGGCCAGCCACACGGCGGCTATGGCGACGGCGCCTAGGCGGGCGGTTTGCTGGGGACTGGTCATGGGCAGATTTGCGGTGCTTGGGACTCTAGCGTAGCGCACCCGGGATAATCCGCTCCCATGTCAGAACGTCTCATGCGTGTGGTTGTTGGTCTGAGTGGCGGCGTGGACTCGGCCGTCAGCGCTTACTTGCTCAAGAAAGCCGGGCATGAGGTCATTGGCATCTTCATGAAGAACTGGGAGGACGACGACGACAGCGAGTACTGTTCGTCCAACATCGATTTCGTGGACGCTGCCGCCGTGGCCGACGTGATCGGCATCGAGATCGAGCATGTCAACTTTGCGGCCGACTACAAGGACCGGGTGTTTGCCGAGTTCCTGCGCGAGTACCAGGCCGGCCGCACGCCCAACCCCGACATCTTGTGCAATGCCGAGATCAAGTTCAAGGCCTTCCTGGACCATGCCATGCGACTGGGTGCTGAAAAAATCGCCACCGGGCATTACGCCCGGCTGCGTTGCCTTGCGTCAGATGCGGGCGAGCCGCTCGCCTGGCAAGGCGCCCGGCTGCGTTACGAATTGCTCAAGGGGCTGGACCCCGGCAAGGACCAGAGCTATTTTTTGCACCGGCTTGACCAAGCGCAGCTTTCAAAGACCCTGTTTCCGGTGGGCGAGTTGCACAAAAGCGAGGTGCGCCGAATCGCTGATGAAATCGGTCTGCCCAACGCGAAGAAGAAAGACTCCACCGGCATCTGCTTCATAGGCGAGCGGCCCTTCCGTGAGTTGTTGAACCGCTACATCGCCAAGGTGCCCGGCCCGATCAAAAACGACCAAGGCCGCGTGATCGGCGAGCATGTGGGCCTGAGTTTTTACACCCTGGGCCAGCGCCAGGGCCT